>JAEWPH010000036.1 GCA_023460715.1 Pseudomonadota bacterium | reverse complement strand
GCGCGGATGATGAGCGAATACAGGTTGAAGCCCGGCCCGAAGCGGCTGCCGCTGGTGTCGCAGCCATTGGCCACCATCCAGTCGTGCCAGGCGAGCGGCACCTCGATGTGCTGCAGCAGCGTGGCGTGCTGCAGGTCGGCGGGGGTGCGCAGGGGCAGGGCGGTTTGCAGCTGCGGGCTGCAGACGATGCTGGTTTCCTTGCCGATCAGGTAGCGCGCGTTGGCGCTAGGCCAGTTGCCGTAGCCGTACTGGATGGCCGCGTCGAACTCATACGGCACCGCGAAGTCGTGCGCGTGCTGATAGCGCACGAAGTTCAGCGACACCTGCGGCAGCGTGCGCTTGAAGTGCCCTAGGCGAGGGAACAGCCACTGCGCCGCGAAGGTGGGCGGCACCGAGAGGTTGAGCGCGCCGCCGCTGCCGCCGTACGACATGAGCTGCGTGGTGGCCGATTCCAGCGCGGCCATGGCCGGCCGCGTGGCGTTGAGGTAGGTGGCACCGGCATCGGTCAGCTCCAGGCCGCTGGCCTTGCGGATAAAGAGCTTCTGGCCCAGGTAGTCTTCCAGCGATGCGATGTGGCGGCTGATGGCGCTCTGCGTCACGCACAGCTCGCGCGCTGCCATCGTGAACGCCTGGTGCTTGGCGGCCGAGTGGAAGGCGTTCAGTTCCGAGATGGTGGGGCACAGGCGTCGCATGGTGGGTCATGATTAATAGTCATGGGTGGGTGAGATTTTAGGGCGTTGCCCGCAGGCCCGATTGGCCTGATAAATGCGTCCTGTGACGGCGCTGTGACGAGTTTTCCCGTGTGATTTGCTCCTTTAGCACCAAAGTTGTGCGGGGCGACCTGCGGATAACCCGAATATGCACCGCCATGAGTATTTTTCAAGCCATCGCGTTCCACCCTTTCTCTCCATGACCACTTTGCTGATCGACAACTGCCGCGTGCTGGACGTGCATGCGCTCACCTTGCGCACCGGGCTCTCCGTGTTGGTGCAGCACGGGCGCATCGCCGCCGTGGGCGAAAACCTGGCGGCGGGCGAGGGCGCCACGCGCATCGACGCGCGCGGCATGACGCTCATGCCCGGCATGATCGACTGCCACGTGCACGTGGTGGCGTCGTCCTTCAATCTCGGCACGGTGGCCAAGATGCCCAATGTCTTCACCATGCTGCGGTCGCTGCCCATCATGCAGGGCATGCTCGGCCGCGGCTTCACGTCCGTGCGGGACGCGGGCGGTGCGGACTGGTCGCTGGCCGAAGCCGTGCGCACGGGGCTGGTGCAGGGCCCGCGCATCTTCCCCTCGGGCAAGGCGCTGTCGCAGACCGGCGGGCATGCGGACTTCCGCCAGCGCAACGACGACCTGGACGTCTGTTCCTGCGCCTACAAGCTGGGCAACATCGGCCGCGTGGTCGATGGCGTTGACGCCTGCCGCCTGGCGGTGCGGGAAGAAATGCTCAAGGGCGCCACGCAGATCAAGGTAATGGCCTCGGGCGGCGTGGCCTCGCCCAACGATCCGATCCAGAACCTGGGCTATTCCGAGGCCGAACTGCGCGCCATCGTGGAAGAGGCCGACAACGCCAGCACCTATGTGATGGCGCATGCCTACACGCCGCGTGCCATCGCCCGCGCCGTGCGCTGCGGCGTGCGCACCATCGAGCACGGCAACCTGGTCGATGCGCCCACCGCCGAGCTGATGGCTGAGCGGGGCGCCTTCATGGTCCCGACACTCGTCACGTATGAAGGCCTGGCCAACGAAGGCGAGCGCTATGGCCTGCCGGCAGTGTCCATCGCCAAGATCGACACGGTGCGCGGCCAGGGCAAGAAGGCCATCGAAATCCTGGCCAGGGCCGGCGTGAAGATGGGCCTGGGCAGCGATCTGCTGGCCGAGACGCACTACCTGCAGTCCGACGAATTGAGCCTGCGCGCAGAGATCCTGGGCAACGGCCCGGTGCTGCAGCAGGCCACGCTGATCGGCGCCGAGATCCTGAACCAGCAGGGCCAGCTCGGCGAGATCACCGCGGGGGCCATCGCCGACCTGCTGCTGGTCGATGGCGACCCGCTGGCCGATATCAGCTGCCTGCTGGGCCAGGGCGAGCGCATCCGCGCGATCGTCAAGGACGGCGCTTTCGTCAAGAACACCCTCTGAGATCCCCTCGTTTCTTCTTTCGATTCCCCCGCCTCACCGGAGACCACCATGCAACGTAGAAACCTTTTGAAGCTCGGCGGCGCCGCAGCCGCCCTGCAGTGCCTTCCCTCGATCGGCTTCAGCCAGCAGGGCGACGTGTTCCGCATCGGCTCGCTCACACCGATCACCGGCGCGGGCAGCCCCTACGGCCCGGGCATGCAGCAGGCCATTCGCCTGGCGGTGGACGAGGTCAACGCCGCCGGCGGCGCGGGCGGCCGCAAGCTCGAACTCTTCACCGAAGACTCGCAGACCAAGCCGGACGCCGCCGTGCTGGCCGCCAAGAAGCTGATCGAGGTGAACAAGGTGCAGGCCGTGCTGGGCACCTGGGCCTCGGGCGTGTCGCTGGCGGTGATGCCGCTGACCGATGCCGCCGGCATCATCGAGATGAACGTCTCGGGCGCGCCGGCCATCTCCACGCTCGACACCAAGGACCTGGTCTGGCGCTTCCAGGCGACCAACGACCGCTTCGGCGCCGCGTTCGCCGAGATCTGCGCCAAGCGCGGCTTCAAGCGGCCCGCCACCATGGCGTTCAACAACGCCTCGGGCCTGGGCAACGTGGAAGGCTTCACCCGCGTGTGGGAAAAGCGCGGCGGCAAGGTGGCGGCGCACGTCACTTATGAACCCAGCCGCCCGAGCTACCGCAGCGAACTGCAGAAGATCCTCGCGGCCAAGCCCGACGTGATCGTGATGGGCTCGTACCTGCCCGACACCACCATCATCCTGCGCGAGTGGTTCCAGTCCGGCGCCAACAACCAATGGATCATCCCGGGCTGGGCGGCCAACCCCGACCTGGTGAAGGCCCTGGGCGCCGAGGTCTGCGAAGGCATCATCTCGGTGGACACGGTGTCCAACGAAAAGAGCACGGCGTACGCGCAGTTCGACGCCGCCTTCACCAAGGCCACGGGCAAATCCGCCGCCACCAACATCTACGCCGCCATGGCCTACGACATGGTGGTTTCGCTGGCCCTGGCCATGGAGGCCGCCGGCCCCAAGGCCACGGTGGAGCAGGTCAACGCGCGGATCCGCGACGTCGCCAACGCACCCGGCACCGCCGTGTATTCCTTCGCCGAAGGCATGGCGCAGCTGGCCAAGAAGGCCAAGGTGAACTACGAAGGCGCCTCCAGCAAGCTCGACTTCGACAAGTTCGGCGACGCGACGCCGGACTTCGGCGTGTACGTGATCGAGAAGGGCCAGATGGTGCGCCGCGACGTGGTGTCCATCGCGGTGTGATGGCGCGGCGCGGTGGGGCGGCCCGGGCAGGGTGCCGCGCCGCCGCATTTCTTTCTTCTTCCTGAACGGCAATGGCGGGCGCCTTCGGCACCCGCCAGGGGCGACGCACGAGATGACGCAATGACCTGGATC
>JAEWPH010000035.1 GCA_023460715.1 Pseudomonadota bacterium | reverse complement strand
GCGCGGCCACGCGCTCGGCCATGGCATGGCGCCAGGCCCAGGCGGCGCCGTGGCGCTGCACCACCTGGCGGCTCACGGCCTGCAGCAGGTCGGCATCCTGCAGCAGGCCCTGGTGCGCGGTGAAGATGGCGGCCTGCTCGGCGCGGCCGCCGGCCTTGGCATCGTCCGCCAGTTGCTGCAACTGGCCCAGCGCGGCGGCCAGCGCGCGGTCCAGCTGGGCGGCTTCCTCGGCGATGGTGGTGAAGCGGTCTTCCACTTCCAGCTCGGTGCCTGCGGCCTGCACCAGCGTGCCCACCACCAGCCCGGGGCTGGCGGCGATGCCCGTGAAGGTGCGGCGCGCGGCGGGCTGCCAGTCGCCCAGCTCGGCGCCCAGCCCCTGGGCCTGCGCCTGCCGCGCAGCGGATAGCTCGGCCTGCCGGCTTTCCTCCTCGCCCAGGCGCTGGATGGTGGCGTGCAACGTCGAAAGCGCCGCCGCCGCATCCGTGCCCTGGGCCGACAGGCGCAGCTGCGCGCCTCGCCCGGCACCCAGGCCCAGCAGCGCGGCCACGCTCTTGGCGTCGGCCACCGTGTCGCCGCAGCGCACGTGCACCCGCGCGCTGAAGCGGCCGGCCACGCGCGCCCATTCGCCGGCCGGCCGGGCGTGCAGGCCGTTGGGGTAGTTCAAGGACAGCTCGCGGCCCAGCGGAAAGTCATCCAGGGCCGGCGGTGCGCCGCTGCCGCCCTGCGCACCGCCCACGGCATCGTCGCCGGTGAGTGCGCGCACGATCTCGCCGACGTCGGTGGTCGTGGCCAGGCGGCGCATCAGCGCCCCATCGCGCATCACGCGGGTGAGGCGGCGCAGCACCTGGATGTGCTCGTCCGACGACGCGGCGATCGCCACCACCAGGTGCGCCTGCTTGGCGTCGTCGCCCCAGCGCACGCCGGCCGGCACCTGCAGCACGGCCAGGCCGGTGCGGCGCACCAGGTGCTTGTCTTCCACCATGCCATGGGGAATGGCCAGGCCCTCGCCCAGAAAGGTGTTGGCCACCTTCTCGCGCTGCAGCAGGCTGTCGACATAGGCAGGCTGAATGTGGCCGGCCTGGGCCAGCAAGGCGCCTGCGGCCCGCACGGCGTCTTCGCGGTTGTGCGGGGCCGCGCCCAGGCGCACCTCGACCGGAATGGTGGACATGGCAATGTCTCCTGCGAAATTTGGTATCGATTCCAAACGTGATTATGGGCTGCACAGCACGCTGCCAGCAAGCGCTTCAGAACGCTTTACGGTTGAGAATTAAGGGAAAACACCGACATACAGGATGTCTGGGCAGCCGTGGAGGACCTCGATGGACGCCTTGGCTCACCCGTGCTTTTCAACATGGCGAGGAATCGATACCATTTCAGGCGGTTCGTATTCCTTCTCTCATCCCACTCTTCTCAGGAGCCATCCGCGTGGCCAGCATCAAGGACGTGGCGCAGCGCGCCGGCGTATCCACCACCACCGTGTCGCGCGTGCTCAGCACGCCCGGGGCCGTGCGCGCGCCGCTGCGCGAGCAGGTGGAGCGCGCCATCGCCGAACTGGCCTACCGCCCCAACCTGGCGGCACGCCGCCTGCGCCAGCGCCGTGCCTCGCTGGTGGGCTTGATCGTTTCGGACATCCGCAGCGCTTTCTTCACCGACGTGGGCCGCGCCGTGGAAGACGTGGCCTACCGCCACGGGCTGCGGCTCATCCTGTGCAACAGCGACGAAGACCCGGCCAAGGAGCAGTCGTACCTGGAACTGATGGCCGACGAGCAGGCCAGTGGCGTGATCCTGTCGCCCACCATGGCCGGCCTCAAGCAGCTGCGCCCGCAGGCCTGGCCCTTCCCCCTGGTGCTGGTGGACCGGGCGCTGGACACCACGCGCGCCGACCGCGTGGTGCTGGACAACCACGCCGCCGCCCGCCGCGCCACCGAGCATCTGCTGGACAACGGCTACCGCCGCATCGCCCTGCTGGCGGGCACCCACAGCACCACCGGGCAGCAGCGCCACGCCGGCTATGCAGAGGCCCTGGCCGCCCGCGGCCTGGCGCCGCAGCCGGTGTGGATGGACCCGACGCGCGAGGCCGGCGAACACGCCACGGCCCAGCTGCTGTCCGGCCCCGAGCGGCCCGACGCCCTGCTCGCCACCAACGGCCTGCTGCTGCTGGGCGCCCTGCAGGCCGTGCAGGCCGCCTGCCTGCGCCCGCCGCACGACATCGGCATCGCGGGCTTCGACAACAACGACTGGACTTCGTTGCCTGCGCTGGATGTCACCACGGTTGCGCAGCCCACCTACGACATCGGCCGCACGGCGGCGGAGCTGCTGCTGCAGCGCATGCAGGATCCGGCGCGGCCGGTGCGGCAGGTGGTACTGGAAGGGGCGCTGGTGGTGCGGGGGTCGAGCGCGGGGGGGGTTCGCCGAGCAGCGCTTGAAGACACGGGGTCAAAGCGTTCGCGTTGAGGCAACTCGCAGCGGGCGCCGGGCTGGCGGCGCTTACCGCATCCTATAACCGATGGATGAGTGAACCCGGCCACTCGGTGACGGGTGGCGCGGGTTCATCAAACCGGCTGCGGGCGTCGCGAAATGCCTGTGCATTGCCCAGTATCCAGCCCCACAGGGGCAACATGCTTGTGAGAAATCCTCGCCCGAGGTCTGTCAGCCGGTACTCGACGCGTGGCGGCATCTCACCGTAATCGTGCCGGTCTATCAGCCCATCGCGAGCCAGTTGCCGGAGCGTGCGCGTGAGCATGCGTTGCGTGATGCCGGGAAGATTGCGTGCCAGTTCGGCATGCCTCAACGTTCCGTTGGTGGCCAGCAGATAGACCACACCCAGCGACCAGCGGCTTCCGGCATGCCCCAAAACTCCGCGCTTGAGGTCATCGTCCTCATCACTGAGGGCGTCGCATGCCTCCCGAGACATCCGGATGACTTCTTCAAATGATGACGAGTGGTTCGGTATCAACGTTGTGCCTTCTTCACTTGGTGCGCTGACTCAGCGATTCTGCGGAATCCACCAATACAGAGTCTTCCATGCCTCGCAACTCTAGCTACAGAAATATCCTCGTCCTCGGAGCCGGTGAACTCGGCATGTCCGTCATCCGTGAACTGCTTCAATTAAAAGAGGCCGACGATACCGTCTCGGTCCTGCTGCCTCCATCCATGCCGAACGCAGCCAACGACAGTGCGCTCCGAGTGCGCGCCAGCTTGCGCTCGCTGGGCGTAGCCATCGTCGAGATGGACCTCGCCACGTCGGATGCGCGGCAGTTGTCAGCAGTCTTTTCCCAATTCACGCAGGTCATCGGTTGCACTGGCTTCGTCGGTGGGCGAGGCACACAGCTGAAGATCACCACAGCAGCGCTTGAAGCGGATATCGAGCATTACATCCCCTGGCAGTTCGGAGTGGACTACGACATCGTGGGCCATGGCAGCGGACAAGAAGTGTTCGATGAGCAGGCGGATGTGCGTGCGCTACTGCGATCCCAGTCGCGCGTGAAATGGACCATCGTGTCGACCGGAATGTTCACGAGCTTCGTTTTCCTTCCCGCATTCGGCCTGGTCGATCTGCAGGAAGGAAAGGTCCACGCCCTGGGCGACTGGTCCTATCGCTTGACGGTGACTACGCCCGAGGACATCGGTCGCATGGCGGCTTTGATAGCGCTGAATCATCGGCGGTACTCAGATCAAGTGGTCTTCCTGTCTGGCGATACCTTCACCTACGCCGAGTTGGCTGACACCGTGGAACGCGTGCTTGGCAGGCCTATAGAGCGGGTGCTGCTTTCGGAGCGGGAGTTGAAGGCCGAGGTCGATGCCCACCGCGACGACACGATGCGGAAGTACCGGTTGGGCTTCGCTCGCAACGATGGCGTCGCATGGCCAGAGACTGGAACCTTCAATCACCACATGAGGCTAGCCATGGTGGATCTCCCGACGTGGCTGCGCCGATGGCGCGACCACGGGGGTTTGTTGCAACCGGACTGGGAATACGCCGACATGGCCGACGTAGCCAGCCGGACCATAGCAAAGCCGGAAGTCCTGATCGACTCGGCGGTCTGCCCCGAGGTCAGCCGTGGGATGGCGGACCTGGTGCAGCGCTACTATGGCTGGTGGAATGGAGACAACGAAGCCATTTCTTCGAACGCCATGTCCTCGGATTTCACGGATCGAACGTCGCCGGCAGGAACGCCAGGAGATAAAGCCAGCGTGGAAGTGTCCCGGGATTCGTTCCGCAAGCAGTTCCCCAACGGCCGGGCCCATGTTCTGCAACAGATCATTGCTGGAGACCGTGTTGTCAGCCACTTGCGGATCACCGGCAGGCTGCTCGGCGACCGCAACGGTGTGCTCGCAAAAAGTCAGCGCATCGATTACTTGGCGACCGACATCCTGCGGATCGAGGAGGGCCTGATTGCCGAGCGCTGGCATCTGGAGGACAGCCTGAGCTTGCAACGGCAACTTAGCTGGCCGCCAGCAGTATTGCCGTAACAGAACCGCTTGCTCCGCGTGACCGGCATGCAAAAAAGTCAGCGTCGCTATGGATGCAGTGCAGCACGCTGGCGCGGTTTTCACGCAGTCGGGCAAAGTACTGATTGGGTATTTTTCAATCCGGCGCCCCACTTTCCGGCCGTGATGGGCGACTACGTCAATCAACGCGAGCCCAACGCTCTACGGGGATCCAATGCAACTGCTGGACAGATACATCGATGGCTGGCGGGCACATGAAGAGAAGGCGATGCTGTCCACGCTTCGCTGGCTTTACCGCCGCCCGACGGAGCGACGGTAAGCCCATCTACCTGCGGGAGTACGCCACCACAGCGCCGTTGTTGACTTGGCAAGGAAAGTGGCTCTAGGTATGCCTTGCCCCGCCGTTTTTCGCGTCAGCGGGCGTGGTCACCCATCTACCCGACACGGGTGATCGCTCGCATGACCGCTTCTGGCCGAGTTAAGCCACCCGCGGCTTCACCTTCCCTGCCGCCAGCTTGGCGTTGGCGCGGGCGGTATCCACATCGGCAGCCCGCGCCACGGCCACGCCCATGCGCCGCTTGGTGAAGCTCTCCGGCTTGCCGAAGAGGCGCAGGTCGGTGCCGGGCACGGCCAGGGCTTCGTCCACGCCGTCGAACGCGATGCCGTGGGCGTCCACGCCGCCGTAGATCACGGCGCTGGCGCCGGGGTTGCGCAGGCTGGGGTCCACCGGCAGGCCCAGGATGGCGCGGGCATGCAGTTCGAATTCGCTCTGGTGCTGGGTGGCCAGGGTGACCAGGCCGGTGTCGTGCGGGCGGGGGCTGACCTCGCTGAACCAGACCTCGTCGCCCTTCACGAACAGCTCCACGCCGAAGAGGCCCAGGCCCGAGGGCTGGCCGTCCAGGCCGCGGCCCAGATCGTCGGTCACGGCCTTGGCGATGTCCTTGGCGCGCTGCAGTGCCAGCGACTGCATCGGCTGGGGCTGCCAGCTTTCCACATAGTCGCCCGCCACCTGAAGATGGCCGATGGGTTCGCAGAAGTGGGTCTGGATGCTGCCGTCGGCGGCCTTGGCGCGCACGGTGAGCAGGGTGATCTCGTATTCGAAGTCGATGAAACCTTCGACGATGACGCGGCCGTGGCTCACGCGGCCGCCGGCCATGGCGTAATCCCAGGCCTTTTGCACGTCGGCCGGGCCGTCGAGCTTGCTCTGGCCCTTGCCGGAGCTGCTCATCACGGGCTTGACCACGCACGGGAAGCCGATGGCGGGCTGGCCGTCGGTGCCGTCGATGGCGGCCTGCAGTTCCTCCACCGAATCGCAGAAGCGGTAGGGGCTGGTGGGCAGGCCCAGCGTTTCAGCGGCCAGGCGGCGGATGCCTTCGCGGTCCATGGTGAGGCGCGCGGCGCGGGCCGTGGGAATCACGCGCACGGTGCCGGCGGCTTCCAGCTCTTCGAGCATGGGGGTGGCAATGGCCTCGATCTCGGGCACCACTAGGTGCGGGCGCTCGGCTTCGATCAGCTTCTTCAGTTGCGCCGGGTCGCTCATGGTGATGGTGCGCGCATGGTGCGCCACCTGCTGGCCGGGCGCGTTCTCGTAGCGGTCCACGGCAATCGTTTCGACACCCAGGCGCTGCAGGGCGATGAGGACTTCCTTGCCCAGCTCTCCGCTGCCGAGCAGCATCACTTTGGTGGCGGAGGGCGAGAGGGGGGTGCCGAGGGTGGTCATGGGCAGATCAGGGCAGAAGGTTGGAGGGAGGGAGATGCGCCCAGCGGTGGGCGCTACACAGCCCGCGATGATAGAGCGACTGCCCCTCCAGCACATCGCCCAGCGCCCCGGCGCAGCGCGACTACTGCTCAGCGGCCCCACGATCGTCCCAGCGGCGTAGCGCCAACGCGACGCCGCCGATTCGGCCTGCCATACCTAACAGCTTCCACCACTGGCGCTGCCAAAGACCAGCAGCAGCCGAGCGAGGGCCGTCCCGCAGCGAGGGCTGCGCCCCCTGCCCGCCGTGCGCAGCGCGGCGAGAGCGGGGGAAGCGGCGTAGCCGCTCAGGGGGGTGTACCGAAATCAGTATTGCTTGTACGGCAGGAACTTGCCCGACAGCACCACGTTCACGCGGTCGCCCTTGGGATCGGCCTCGCGCTGGATGTCCATGCTGAAGTCGATGGCGCTCATGATGCCGTCGCCGAACTCTTCGTGGATCAGCTCCTTGATGGTGGTGCCGTACACGCTCACCACCTCGTACCAGCGGTAGATCAGCGGATCGGTGGGCACGGGCGTGGGCAGGGAGCCCTTGTAGGGCACGACCTGCAGCCACTTCTGCTCTTCGGCCGTGAGCCCGAAGATCTTGCCGACGATCTTGGCCTGCGCCGGCGTGGCCGTCATCTGGCCCAGGCACAGGGCCGTCGTCCATTCCTTGGACTGCCCCACCTTCTTGGCGATGTCGGCCCACTGCAGGCCCTTGGACACTTTGGTGCTGATGATTTTTTCGGTCACTTCGAGACGGTTCATGGCTGGTGCCTCCGGTTGTGTGGATAGAAGGAAAGAGGAAGAGCGGGGCGAGGCGCTCAGTGCGCGTGGGCCCGCATGACGAGGAAGTCGACGATGTGGTTGCGCAGCGCGTAGTAGCCGTCCAGGTGGTGCAGGCCGCTGCGGGTGCGGCTGCGGGGCAGCGGGTTGGCGACGACCTCGGCAATGCCGCCGGGCACGTAGCCGGCGGGCGTGTCGCTGCCGTTGCGCATGAGCAGGATGCGGTCGGCCAGCAGGATGGCTTCGTCCACGTCGTGGGTGATCATGAAGACGGTCTGCTGCGTCTCGCGCACGATGCCCATCAGCTCGTCTTGGATGGTTCCGCGCGTGAGCGCGTCCAGGGCGCCGAAGGGCTCGTCCAGCAGCAGCATCTTGGGCTGGATGGAGAACGCCCGGGCAATGCCCACGCGCTGCTTCATGCCGCCCGACAGCTGCGACGGCTTCTTGTCGATGGCCGGCAGCAGGCCCACCATGGCGACGAACTTCTCCACGTGCGCCCTCACCTGGGTGGCCGTCCAGTCGGGCCAGCGCGACTTGACGGCGAAGGCGATGTTCTGGCGCACCGTGAGCCACGGCATGAGGGCGTGGCTCTGGAACACTACGCCGCGCTCCAGGCCCGGGCCGTCCACCTCGCGCCCGTCCATGAAGACATGGCCCGCCGTGGCGCTGTCCAGGCCGGCCAGCACGTTCAGGATGGTGGTCTTGCCGCAGCCCGAATGGCCGATGATGCAGACGAACTCGCCACGCGCGATCTCGAACGACACGTCGGCGAAGACCGGCCGCGTGGGCGCGTAGGCCTTGCCGAGGCGCTCGATCTGCAGAAAGCGCGGAGCTGAGGATGCTGCCGCGTTTGCTGCTGTTGCGGCGGTGGCCACGCCGGGCTGGGCGGCTGCAGGGGCCATGGCGTTCTCATTCCACATAGGTCACCGCCTTCTGCAGGCCGGCGAAGGCCAGGTCGAGCAGCATGCCCACCACGCCGATCACCACGATGGCGAAGATCACGTTGGAGAGCGACAGGTTGTTCCACTCGTTCCACACGAAGTAGCCGATGCCGGTGCCGCCCACCAGCATCTCGGCGGCCACGATCACCAGCCAGGCAATGCCCATGCTGATGCGCATGCCCGTGAGGATGGTGGGCGCGGCGGCGGGCAGGATCACCAGGAAGGCCTTGCGCAGGGGCGAGACCTCCAGCGTGCGCGCCACGTTGAGCCATTCGCGCTTGACGGACGCCACGCCGAAGGCGGTGTTCAGCAGCATGGGCCAGACCGAGCAGATGAAGATCACGAAGATGCCCGAGATGGACGAATCCTTGATCGTGTAGAGCGCCAGCGGCATCCACGCCAGCGGGCTGATGGGCTTGAGCACCTGGATGAAGGGCGCGAAGGCGCGGTCGAGCAGCGGGCTCATGCCGATCACGAAGCCCAGCGGCACCGCCACCAGGCAGGCCAGCGCGAAGCCCAGCCCCACGCGCGCCAGCGAATGGCCGAGCTGGATCAGAAAGCCCTTGTCATTAGGCCCGTTGTCGTACAGCGGATCGGCCAGGTGCTTCCAGGCCGTGGCCCCGAACTGCGCGGGCGTGGGAAAGCCGCTGGCGGACGCACCGCCCCCGCTGCCGCCCGGGTCCTTGCCCAGCATCTTCTGGTATTCGATTTCCTCGGCGGTCAGGCTTGCCGCAGGGCTGCCGGCACCGGCTGTGTGCTGCGTGGCCGCCGCCCACAGGCCCAGCAGCGCCAGCAGCAGAAAGGCCGACACCAGGGCCGCCTTGATGGAGAGCGAGGCGCGCATGGCTCAGCCCTGCCGGCGAATGGGAAAGCCCTGCAGGTAGGCTTCCGGCTGGGCGGGGTCGAACGTCTTGCCCATGATGGTGAAGGGTGGGTACGCGCCGTCGGGCACCTTCTGGCCCAGCTCCTTCATGTGCTTCTTCGCGTCGGTCAGCAGGAACACCTTCTCGGCGATCTGCTTGTAGTTCACGTCGCCCTTGAGGTAGCCCCAGCGCTTCATCTGCGTGAGCATCCACACCGCCATGCTCTGCCACGGGATGGGGTCGAAGTCGGCGCGGTCGGGCACGTTCTGGATCTTGCCCAGGCCATCGGCGAATTTGCCCGTCAGCACCTGCGTGAGCACCGTTTCGGGTTGGTTGAGGTACTGGGAAGGTGCGATGACCTTGGCGATCAGCTCGCGGTTCTCCGCCTTGCGCGCCATGGCTGCCGCGGTGAGGACGGCACGGTAGAGCGCGGCAAAGGTCTGCGGGTTCTTCTGGATGAATTCGGTGCTGGTGCCGAAGGCGCAGCACGGGTGGCCGCTCCACAGGTCCTTGGTGAGCAGGTGCAGGAAGCCGATCTCCTCGTACACCGCGCGCTGGTTGAACGGGTCGGGGCCGAGGTAGCCGTCGATGTTGCCGGCCCGCAGGTTGGCCACCATCTCGGGCGGCGGCACCACGCGGACCTGGATGTCGGTGTCAGGGTTCAGGCCGTGCTCCGCCACGTAGTAGCGCAGCAGGAAGTTGTGCATGCTGTACTCGAACGGCACCGCGAACTTGAAGCCCTTCCACAGCTTGGGATCGCGCTTGTCCTTGTGCTTGTTCGCCAGGGTGATGGCCTGGCCGTTGGTGTTCTGGATGGTGGCCACGTTCATGGGCACGGCGTTGGAGCCGGCACCCAGCGAGATCGCCAGCGGCATGGGGCTCAGGAAGTGCGTGGCGTCGTACTCCTTGTTGAGCATCTTGTCGCGGATGAGTGCCCAGCCGGCCGTCTTGACCACCTCCACATTCAGCCCCTGTTGCTTGTAGAAGCCCAGGGGGTGGGCCATGATCAGCGGCGTGGCGCAGGTGATCGGGATGAAGCCGATCTTGAGATCCTTCTTCTCGACGGCGCCTTTCTCTTGCGCCATGGCCTGCAGGCTGGCCACGGGCAGCACGCTGCCGATGGCGGCCATGGCCGTGCCCTTGCCCACGGCGCGCAGGAAGCGGCGGCGCACCGCATCGTGCGGGAAGAGCGCCTTGACCAGCGTGGCTTCGATGAACTCCTGGCTGTAGGCCTCGAAATCGGCGGTGAGGCTGCGTGCGCGCAGCGTGGCGGTGGCCTGCGCCGCCGCTTCGGCCTGGTGGTCGGCCACGCTGTGGTCGCGGCCGCACGAGCAGCGCATCATCAGCGGGCGATCGGCGTCGTAGGGCGAGAAGTAGTCGGACATGGGGCACCTCCGTGAAGACTGAAGACGATGCCGGCCGTCTCGCAAGCGGCGGGCCAGAACGCGCCCTGCCGGCCCCGGCGCGGCGATTTCATGCCCCGCCGCACTACGGCGCGTAGTGCCAGCCCTACACGCGTCGCCGCTGATCCGCCATGGATCAGCCGCCGACGGCCTGCTGCGCCAGCAGGGCCAGTTCCACATCGTTGCGCGCGCCGGTCTTTTCCAGGATGCGGGCGCGGTAGGTGCTCACCGTGTTGGACGCCAGCCGCAATTGCGCACCGATTTCGCCCACGCTGTGCCCTGCGGTGAGCAGGCGAAAGACCTGGTACTCCCGGTGCGACAAGGCCTCCACCCCCGCCGCCCGGCCGCCGGCCGACCGCACCGCACTGGTGCGGCCCACGGCGCCGGCCAGCGCCTGGGCCGCCGCATCCGACAGATAACAGCCGCCACCCGCCACCTTGCGCACCGCGGCCACCATGTCGTCCGGGTCGGCGCTCTTGTGCAGGTAGCCGGCCGCGCCCATCTGCAGGCAGCGCGCGGCGTACTGGCGTTCGGGGTAGGTGCTGAGCATCAGGACCGGCAGGTCGGGCCAGCGGCGGCGCAGGGTCTGCAGCACCTCCAGACCGTCCAGTCCGGGCATGGCAATGTCCAGCAGCACCAGGTCCAGCCCAGCACGTCCGGCCAGCGCCTGCACGCGATCGAGCACGTCGTCCCCCTGCGTGGCCTCGGCGGCGATGAGGATCTCCGGCGCGCCGTTGGCCGGGTCGCACAGCACCTGGCGCAGCCCCTCGCGCACGATGCGGTGGTCATCGCACAGCAGCAGGCGGATGGGCGCGGCGCCCCCGGTCATGCCGGCGCTCCGCGCCGTGGTGCGGCAACCGCCCAAGGCACCTCCAGCAGCAGGCAGGTGCCCGCGCCGGGTGCGCTGGTGATGTGCAGCTGCCCGCCGAGTTGCCTCGCGCGCTCGCGCATGCCCATCACGCCGTAGGACGTGGGCGCCTCCAGCGCCTGGCGCTCCACGCCTACGCCGTCGTCCTGTACGCGCAGCTGCAGATGGCCCCCGCGCACCGCGATGTCCACCGCCACGGCGCCGGCGCGCGCGTGTCGGCCGATGTTGCTCAGGATCTCCTGAAAGATGCGGAACACCGCCGTGGCGTCGTCGTCGGGCAGCCGCCCGTCCGACCCGGGCACGGCGCAACGCCAGTCCAGCGCCATCTCGGCCGCCTGCGCGAACTCCTGGGCCTGCCATTCCAGCGCGGCCCACAGGCCCTGGTGGTCCAGGATGCTGGGGCGCAGGTCGGTGATGATGCGGCCCACGTTGTCCACGGCGGTCTCGATCGACCGGCTCATGTTCTGGCACTTGCAGCGCATCTGCGAGCGCATGGCGTCCGCGTCGCTGGCACTGCGCTGGGCCTGCTCGCCCAGCCGCTTGTGCAGCCAGTTCACGTCCATCTTCAGGGCCACCAGCAGGCTGCCCAGTTCGTCGTGCACCTCGCGCGCGATACGGGTGCGCTCTTCTTCGCGCACCCGTTCGGAATAGGCGGACAGCTCCCGCAGCTGCTGCAGCGCCTGCGACAGGGCCTGCGTGCGCTCGGCCACGCGCAGTTCCAGCCCGTCGTGGGCGCGCTGCAGTTCCTCGGCCGCGTGGCGGCGGGCCGTGATGTCCACGAAGGCGATCACCGCGCCCTGCACCGCCCCGTCCTCCACGATGGGGTGGCTGGAGTACTCCACCGCGAAGCTGCTGCCGTCCTGGCGCCAGAACACCTCGTTGTCCAGCCGGCAGGGCATGCCGCGGCGGAAGGCGTTGAAGATCGGGCAGTCCGCCTCGGCATAGTGGGCGCCGTCGGCATGGGAATGGTGCGTGAGCGCATGCATGTTGCGGCCCAGCACGGCCGGCGGCGCGCTGCCGATCATGCGCGCCGCGGCCTGGTTGATGAACATGCAGTTGCCGGCCAGGTCGATGCCGAACACGCCTTCGTCGGTGGAATCGAGCAGCAGGCGCAGGCGATGCTCCCAGGGGGTGTGCCCCGGGCCCGGCCAAACCACGTCCTGTGTCGTCTCCATGGCGACCAGACTAGCAATGGGCATGCCCGGCACTGCCGATAACATCAGGGCATCGCTTTCCCTGACTTACTCTCAATTCTCCAAGACAAAGGCATCCGACATGACGATCAGCACAGTGGGCATCATCGGCGCGGGCACCATGGGCAACGGCATCGCGCAGGCGTGCGCGGTTTCCGGCATCGACGTGGTGATGGTGGACATCTCCGACGCCGCGGTGCAAAAGGGCCTGGCCACCGTGGCCGGCAGCCTGGACCGGCTCATCAAGAAGGAAAAATGCACCGAGGCGGACAAAGCCGCCGCCCTGGCCCGCATCAAGACCTCGACGAACTACGACGACCTGAAGGCCGCGCAGCTCGTCATCGAGGCCGCCACCGAAAACCACGACCTGAAGGTCAAGATCCTCAAACAGGTCGATGCGCTCGTGGGACCCGAGGTGCTCATCGCCTCCAACACCTCGTCCATCTCCATCACCCAGCTGGCCGCCGTCACGTCCCGCCCGGACAAGTTCATCGGCATGCACTTCTTCAACCCGGTTCCGATGATGGCGCTGGTGGAGATCATCCGCGGCCTGCAGACCAGCGATGCCACGCACGACACGGTCAAGGCGCTGTCCGAGAAGCTCGGCAAGAGCCCCATCACCGTCAAGAACGCGCCGGGCTTCGTGGTCAACCGCATCCTGGTGCCGATGATCAACGAGGCCTTCTTCGTGCTGGCCGAGGGCCTGGCCACCGCCGAGGACATCGACGCCGGCATGAAGCTGGGCTGCAACCAGCCCATCGGCCCGCTGGCGCTGGCCGACATGATCGGCCTGGACGTGTGCCTGGCCGTGATGAACGTGTACCTGGAAGAGTTCGGCGACAGCAAGTACCGCCCCTGCCCGCTGCTCAAGGAATACGTGGCCGCCGGCCGCCTGGGCCGCAAGACGGGCCGCGGCGTGTACGCCTACTGATCAGGCTGGCAGGGCGCGCTCCGAAACGGCCGCGCCGATGCGCGCGGCACACGCCTGCATGGCGCCCACCACGATCTGCAGCCGCGCCTCCGGCAGGCGCGAGGAGATCGTGGTGACCGCGATGCCGGCCACGGTCTTGCCGGCGGGCGTGCGCACGGGCACCGCGACGGCGCGCGTACCCCGCACCACGCCGTTGGCGGCATAGGCATAGCCCTGCACCCGAGCCTGGGCGCCCCGCTCCAAAATCTCGGCCGCCTGCAGCCGCAGGCCACGCAGCCGGCCGGCATTGCGCTCCATGATCTGCACCGCCTCCGGGTAGTCGAGCGCGGCCAGCAGCACCACCCCGCTGACCCCGACACCCAGCAGCCGGCGCGCCCCCACCTCGATCGACAGCACCTTGATCGGGTAGCTGCCGAGCGCACGGTCCAGGCACACGGAGTCATCGCCGTTGCGGATGGTCAGGAAGCAGGTGTCACCCAGCTCCTCGCTCAGGGCGCGCAGGTAAGGCGCGGCCAGCGACCGGAGGGGCAGGCCGGCGGGCCGGGCCAGCCCCATCAGCGAAACCTCCCGCCCGATCCGATAGCGGCGCGTGGCCGCGTCGTGCTCCACGGCGCCCTCGCCCACCAGTGCCCGCAGGATGCGGTGGGCGGTGGGGCGGTTCAGGCCGGTGGCGCCGGCCACATCGGTGAGCCGCACCCCATGCTCCTGCCCCGCCGCCACGATGCGCAGCACGGCCACCGCGCGGCGGATGCTCTGCGCGCCGTCACGGCGGTCGTGCGGGGCAGCCGCCGGCATCAGGCCCCGCCGCCCACCACGGTCTTGGCCGTCTGAGCCATGCCGCGCAAGGTGATGATCTCGCCGAGCGTGGCGTAGTTGGGCCCGCCGATGCGGCACACCGGGTCCAGCGCGCGCGTGTCGATCTTGCCCGCCTGCAGCAGGTCGCTGCGGACATGGAAAGCCAGCACCTCGCCCACGAAGAACTCCGCCCCGGTGAGTCCGAAGGGAATGACGCGCTCGAGCCGGCATTCCATCGACACCGGTGCATCGGCCAGCCGCGGCACGGCGATGTGGCCGCTCGGCACCGTGGCCAGGCCCAGCAGTTCGGCCTCGCTCACGTCCGGCGCATGCTCGGCGCTGCTCTCATGGATGGCATGCAGTTGCCCGCCATGCCCGATGTTCACCACGTATTCCCCACGTTCGTGGATGTGCGCGCCCGTGTCCTTGAGGCGCCCGGCCTTGCGGCCGATGTTCACCCCCAGCAGCGGCGGCTTGTTGGACACGAAGGTGAAGCACGAGAACGGCGCCAGGTTGACGACGCCCTGCGCCGACAGGGTCGTGATCCAGGCGATGGGCCGCGGCACGACGATGCCGCTCATCAGGCGATAGGTGGCCTCCGGATCGAGGGAGTCCGCGGCAAGGGTCGTGTGCGAAGGGGTCATGGTGCGTACGGCAGGTTCGGTCCGCCCTCGAAAACGGGCGCTGGCCGCCATTGTGCAAATCGCGGGCGCGGCCAGGCCATGCCGAAGCACCCAATCGTTCCACCATGTGGACGTTTTGGCGATACCGGCATTGTTGCGAGCGGGGTGCGCGGCCTACGATGCATTCACAACGAGACCAGGGCGGCCGCACCGCGGCACAGCCCCCAACGGAGACATCGCATGCACCGAAGATCCATCCTGCGCGCAGGCCTGCTCGCCTGCACCCTGGCCGCCCCGCTGGCCCACGCCCAGCCGCCGGGCAGCTGGCCCGACAAGCCCGTCAAGCTGGTCTTGCCCTACCCACCAGGGGGCAACGTGGACGGGGCCGCCCGCATCATCAGCGAGCAGCTGCAGCAACGCCTGGGCCAGCCCTTCGTGGTGGACAACCGCCCCGGTGCCGGCGGGCTCATCGCGGGCGAGGCGGTCGCCAAGGCCGAACCCGATGGCTACACCTTCTTCATGGGCGCCAATGGTCCGGTGCTGTTCTCGCCGCTGATCTTCAAGCGCAACGTCTACGACTGGAAGAAGGACTTCGTGCCGGTCAGCTCCGTGTCGTTCACGCCGCTGCTGCTGCAGGTGCATCCCAAGGTGCGCTTTCGCACGCTGGGCGAGCTGCTCGAGGCCGCCAAGGTCAAGGGCAACGACGTGATCATGGCCTCGCCGGGCGCCGGCACCACCAACCACCTGGTGAGCGAATACCTGCAGCGCGAAAGCGGCGCCCGCTGGACCACCGCGCACTACAAGGGCAACGCGCCCGCCACTACCGATCTGCTGGGCGGGCAGGTGCAGTTCAACTTCGACCAGCTGTCGGTCGCACTGCCCTTCGTGCAGGCAGGCCGCACCCGCGTGCTGGCCGTGACCTCGCCGCAGCGCCTGCCCCAGTTGCCCGACGTGCCCACGCTCGCCGAGTCGGGCTTTCCCCGCTTCAGCGCCGAGACCTTCACCGGCCTGCTCGCGCCCAAGGGCACCTCGCCGCAGATCGTGCAGCGGCTGTCCGCCACGCTGCAGCAGATCCTGGCCGACAAGGCCGTGCAGGAGCGCTTCCGCGCGCTCGGCTCGGAGGCCCGCGCCAGCACGCCCCAGCAATTCACCCAGTACCTGACCCAGGAAGACCAGCGATGGACACCGATCATCCAGCAAGCGCAGATCACGGCCGACTGAGCCGGCAGGCCCCGGCCGCGCGTACCAGCATCCACATCGGCGACTTCAGCCACAAGAACCCCATTCCGGCCGCGTGCCGCGTCGGCCCGCTGCTGGAGAGCGGCAGCGTGCTGGGCACCGACCCGGCCACGGGGGAGATTGCGCCCACCATCGAAGCGCAATGCCGCTTCATGCTGGACAACGTGCGCCGCATCGTCGAGGCGGCCGGCGGCAGCACGGCGGACATCGCCAAGCTGACCGTCTGGATGAAGGACCGCAGCCAGCGCCCGGCGCTGAACGCCCCGTGGCTGGCGATGTTCCCCGACCCGGCCTCGCGCCCGGCGCGCCACGCCATCCACGCGCCCGAACTCGACATGGGCAAGCTCATCGAGTGCAGCTTCACCGCCTATATCGCCTGAGCCCCCACACCCCGCGCCAACGCCCCCAAGACGCCCCATGCCCGACTACCTGCCCTTCGATCCGCAGCCCCGCGCGCCGGTGCCGCTGCCGCCCCCGCTGGCCTGCGACAGCCAGCTCCATGTGTTCGGTCCGCCCGCGCAGTACCCCGTGCGCGCCGGCGCCGCCTACGAGATGCCCTCCGCCACCTGGCAGGTGGCCCAGCGCCTGCATGCCACCCTGGGCATCACCCGGGGCGTGATCGTCCAGGCCACCACCTATGGCGCCGACCATGCGGTGGTGCTGGACGCCCTGGCCGCGCTCAATGCGGGCGGCGGGCCCAGCCGCTACCGGGGCTGTGCCAACGCGGCGGTGCTGCTGGAGCGGGACGACGCCTACCTGCAGCGGCTGCACGAGGCCGGTGTGCGCGGCGCGCGGTTCACGCGCGGCGGCCTGGGCATCTCGTTCACGCCGGCGCAGATGGAGCGCGCCCTGGCACGGGTCGAGGAACTGGGCTGGTACGTGAAGGTGCAGCCCGAGCCCACCGGCATCGCCGAGCAGATGCAGCCCTTCGAGCACCTGCAGGTCCCCGTGGTGATGGACCACATGGGGCGCATCGACCCGTCGCGCGGCGACGCCGACCCCAGCCTGGCCTGCGTGCTGCGCCTGCTGGAGCGCGGCAATGTGTGGGTGATGCTGTCGCTGTCGGAAAAGCTGTCCCGCCAGGGCTTCCCGTGGGACGACGTGGTGCCGCTCGCCCAGCGGCTCATCGCCGCCGCGCCGGAGCGCTGCATCTGGGGCAGCGACTGGCCCCACCCCGTGTCGGTCAGGCAGCCGCCGAACGAAGGCGATCTGCTGGAACTGCTGTACCGCTTCACGCCCGACGCCGCCACGCGCGAGCGCGTCCTCGTCACCAACCCTGCCCGCCTGTTCGGGTTCGACACCGACTGACCCATGAAACTGCTGAGCTATACCTACCAAGGCCGCCCGGGTTGGGGCGCCGTGGCACCGTCGCCCGACGGGCGATCCACCCATGTCGTGGACCTCGGCGCCCGGCTGCCCTATGGCAGCGTGATGGCGCTGCTGGCCGGGGGCGAAGAAGCCCTGGCCCGGGCCCGCGCCGCGCTCGGCGAGGCCAAGCAGCCCGACCACGCGCTCGACGCGCTGGTGCTGGACCTGCCCGTGCCGCAGCCGCGCAAGATCCTGTGCATCGGCGTCAACTACGCCCACCGCAACGCCGAGTACCAAGACGGCAGCGACCTGCCGCGCTATCCGAGCATCTTCATGCGCGTGCCCGGCTCCTTCGTCGGCCATGGCAGTGCCCTGCTGCAGCCGCACGAGTCGCAGCAGCTCGACTACGAAGGCGAGATCGCCATCGTCATCGGCCGGGGCGGGCGCCGCATTCCGCAGGCCGACGCACTGGAACACATCGCCGGCGTGACCTGTGCCAACGAGGGCACGGTGCGCGACTGGGTGCACCACGCCAAGTTCAACGTCACGCAGGGCAAGAACTTCCAGGCCTCGGGCGCCATGGGTCCGTGGCTGGTGACGGCGGACGAATTTCCTCAGGGCTACGGCGGCCTGCGCGTGCAGACCCGCGTGAACGGCGAGACGCGGCAGGACGACACCACGGCCCGCCTGATGTTCGACTTCGCCTACCTGATCCACTACTGCTCGACCTTCACCGCGCTGGAGCCTGGCGACGTCATCGTGACCGGCACGCCCACCGGCGCAGGCATCCGCTTCGACCCGCCGCGCTTTCTGCGCCCGGGCGACGTGGTCGAGGTGGAAGTGAGCGGCGTGGGCACGCTGCGCAATGCCGTGGAGGCCGAAGCATGAGCGCGCCCGCCGCCCCCTTCGCCTTGACACCGCAGCAGATCGATGCCGCGGCCGCCCAGCTGGATGCCGCCGAGCGCACGCGTGTGCCCTGCCGCCAGCTCTCGGCGCAGTATCCCGCGATGGGCATTGACGACGCGTATGCGGTACAGGCGGCGTGGATGCAGCTCAAGCGTGGCCAGGGCCGGCGCGTGCTGGGCCACAAGATCGGTCTGACCTCCAAGGCCATGCAGCGCGCGGTGCGCATTGCCGAGCCCGACTTCGGCACGCTGCTGGACGACATGTTCCACCGCGACGGCGCGGTCATTCCCACCGACCGCTTCCTGCAGCTGCGCATCGAGGCGGAGCTGGCCTTCGTGCTCGGCAAGCCGCTCTCGGGCCCCGACTGCACGCTGTTCCAGGTGCTGGACGCCACGGCCTACATCACGCCGGCGCTGGAGATCCTGGACGCCCGCATCCAGCGCGTGGACCCGGACACCGGCGCCACGCGCACGGTGGTGGACACCATCTCCGACAACGCCGCCAACGCCGCGCTGGTGCTGGGCGGCCGCCCCTTCAAGCCCGACCTGCTGGACGTGGACCTGCGGCGCATCGGCGCCATCGTCAGCAAGAACGGCGAGGTCGAGGAGACGGGCCTGGCCGCCGGGGTGCTCAACCACCCGGCCTACGGCGTCGCGTGGCTCGCCAACCGGCTGCACCGCCAGGGCGTGGCGCTGCAGGCCGGCGAGGTGGTGCTGGCGGGCTCGTTCATCCGCCCGATCGAGGTGGCGCGGGGCGACACCGTCGTGGCAGACTACGGCGAGTTCGGCACCGTGTCCTGCCACTTCGGCTGAGCCGCAGCGGCCCAAGCGCGGCCCGGCCTACCCGCCCGCCCATCGATCGCCCTCCTGCCTTCGCCTCCATGCCCACACCCAACCGCTTCAAACGCGCCCTCGCCGCCGGCCAGCCCCAGATCGGCCTGTGGTCCACGCTGGCATCGCCCTACGTCACCGAAATGCTCGCGGGGTCGGGTTTCGACTGGATGCTGCTCGACACCGAACACACGCCCAGCGACGTGCCGCTGATGCTGCAGCAACTGCAGGCGCTGGATGCCGAGCCCGCGCGCCACACCGCCGCCGTGGTGCGCCCGGCGTGGAACGACCCCGTGCTCATCAAGCGCTACCTGGACATCGGCGCGCAGACGCTGCTGCTGCCCTTCGTGCAGAACGCCGACGAGGCCCGCGCCGCCGTCGCCGCCACGCGCTACGCACCGCAAGGCGCCCGCGGCATGGGCGGATCGGTGCGCGCGTCGCGCTTCGGCCGCGACACCGCCTATGCACACGGGGCCGCGCAGGAGCTGTGCGTGCTGGTGCAGGTGGAGACGGCCGAGGCGCTGACCCACATCGAGGCGATCGCGGCCGTGCCGGGCGTGGACGGCATCTTCATCGGACCCGCCGACCTGGCGGCCAGCATGGGCCACGCGGGCCAGTCCGGCCACCCGGAAGTGCGCGCCGCCATCGCGGAGGCGATCACGCGCATCCGCGCCGCAGGCCGGGCGCCGGGCATCCTGGTGACGGACGAGGCCTGGGCGCGGGAATGCCTCGACCAGGGCGCCCTGTTCGTGGCCGTGGGCATCGACATGCTGCTGCTGCGCCAGGCGGCCGACGCGCTGGCAGCACGCTTGCGCCCCGGAGCAGTCGCGCCCGCGGTGGCCTCGCGGTACTGAGCCTGGGTGCGGCGCCAGCGCCGTAGCGAAGGTACCGCAGGCCGTCAATATTCATAGCATGGTGCGCTCTCCCTTAGGGCACTTCAAAGCTATTTGGCTTTGAAGCCCTTGTGGATCAAGCGCAGTGCGCTACTTTTTTTTTGGAGCACCTCCACCCAGCGCTTAGGCCCACCGTCGCTGCCGGCTGCGGGGGGACGGAGAGCCACGGTATCCGAGTGACAGGGCACGGGTAGCGGCACAGGCAGCGGCAGCAACATTGCCCGTGCCTGATCGCTGGCCTCCAGCCGCTAGTCGCGGCCGTACTTCGACTCCCACTGCGCATCGCGGGTGCAGAGAAATACGATGCCTTCGATGAAAGCCACGCACGAAGGAATGAAGGTCCAGACGAAGAGCAGGTAGAACAGCCCCCACCACTGACCCAGGTAGAAGCGGTGGATGCCAAGCCCTCCGAGAAAGAGCGCCAGCAGGCCTGCAACCAGCTTGCTCTTGCCCGGCGCTGCCGCCGGAGCGCGCTGCTCGGCACCGCAGTGCGGGCAGGCCCGCGCGCTGCTGTGGATCTCTTTGCCGCAACCCCGGCAAAACACCATTCCCTGCATATCTCTTCTCTTTCTGAAGCTGTGCAACAGCTCCGTTCAATGGACGGAGGCGCCCAGCGCCCCCAGCAGCCCGATGGCGCCCAGGACGATCCCGGCGATCGACATGCCCCGTCCCCGGGTCTGTGTGGCGACGCCCGAAATGCCGAGCACCAGCGCCGCGCCGGACAGGAACAGCAGGCCCCGGACGGTGTCGGCATCCCACGCGGTGTCGTCCAGCAAGGCGAGCGCGGCGACGACGCCGCACACCAGCGCCGGTACGGGCAGCCACAGCGTTCCGCTCAGCTCCAGGGTTCCCGGCGCCTGGTCTCGGCGCGCGACGGCCGCGCCCTGCGCGGCCCCGCAGTGCGGGCAGGTCGCGGCGGTTTCGTGCAGTTCCCGTCCGCAGCCCCTGCAGAACACCATGGCCTTTCGTTCCGCGCCTTGCATGTCAGCTGCCCTCCCAAGCGGTGCGGAAGGCCACCGTGTCTCCCGGTGCGACCACGCTGCCGGGCGCAGGAGCGATCCGGTACGGGCATCCGTAGCCCGGAAAGTCGGCGTCGTCCGGGCCGTGGACGGCCGCAGGCGCCGGGGTGAGCCCGACCTGCCGCAGCAGATCCGCATAACCCCGGTCGCAGTCGTCACGCGGCCTGGGTACGGCCACACCGTTTCTGCCTGTGGCAAGGGCAGCGCCCTCGCCCTGCGAGGGCAAGGAAACCAGCAGGCCGCCGGAGAATTCGGTGGGCGCCCCCTCCTTGCGCACGATGAGCCGCTGGGCATCCGTCTGCACCGCCACGGCTTCGGAACACCCATCGACCACGGCAGTGCTCGCGACGCGCTCCTCTCGCAGGTCGTAGCTGAACGCATAGGTGGTCGCGGGGCAGGATTGGCCGTATTCACCCGTCGAGACGACCAACAGGACGAGACTGTCGCCATACCGATAGGCGGCGTTCACATGGACATAGCCCGTCAGGCCCACGTCCGGCACCACCGACTCCATCAGGTTGACGGCCCCCCGCGCGGTAGCGCGCTCGATCGCCACGCCCCCCAGTTCCCCGCGGTGACGCAGCTGCAGCAAGCCGCCGATGCCGTCTGCGGAGACCTCCAGGGGAACATAGGGCGTGACTGCGGCGCCAGCCGGTGGGGTCGCGCTGGATACCCCTTCGGCGGAAGGCGCCGCAGGCTCCTCGAAAAGGCGCTTGGACCAGACCTCTGCGTCCGCATCGTTGCCGCGGGACTGGAGGACATAGCCCACCGCGATCGCAGCGCCCACGGCCAGCACGATGCCCAGAACCGCCACACCCCAGAGAGACCACTGCTTCTGCACGCGGTTGAAGTGCTCCACGCTCTCCCATTCGCGGTTGCGCCAGGCCCACTCGCGGCCCTTGACCCCGAGCACGACCGCGACGATGAAGCCCACCCAGGGAATCAGCGCCAGCAGACCGATCCAGGTGCGGTTACCGATGGCCCACACCCAGCTGAGGAGAAACGCGCCCCACGACCACCCTGCCACCCCGGGCGGCAAAGAGGCGTCTTCGCGCTTCACGTAGCGCTGCGGCGCTCCGCAGTGCGGGCAGGCCTGCGCGCCCACTTCCAGGGGTTTGCCGCAACCCCGACAAAATTGATGCCTCATCGTCGGTACTCCTGCCTCAGGCCAGCGTGCCGAGCAACGCGGCGGCGAAGCACACCACCCAGACGATGAAATAGGCCGGGGGCTGGTGCCCCAGCAGCGCAGCTCGCTTGAAGAGGTAGACCGGAACCAGGAATGCAGAGCCCAGGCGCTGGGTATCGACACCAGCCTTCGCCAAGCGCTTTTCATCGGTGACGCACAGCCCAATGTTCAGCAGCAGCGGGACCCAGAAGTAGCGCCCGCTGCCCAGCGCCGTCTCCGCCGCGTAGGCGGTGGCATGCAAGGCATGGGCAAGGACCCATGCCAACGCCTTGCCGATCAGCGGCGCGAAAGCCAGTGTCCAAACCACTGCATCCCCATGTGCCGCAGCCTTTGCTCCGGCCGAGCCCGGTCGTCCGTCCTCGTGGCCCTGGAACGCCCCGCAGTGCGGGCACGCGCTCGCGCTGTCATGGATTTACTTGCCGCACCCGCGGCAAAACACCATCGCCATTTCCCACCTCCCTCTTGTTGTGAAACCTTCGCCCTTCGGTGCAACACACCCGTACCACTGCGGCACCGAGCCCAGCGCCATGGCCTACAGGCAGCTTCGCCGCCCGCCTGCCGCCCGATGCCGCACTGCGTTCAGGATGCGCAGGCAGCCACGCCCTCAGGGATGTCGCCCTGAATTCATCCGAAAAGGGACATTTTTTGTCAACTGTAATGGATTTTTACAGCGAGTTCCGTTGCCCACTCCGACGCCTATGAACGAAAAGCAGGAGTTCAGCCAACGGTTGCGGTCCGCCATGGAGGCCCAGCGACTGGCCCCGAGCGCGGCCGTGCTGGAACGCGAATTCAATTTGCGCTGGTCAGGCAACCCCATCCGCCGCCAAGCCGCGTGGAAGTGGCTCAACGGCGAGGCCATTCCCACGCAGGACAAGCTCCAGGAGCTGTCGCGCTGGCTGAAGGTGGAGCCGCATCAGCTGCGCTTCGGCGATCAAGTGCTGAGACACCTGCGGGTCGAACAGAAACGCTGGGACGAAGGCGTCGGCTATGTGGAGCGCGAGACCTTCGACGCCTTCCTGCAATTGCCTGCGCCGCAGCGCAAGCTGATCCGCGAGGTCATCCTGACCTTTGCCCAAGTGCACCGTAACGCGGACGGCAAGGACGAGTCCTAGGGCTCGCACCTTTGCGCACGCGCGCCAAGCCAGCGCCCCCTTTGCCCGCGGCGGCACGACCAGAGACGCCATCCGCATCGTCCCGCGTCTTCCACCGGGCATCCATCAAATTGCACGCAATTTAATTTTGCGCAATAATTCACCTCATGCCTCGCACCAGCGCCCTGTCCGCCACATCCAGTCCCGCCGCCCTGCTGCTGGACAACCAGGTCTGCTTTGCGCTGTATTCGGCGTCGCTGGCCATGACCAAGCTCTACAAGCCGCTGCTGGACGGCATCGGGCTGACGTATCCGCAGTACGTGGTGATGCTGGCCCTGTGGGAGCGCGACGGCACGACCGTGTCCGAACTGGGCGGCCGCCTGTTCCTCGACTCCGGCACGCTCACGCCGCTGCTCAAGCGGCTGGAGTCGGCCGGGCTGCTGGCCCGCCTGCGCGATGCGGAGGACGAGCGCCGCGTGCGCATCACGCTCACTCCCGCCGGCCGCGCGCTGCGCAGCCGGGCAGAGACCATTCCGGCCTGCGTGCTGGAGAGTTCGCAGTGCTCGGTCCCGCAGCTCCAGGCGCTGACGCGCGAACTGGCGGACCTGCGCCAACGCATCACCCAGCGGTCCGGCTAGCCTGGGCCGCCGCATTCCGCCGGCCTTCGTGCCTCTTTTCGTTCATCTCCCACTGCAAAGGAAGTCACCATGACCACGCTCGACAAAGTTCTGTACACCGCCCGCGCCCACACCACCGGCGGCCGCGATGGCGCCTCGCGCACCGACGACGGCCGCCTGGACGTGAAGCTGTCCTCGCCCGGCACGAGCGGCACGGGCACCAACCCCGAGCAGCTCTTCGCCGCGGGCTACTCCGCCTGCTTCATCGGCGCGCTGAAGGCGGTGGGCGGCAAGATCGGCATCGCCGTGCCGCAGGACGTGTCGGTGGACGCCGAAGTGGACCTGGGCCCCATCCCCAACGCCTACGGCATCGCCGCGCGCCTGAAGGTCAGCCTGCCAGGACTGGACAAGGAAAAGGCCCAGCAATTGGTGGACGCCGCCCACCAGGTGTGCCCCTACTCCAACGCCACGCGCGGCAACATCGATGTGACGATCACGCTGGCCTGATCCTTCCGGCTCCGCCGCCGCGCAGAGCCCTCGGATCACCGAGCCGCCACCGCCTCGAAACGGGCGCTGGCGGCTTTTTTGCGTCCTGCGGCCCAACCGACGGGCACGCTGCGGCGATTGCCCCAATAATGGGCGGCTGGGCGCCAGACCGCAGGCCGCCCTGGCACCGCCCACCGGCCGTGCCGCCCGTGCAGCCCCACGCCGCGCCCATCCGGCACGCGCCGCAAGACCGCCTTCAGCCAGCCGGCGCTTGGCCGATTTGGCAAGCCCCGCCCGACGCCCGCCCGAATCCACACCGCCATGAAGTTCGCCCTGCTGTCCGACATCCACGCCAACCGGCAGGCGCTCGACGCTTGCCTTGCGCACGCGCGCAGCCAGGCCGTGGACCAGTTCGCCCTGCTCGGCGACATGGTGGGCTACGGCGCCGAGCCGGCCGCCGTGGTCGAGCAGGCCATGCGGCTGGCCAGCGACGGCGCCCTGTGCGTGCTGGGCAACCACGACGCGGCGGCGCTCGAGCCGCCCAGCGCCGCACAGAGCCTGGGCGACCAGAGTTCGCAATGGACGCACCTGCAGCTCGGCGCCACGCACCGCGCCTTTCTCGCCGGCCTGCCGCTGACCGCGCGGCTGGGCGCCAGCGCCCTGCTGGTGCACGCCAGCGCCGACCACCCGGCCCGCTGGCACTATGTGACCGATGCCAACGCCGCCGAGCGCAGCATGGCCGCCGCCGCACTGATGGACCCGGCCATCCGCTATGTGTTCTGCGGCCATGTGCACGAACAGGCGCTGTATTTCCTGACGCCCACCGCCAAGCTCATGCGCTTCACGCCCGAGCCCGGCGTGCCGGTGCCCGTGCCGCCGCACCGGCAATGGCTGGTGATCGCCGGATCGGTGGGCCAGCCCCGCGACGGCGATGCCCGTGCCATGTATGCCGTGTTCGACAGCGGCGCCGCCACCATCACCTTCCACCGCGTGCCCTACGACCAGGCCGCCGCGGCTGCCGCCGTGCGGGCCACACCCCTGCCCGCCTTCTTAGCCGACCGGCTGGAGGTCGGCCGCTGAGCGCGCCCGGCCTCGCTCCACCGCCCCTGGCGCTCCCCTCCTCTCCATTCCGCGCATTCCCATGAAACTGCTGGCGCCCGGCACCCTGGTGGACGGCTTCGTCGTGCACGAGTGCATCCACGCCGGCGGCATGGCGCACATCTACCGCGTGGCCTGCCAGGACGCCGACCACGACCCGGGCTTTCCGCTGGCCATGAAGGTGCCGCGCATGACGGCCGGCGACGGCGCCGAGAACATCGTCAGCTTCGAGATCGAGCTGCAGATCCTGCCTGCGCTCAGCGGCAGCCATGTGCCCCGTTTCGTCGCGGCCGGCGACCTCGCCCGCATGCCCTATCTGGTGATGGAGTACGTGGAGGGCCACACGCTGCAGCACTGGCTCGACCAGGCCCAGCGCCCGGACGCAGAGACCCTCGCGCGGCTGGGTGCGGCCATGGCGCTGGCGGCGCACAGCCTGCACCAGCAGAACGTCTGCCACCTGGACCTCAAGCCCGCCAATGTGCTGGTGCGGCCGGACGGCAGCGTGGTGCTGCTCGACTTCGGCCTCTCGTGCCACGCGCATTACCCCGACCTGCTGGCCGAGGAAATGCGCGAGGCCGTCGGCTCCCCCGCCTGGATCGCCCCCGAGCAGGTGGTGGGCGTGCGCGGCGACCTGCGCAGCGACCTGTTCGCCATCGGCGTGATCCTCTATGAGCTGGCCACCGGCGAGCTGCCCTTCGGCGCGCCCACCACCAAAGGCGGCTTGCGCCAGCGCCTGTGGATGACGCCCGCCCCGCCGCGCCAGCACCGGCCCGACCTGCCTGCGTGGCTGCAGGAGGCCATCCTGCGCTGCCTGGAACCCGAGGCCGCGCAGCGCTACCCCAGCGCCGCGCACCTGGCCTTCGACCTGGCGCACCCGGAGCAGATTCCCGTCACCGAACGCGGCCAGCGCCTGCGCGGGCCGGGCCTGCGGGTGCACTTCAAGCGCTGGATCAAGGCCGCGGGCATGCACTACCAGCCCAGCCCGCTGCCCGCACGCCAGATCGAGGACGTGCCCATCCTGATGGTGGCCGTGCCGCACGACCATGCGACCGATGCCACGTTGCAGTCGCTGCGCCAGGCCGTGGCGCGCTCGCTGGGCATCCGCCCCGGCGCGCGGCTTGCCTGCGTGACGGTGATCTCGCCCTCGGCCAGCAGCGCCAGCGACCCGGACCGCAGCGAGACCACGCTGCAGCGCCTGCACCTGGTGCGGCTCAAGCAATGGGCGGCCGGGCTCGACCTGACGGGCCACAGCGCCAGCTACCACGTGATCGAAGCCAGCGACGTGGCCCAGGCGCTGGTGCGCTACGCCCAGGGCAACCGGGTGAGCATGATCATCGTGGGCGCAGCCACGCACGGCCTGCAGCTGCAGCGCTTCATCGATACCGTGCCCATCCGCGTGGCCCGAGACGCGCCGTGCACCGTCATCCTGGTCAAGCAGCCGGTGCCGGTGGACGACTGAAGCGCAGCGGGCGCTCAAGCCGCGCCCGGAATGCCGTCGCCGACAATGCGCCCATGGATTCAATGCCCGGCAGCAACGCCTCCCCTCTCTCTTCGACTTCTTCGTCCACCCATCCCTACGAAAGCCTGACGCCCGACCTGGTGCTGGACGCGCTCGCCAGCGTCGGCCAATACGGCGACGGCCGGCTGATGGCCCTGGGCTCGTACGAGAACCGCGTCTACCAGGTGTCGCTGGAAGACGGCACGCGCGTGGTCGCCAAGTTCTACCGCCCCGGCCGCTGGAGCGAGGCACAGATCGTGGAGGAACACGCCTTCGCCCTGGAGCTGGCCGCGGCCGAGGTGCCCATGGTGGCGCCGCTCGCCATCGACGGGCGCACGCTGCACCAGCATGCGGGGTTCGCCTTCTCCATCAGTCCCTGGCGCGGCGGCCGCCGGCCTGAGCTGGACGACTTCGAGGTGCTGGAATGGATCGGCCGCTTTCTCGCCCGCATCCACACCGTGGGCGCCGCGCACCCGTTCCAGCACCGCCCTGCGCTCGATCTGCAGACCTTCGGGCGCGAGCCCTTCGACGGGCTGCTGGCCGCGCAGATCATTCCGCTGGACCAGCAGTCCGCCTGGCGCAGCGCCTGCGAGAAAGCTCTTGATTTGATAGCTGCAAGCGCTGATGGATCAAGCGCTGCAGGCACATTTGGCTTGAACTCTGCACGCCAGCTGCGCCTGCACGGCGACTGCCACCCCGGCAACGTGCTGTGGACGCCGCTGGACGAGTACGGCCGCGGCGGCCCGCACTTCGTGGACCTGGACGACGCCCGCACCGGCCCCGCCGTGCAGGACCTGTGGATGCTGCTCTCCGGCGACCGCCGCCAGCGCACGGTGCAACTGTCCGCCCTGCTGGACGGCTACGAGCAGTTCCGCAGCTTCGACCGGCGGGAGCTGGCGCTCATCGAGCCCCTGCGCACGCTGCGCCTGATCCACTACAGCGCCTGGCTGGCGCGCCGCTGGGCGGACCCGATCTTCCCGATCAACTTCCCCTGGTTCGGCAGCAGCGACTACTGGCGCGGCCAGGTGGACATGCTGCACGAGCAGATCGAAGCCATGGGCGAAGAACCGCTGGCCGCATGACAGGCTGACAGCGGAGCTGCCGGCTTGCGGCGCATCCGAACCAGGCGGGGTTCGGATGGGCTGACGCCCCCAGCCCCAGCAGAAACGGCAGGGTCGGCGCCTTGCCCGGCCTCGGCCTGATCTGTTCTGACCTGCCAGACCCCGAGCGGCGTCTAGAACTCCGCGTGCAGGCGCGCCGACAGCACGTCCACCGGCCCGCGGTCCCGGTTGTAGCCCGGCCGCTGGCTGTGCTGGGCTCCGAGCGACACCGCCGAATGCAGCGCCCCCACAGCGGTCGGCACCGGCGGCAGCGCCACGCGGTAATACGCCTCCCACACCCGCTCGCTGCCATAGCGCAGGGCGCCATCGCCCAGGAACGCGCCCTGCCCGCCCGCGGCCAGGTAGCTCCGGTGGCCGTCCGACAGTCCGTTGACCGCCAGCGCCGCGCCCATGCGGTCGGTCGGGCGCCCCCAGGCCGCGCCCGACCATTGGCCGCCGGCGGACCACTGCCGGTCGATCTCGGTGAAGGCAAACGTCTCCTGGCGCCCCCCGCTGCGGCTGGCGCGCACGAAGACGCCGGCATCGGCCCCCAGCGGCACCTCCAGCGTGGCCGCCCAGCCGCGCTTGGTCTGCAGGCGCCGCACGTCACCGACGTCCGGCACCGCACCAGTGGCGCGCACCTGGGCCAGCGCGTCGTCGAACGCCCCCATCACCGCCCGGTTGCGGAACAGCAGCACCCGGCCGCGCAGGGGTCCCGCGGGCAGCGCCAGGGGCAGATCGGACTCGACCTCGACCTGGTCCCCGTAATGCCGCCGCCATGCACGGTCCAGCGCGGGGCCGTTGGACTCCCGGGGCTGCAGCGCGCGACCGCCGCGCACCGTCCACTGCGGCGTGCGGTACTCCAGGATGCCGGCCCAGGTGTAGCCCCGCGCATCGGCCGCGTAGTCCCAGGCGCCCGGCGCCATGAAAGACCAGTTGAGGAACTGCTCGCGCGGGTCCTTGGCGTAAGGGTTGGGATCGAAATAGTCCAGCAGCGAGAGATTGCCCGCCACCAGCGTCCAGCGGTTCGCCGTGACGGTGCCGCCCATCTCGTTGAAGTCGGGATCTATGCGCTCGGCCTCGCCCCCGGCATTCCAGCGCTGCAACAGGAACAGCCGCGCCCGGTAGGCCTTAAGCTGCGCCCCGGACGAACGTGCCAATTCGCCATTGGAGAGCCCGCCCGCACCGGACAGATGGGACAGGGGCACGCCCTGAGCGGCCTCCGGGTTGAAGTGGATCTGCGCGCCGTCCCAGGCCCGCAGCGCCAGGTCTGCCGTGGCGGTGAACGAATAGGACCGCTCCCGCCCGGGTACCAGGCTGTTGGGGCCGGTATAGGCAGCGGCGAAGGACGGCTTGCGCTGCCACACGTAGGTGCTCTGCGCATGCAGCGCCAGCGGCGCATCGTCCTGGTCCTGATCGGCAAGGGGACTTGCTGCAGCCTGTCCCGCCATCAGGGCGGTGGCGAGGGCAAGAGCAAGGACGTCGGCGCGGGGGTGGCGCTGCGCCAAGGAAGAAGGAGCGGCTGGCATCAACATGGGCCGGCATTCTGGCCGTGCTCCATGGAGCTTCGGTGTACGTTCTGCCGGTGTGACACGGATGCCACAGTGCGGCCGAACGCCGGCCAGCGTTCAGAACCTGGCGCCAGCCACCGTGCTTGCCGCGCTGCGGTCTTTCGCCTGCGCTCCGCCTGCCCAGGCGACTTGGCAGCTCACGCTGCCAGACGCCCGTCAGCGCTTGGGCGGCGCGAAGATGTCGTCGCCTGTCCGCAGCCGCCCATCGGACGGTGCTGCATTGCTGAAGGCATCCCGCTCGCGGGCCGAGGTGATGGAGAACAGGTCCTGCGAGCGGCCCAGGCGGGCGCCGCCGTCGCGCGTCAGCGGCGTCCACAGGATGGTGCCGGTCGTGCTGGAAGAGCGCGGCAGGATAGCATCGAACGGGAAGGTGAGGTAGATGCCCTTGTCGAAGCTGCCTTCGCCGAACTGAGCGGAGGACACATTCGTCTTGGTCGCGTAGGCACCGATCGTCACGCCGTTGGCAAAACGGCGGCTCAGGTCCAGCGTCGCCCCGCGGTCGCCGGCCAGGTACTGGCCCACGCTCACTTTGGCGTGCACGCCGTTCCAGCCCGTATCCCAGTACAGCGTTGCGTGGCCGGTCGTCACCTTGTAATCGCGGAAGCTGAAATGCTGGTCGAAGCTGCGTTGGCGCACGCGGTTGACGTCCACGCCCAGGGCCCACCGGCTGCGCAGCGGACGGTAGAGGTACTCTGCGCCCACGCCGCCGAACATCGACTCCAGCATCCCGCCATAGACGCTGCCGAAATGGCTGTCACCCCATTGCTCGGCATGGGTGAGCTGCAGGTTGGACACCGTCAGCCGGGAGGTCGTCACGTATTCGCGCATGAAGGTCCGCACGCGGGGCAGGTTGCTCGGCGCCGTGTACTGGAACTTGTCGTAGTTGTCGATCAAACGGAGGTTGGCGGCGCCGCTCACCCAGGTGCTGCGGGTGAGGCGGTACTGCGCCTCGCCCTGAACGCCTACCTGGTACAGCACGAAGCTGTCCGGCCCCCCCAGCGACTGCCACAGGCTCGGGCGGACATTGCCGCTCAGGCGGCCATCGCTGCTGCGCCACTCGGGCGCAGCGCGGCTTGCCGCCGGCGCAGGAACTGGCTGCGACAACGGCGCGGTGGCCACCCCGCCGCCCAGCGCCTGCTGCTGCGCCGGCGAGAGGCCTTCGGTCTGCAGGCGGACCCAGTCCGCGCGCTCGACGGTCTTGCTGCCCAGCTGCAGCCCATATTCGGTAAATTCGATGACGAACCGCGAGACGTCAGCAGGCGCATCGCGGTGCAGCACGGCGATCAGCCGGTCGAAATGACCCGAGCGGTACAGTCCCCCCGCATTGCTGACACGCACATGCAGTGCACCGTCCTCGCGCTGCAATTCCGTGACGGACCACTCCGAGTCGCGGCGGATTTCGGCCGCAGCGGTGCCCCAGGAAGGGGCCGCCGTGGGGTAGGCCCTCTGCACGGCGGGCATGGGCGTGTCCAGCACCTTGGGCGACTGCATCCGGTCCAGCCCGCCATGGAAGGTGATGCCGAACATCACCTTGTTGCCCCGCTCCACGCCAGCCGACAGATCGATGCCGGGGGAGTAGCGGTACACCACGCCCACGTTGAGGGGCACGCGCTGCTCGAACCGGGCTCCGAAAGGTTCGCGCTGGTAGTTGTTGCCGTCGTACTCGAGCTTGACGATGAGCGGATCGTAGGGCGTGTGCCACTGCACACCGCCGAAGAGGCTGGTGGGGCCGCGGAAGTAGGCGTTTCCGTTCACCGTACCGCCCGACGTGCTGTTCGGGCGCGGGCGATTCGTGAAGCGGTCGCTCGCCAAGGACAGCGGGTTCTTCAAATTGCCCCGGGCGCCCAGATATCCCCAGCCCAAGCCGAGGCTCCAGTCAAAGCTGCCGGTTCGCTTGCTCGCGACCACATATTCGCCCGAGAAAAGCCCGGTCCCCCCCAGGTCGCGCACCCCTGCCGCCAGTTCAGGCAGATACCGTGACTCGGACCAGAGCCGCACCTTCAGGTCGAGACTCTTGTCCTTCGTGGACTGCCCCGTCGTGGAGGCTTCGTAGCGCACATTGGCAATGTCCACATACCGGAAGCCGAATTCCACCCAATCCAGGGGCTGCAGCATGACGGTGCCGCGCGTGTACGGCTGGGTCCTGCTCACGTGCAGACGTGCTTCTCCCGTCGGCGCCATGCGCGCAGTAGGCGTTTGCAACAGGCCGATTTCTCCCCAGTCGCTGGCGGTGAGCGGCAGGGAGCGCTGCCGTTCGGACGGGACATCCGGCAACGCATCGGCAGGGAACGGCACGGAGTACCCCTGCGCATCTGCCGCAACGCCCTGGGTGGCCAGGAAACGGATGAGCAGATCAGAGGTCGCATCGGACACGCCGCCCGAACGCAGGGGCGCCCAGATCCAGGAGCCTGCCGCCACCGGTTCCTGCGTCTCGCCGTTCCAGGTGCCGGTGCCATGCCTTCGCGTGCGGCCGTCCGGCTGGGCGATCCACACCCGATCGCGCTGCGTGGCGTCGGTGACGCAGGCCCGGACATAGTCGTAGGCCATGGCGCCCGTACGCACGGGCACACGGCAACGCTGGCCGTCATCCAGCACCACCGTCACGGTCTTGGGGCGATCCGGCACCTGCAGGGCGCTGGTTCCATCCAGCACCGGGTCTTCACGCAAATGCACTTCGAGCCATCGCGGATCGGCCGAAGACACAGCGGCCCGTCCGGTGACCGGCAAGCCTTCGAGCCACCGCACCAGATCAGCCGCCTGCGGAGCCTGCGACAGGGGCAAGGCACGCAGTCGGTCCACGAGTTCCTGCCGCAGAGCCCGCTGGGCTGGCTGTTCGGCCCGCACGTTCCAGGCGATGCCGCTGTCGTACATCTCCGGCGCCTGGCGCTGCAGCCAGCCACTGGCCCGCTCGGCGGGTGGGGTGTCTTGCGCCACCACCGGTCCGGACAGCCCACCCAAGACCGCGGCAGCGATGGCGGACAAGCGCCAGCGAACGGGCGCTGAAGAAATCGAAGCCGATCGTGGCAAGGTGAAATCCGGTAAAGAAAGGAGGAGAAAGACTCAGCTGCCCTGGGCGATCGGCCGCAGGGCGAAGCACAGGTCGACCGAAAGGCACTGCTCCGAGTACACGACCCGCTCCCCTCGACCGGACAGATCGACGGCATAGCGCGCGACGGGCAACCGGGCGGAGGACGGGGCACTGACCACGGACTCTTCGAACCATTGGAGGTGGGAAGCCGGCTGGAAGTCAGACACGAGGCGCTCCGGCGGCTGCGTGGCCCGGATGGACACGGTGTCCTTGATCCCCGTCAGCTGCCCAGGCATGACGTCACGCCACCGCTGGTAGCTTGCACCAGAAGGCCGCTCCAGGGCCGAGCGCCAAGAGGGGATCGCCGAAAAACGCACATCGCGCCATTCGACGGTCAGCCCCGACGCCCCAGAAACACGGCCGTTGCGCAGGCGCAGCACTTCCTTGGACGCGCTGTACCAGACCTCGTCGGCACCCAGCCTATCGGGCAGGCCGTCCACATAACCGAGCACCATCAATGTGTGCGTCCGGGTCGTGTCTACACGCAGATAGCGAAAGCGCGGATCCAGCGTGGCCTGCGCGACCTTGTCCGCAGGGCGCCAGGATTCGCCGACCACCTCCCACACCGCCGTCGAGCTGGCGCTGCAGCCGCCCAAGCCGAGCAGACACAATGCAGCGAAGCCCCAAAAAAAGAAAACCCGGTGGAAACCGGGTTTGCTCAAGGCTGACAAAAGCCTCACGGCATCAGCGGGTGGTGCCAGTCGTGCCAGTCGTGCCGGTGGTGCCGGAAGAGCTGGAGCTGGAAGCAGCAGCTGCCACGGCGGCCGCCGCCACCACACCTACGGCGACGTAGCCAGCCGTCACGGAACCCAGTGCTGCGCCGGAAGCGCCAGCACCACCAGCCGTGCCACCCGTACCACCTGCGGCGGTATTCGAAGTCGTCGCGTTGGAATCGGTGGCCTGCTGCGCATGGCTGACCATCGGAGCAGCGCACAGAACGGCAGACATCAACAGACCGGCAAGACTTTGCACTTTCATGGAAGCTCCTTCAAAAGGGGACGAATTATCAAAAAAGGGAGCCTCGCGCAAAAACGCGAGGTGATTACGAAAACATTCTCCCCTATTTTCCAGCGATCAGCAAATCCGCAGTGCGGAATGACAACGGGCGGCGCTATCTGCCCTCAGACCAAGAGGGCGTTCACCCGCTTCACGTAGGCGGCAGGGTCTTCGGGCAACCCGCCTTCGGCCAGCACCGCCTGGTCGAACAGGATGTTCGCCAGGTCGTGGAAGTGCACGCTGCCGTCCAGTTTCTTCACCAGCGCGTGTTCGGGGTTGACCTCCAGCACCGGCTTGGACTGGGGTGCCTCCTGGCCGGCCTGCTTGAGCAGGCGGGCGAGCTGGTTGCTCATGCCGTCGTCCTGCACGACCAAGCAGGCGGGCGAATCGACCAGGCGGGTGGTCACGCGCACGTCCTCGGCCTTGTCCTTGAGCGCTTCCTTGAGCTGGGCCAGCACGGGCTTGAAGGCTTCGGCGGCCTCTTCGGCGGCCTTCTTCTCGGCTTCGTCCTGGAGCTTGCCCAGGTCCACAGCGCCCTTGGCGACGGACTGCAGCGGGGTGCCGTCGAACTCGTGCAGGTAGTTCAGCGCCCACTCGTCCACGCGGTCGGTCATCAACAGCACCTCGATGCCCTTCTTCTTGAAGACTTCGAGCTGCGGGCTGTTCTTGGCCGCGGCCAGCGTATCGGCCGTGATGTAGTAGATGGCCTCCTGGCCTTCCTTCATGCGGGCCTTGTAGTCCGCGAACGAGACGGACACGCCGTCGCTTTGCGTGGACGCGAAACGCAGCAGCTTGGCCAGGCGGTCGCGGTTGCCGAAGTCTTCGCCCAGGCCTTCCTTGAGCACCGCGCCGAACTCGGCGTAGAACTGGCTGTACTTGCCTTCCTTGGCCTTGTCTTCCTCGCTCACCACGTCGGTCACGCCGTCGGCGCCTTCGCCAGCGGTATGGCGGTCATGCTTGGCCAGGTCTTCCAGCATGGAAAGCACGCGCTTGGTGGAGCCTTCGCGGATGGCGCGCACGTCGCGGCTTTCCTGCAGCAGTTCGCGGCTCACGTTGAGCGGCAGATCGGCCGAGTCGATCACGCCCTTCACGAAACGCAGGTAGGTCGGCATGAGCGCCTCGGCGTCGTCCATGATGAAGACGCGCTTCACGTAGAGCTTCACGCCGGCCTTCTTGTCGCGGTTCCACAGGTCGAACGGCGCCTTGGCGGGGATGTAGAGCAGCTGCGTGTACTCGGTGTTGCCCTCCACGCGGTTGTGGCTCCAGGTGAGCGGGTTCTCGTGGTCGTGGCTGATGGCCTTGTAGAACTCCTGGTACTGCTCGTCGGTCACGTCCTTCTTGGCACGCGTCCACAGGGCGCTGGCCTTGTTCACGGCCTCCCACTCGCCCGTCTTGACCATCTGGCCGGGATCGCCTTCCTTCTCGCCGTCCTTCCACTCTTCCTTTTCCATCAGGATGGGCAGGCTGATGTGGTCGGAGTACTTGCTGATGACCTGCTTGAGTTTCCAGGCGTTCAGGTATTCCTCGGCGTCGTCGCGCAGGTGCAGGATGATGCTGGTGCCCCGCTGGGCGCGGGTGATGGTCTCCACCTCGAAGTCGCCGGTGCCGCCGCTGATCCAGCGCACGCCTTCTTCGGGCGCGAGCCCCGCACGGCGGGATTCGACCGTGATCTTGTCGGCCACGATGAAGCCCGAATAGAAGCCCACGCCGAACTGGCCGATCAGCTGGGCATCCTGCTTCTGGTCGCCCGACAGGCGGCTCATGAAGTCCTTGGTGCCGCTCTTGGCGATCGTCCCCAGGTGGTCGATGGCCTCCTGCTGGCTCATGCCGATGCCGTTGTCGGTGATGGTCAGCGTCTTGGCGGCCTTGTCGAAGGAGACACGCACTTCCAGATTCGGCGCGTCCTCGTACAGGGCGGCGTTGTTCAAGGCCTCGAATCGCAGCTTGTCGCAGGCGTCGGACGCGTTGGAGATCAGCTCGCGCAGGAAGATTTCCTGGTTGGAGTACAGCGAGTGGGTGACCAGGTGCAGCAGTTGCGCCACTTCGGCCTGGAAGGAATGGGTTTGCTTGCTCATGGTGATTCGTTCGGATTCAGGAACCGGATGAAAAAGGGAACGCCCCGCCAGTTAGGGGCCAGCCCGGGATTATCAAGGGGTCGGGGCGCGCTCCCTCGCCCTCACCGGCGCGGCTCGACGGCCCGGCACGGGCTAGGCTGCGGCCAGGGGGCCGCAAAGGAGCGCCATGAGGCGTTCGTCCACGTAGTGCCCGTCGCCTGCGCGCCGGTAGAAGCCACGCAACGTGCCTTCGTGCACGAACCCCAGCTTCTCGTAGAACCGGATGGCCTGCGGGTTGTCGGCCTCGGCACACAGTTCGATGCGCAGCACGCCGGCGGCCTGCAGGTCGCAGATGGCGCCCAGGACCATCTCGCGCGCCACGCCCTGCCCGTGCCAGTGCGGATCCACGGCCAGGGTGCCCAGGCTCGCCACATGCTGCGCGCGGCCGGGATAGCGGGTGGTCTTGTAGAAGCCGGCCAGGCGGCCGTCCCGCTCGTAGACGTAGAAGCTGCCGCTGGCGCACAGCGCCTCGAAGAGCGGCCCGAACTCGGCCAGCGGCATGGGGTCGTAGCCCAGGAAGGGGATGACGCGCTCGTGCATGTAGAGCGCATACACGGCAGAAAGGTCGGAGGGGTTCGCAAGCCTGCGCATGGGGAGTCTCGGTTCTTGGGGCGGGGAGCCCGCCTGTGGGACGGCCGGCTGACCGACGACGATAGCAGGGGCCGCCACACCCTTCTCCCCGTCACACGCCCCGCCACCGCACACGGCCTGCGCCGCCACCGCCGCAGGATCGGCGAAGATCCACCGCCGAGCGGTCCAGCGCCGGAGCGCCCCGGCATTCCCGTGCGGTACGCCGCCCGGCCTCGGCGGACGGGCTGCCACCTCGACGGCACCTTTCCGCCCTTTTCCTTTTTTTAAGTTTCCAGCAAGGCACCACCACCATGCGTCTATCGGATCAATGGGTTCTCGTCACCGGCGGCGCCCGGGGCCTCGGCGAGGCCATCACCCGGGCCCTCGCACGCGAAGGGGCGGGCGTGGTCATCAATTACCACCGCAGCGCCGCGGCCGCGCAGGCGCTGGCCGAAGCACTCGGCCCGCGCGCCCTGGCCCTGCAGGCCGACGTGACCGATGCCGACGCCGTGCGGCGCCTGTTCGCCCAGGCGCAGGAGCGCACGGGCCAGGCCATCACCGGCGTGGTCAACAACGCGCTGGCCGACTTCCGCTTCGACGGCGACGTCCGGCCGCCGCTGGCCGACATGCCCTGGCAGCGCATGGCCCAGCAGTTCGAGGGCGCCGTGAAGGGCGCGCTCAACACCATGCAGGCCGCCCTGCCCGGCATGCGGGCGCAAAGGTTCGGCCGCGTGGTGAACGTGGGCACCAACCTGTTCCAGAACCCGGTGGTGCCGTACCACGACTACACGGCGTCGAAGGCCGCGCTGCTGGCGCTCACGCGCACGGCGGCGAACGACCTGGGGCCGGACGGCATCACGGTGAACATGGTCTCCGGCGGGCTCTTGCGCACCACCGACGCCAGCAGCGCCACGCCCGAGGCGGTGTTCGACCTGATCGCCGGCCTCACGCCGCTGCGCCACGTCACCACGCCCGCGGAGTTCGCCGACGCGGTGCTGTTCTTCCTCTCGCCCTGGGCGCGCGCCGTGACGGGGCAGAACCTGGTGGTGGACGGGGGGCTGGTGAAGGGCTGATCGCCGCCAGCCGCCCTCACGCTTACCAGTAGTACTTGAAGCTCACGTTGGCCTCGCGGTCCACGCCGCGAAAGATGCCTGCGTAGTAGGTCTTGTTGAACAGGTTGTTGATGGTCAGCGCGATGCGATATTTGGGCACTTCGTAGGCCAACGACAGATCGGCCACGGTGACGGCGTCGTTGACGTTCAGGCTGCCGTTGGCGGCCACGTTGTAGGGAGAGCGGCCCTTATAACGCAACCCACCGGCCACGATCACGCCCGGCAAGGCGCGTGGGCGGTAGTCCAGCCACACGTTGGCCATATGGCGGGTGGTCTGCATGGTCTGGCGGCCCACTTCGGCGGGGCGGGTGCTTTGTGTGGTGCGCGGGTCCAGCCAGGTGTAGCTGACCAGGCTGCTCAGCTCGCGCGTCAGGCCCACCCGGGCCTCCAGCTCCACGCCCGTCGACCGCACTTCGCCTGTCTGGACGCTGAAGCGTGGGCGGTCCGGGTCCTGCGTGATGACGTTGGTCTGGCGCAGGTCAAAGACCGAGGCGGTGATCAGCGTGCTGCTGCCTGGGGGCTGGTACTTCACCCCCACCTCGTACTGCTTGCCACGGCGCGGCTGGAAGGCGCTGCCATCGTAGGCCAGGCCCGTCGTGGGATCGAACGAGGTGGCGTAGCTCGCGTACGGCGCCCAGCCGCTGTCGAACTGGTAGAGCACGCCGGCAGTGCCGGTGGTCGCGCTGTCGCTCATGCGCGGCTGGGTGGTGCTGTTCTGGGTGGTGCGGGCCGTGTCGTGGCGCAGGCTCAGGTTGGCGATCCAGCCGTTCCACTGCAACTGGTTGAGCGTGTAGATGCCGGTCTGGCGCAGGTCGGAGTTGCTGTCCTCCAGTTCCGGCACGGCAATGGACTGGCCGTAGCGCGGCGCGTCCAGGTCCAGGTTGGGCACATCCCAGCCAAACCCCAGGCCGCCGCGTTCCTTGTACTTGTTGTGGTCCAGGCCAAGCGCCAGGCGGTGCTGCACCTCGCCCCAGCGCAGGTCCTTCTGCGCCCGGTTGTCGATGGCCAGCGTCGTGCCCTTGGTGAGCTGCGCCAGGTTGGCGCGCGAGACGTTGTGGCCGTCCTCCAGCACATCCATGGCATAGATGTGGCGGTAGTCGATGTCGATCTTGGAGTAGCGCAGGTTCTGCATCAGTTGCCAGCCGCTGTCGGTCTGGTGCTTGAACTCGTAGCCCAGCGATTGGGTGTCGCGGTCGAAGCGGTCGAAGGCCGGGTCACCCGCCGTCAGCTTGGGGGAGACGTTCTTGATCTGCGGATAGGTGAACAGGCTCGGCCACCAGGACTTGGGCGTGCCGCGCTCGCGCGAGTAGGTGCCCAGCACGGTGAGCTGGGTCTGGCCCGAGAGGTTCCAGCGTAGCGAAGGCGCGATCGAGATGCGGTCGTCGCGCGAGCCTACGGTGCGGCCATCGCTGTCGCGCCCCTTGAGGTTCAGGCGGTACAGCACATCGCCGTTCTCGCTCAGCGCCCCGCCCAGGTCGGCCGTGAGCTGGGCGCGCTGGTAGCGGCCGTACGAAATGCCAACGCTGTTGACATGATCGGCCTCGGGCTTTTTGGACACCACGTTGATCACGCCGCCGGGCCGTCCCTGGCCGAAGAGCACGGAGACCGGGCCCTTGACGACCTCGATGCTGTCGAGCTCGTCGATCTCGTCGTTCCACGATCCGTAGGTGCCGGCCGAGAACTGGCGCAGCCCGTCCTTGTAGTAGGAGCTGCCGTCGCTGAAGCCGCGGATGATGGCCCCGGTCATGCGCAGGTCGGCGCCCGTGACCTCGGTGGACACGCCGGCCGTGTACGACAGCGCCTGCTCGATGCTCTTGGGGGCCTGCGTCTTGATCTGCTCCTGGCTGACGATGGAGATGGAACGCGGCGTCTCCATCAGCGTGCTCCCCAGCTTGGTGGCAGTGGCGCGGCTGACCGCATAGCCTTTCACGGGGCCTTCGCCACCCGCTGGCTCGGCCTGCGCAGTCACCGTGACGGGCGCGAGCGTGGCGGTGCCGCTCGGGCCGGCCTGAGCCACGCGCCGCAGCGCCCAGCCGCCGTTGCCCTGGCGCACGGCCTGCCATTCGGTGCCGGCCAGCAGCGCGCCGAAGGCGCCGTCCACCGTGTAGCTGCCGCTCAGGCCGCGGCTGATCTGGCCCACCGTCTGCTCCGGCGTGAAGGTGAGCGCCACGCCCGCCTGGGCGGCGGCGCTGCGCAGGGCCGCGTCCAGCGGGCCCGAGGGAATGTCGTAGCTGTGCTGCTGCCCCGTCTGGGCATGGGCGGCAGTGCCTGCCATCGACAGAGCGGTGGCAGCGCCCGCGGCCAGCGTCCATTGCACGGCACGGGCCAATGCGCGGTGGCGGCCCGCCGGCAGGGCGGACGAAGCGAAACGGCGGGCGGGCCGCGGGCGGTGGTGCGTAGGCATGGTGTGCGGGTTTCCTTGAATCCGGTGCGTTGAACAAAGCTCTCGGAACAAGGACGCGCGGCGCGCGCGATCGGGTCACCCTGGGGCGGAATTTTTCGCCTTCGCTACGCTATCGATAGCTGCCTGCGCTTATTTCATAGGCGCTTGATGCCAAAAACGCTCCAGGAAAGTTTCTGCGACATCAAGGCCCGCGGGGCTCCGCCGCCGCCGCCGCCGCCTCCACCACCACCCACCAGCGCGTGCGCCAGCGCACTTGCACGGGCAGCGAATTGGGCAGCATGGCCAGCACGGCATCGGTGTCGGCGGGCTCGCCGGGCGCGTCGGCCCCATCCAAGGGGAACACGCCGGAAAAGCGCAGGCCCGCCACCTCGGGCGCGGCGCGCAGCCAGCCCGGGCGGTAGCGGCCCAGCTCGGCTAGGAAGTCGTCGAGCCGCTGGTTGTCCACCCACAGTTGGCCGCGGCTCCAGGCGGCCTCGCGCTCGCCGGCCACGGTCGGCGCCAGCGCGCGCGTACGCTCGAAGGCCGCGGCC
>JAEWPH010000034.1 GCA_023460715.1 Pseudomonadota bacterium | reverse complement strand
GGCGCGGGGTTCCGCTTGATCGTCCACCCGGCGGCCGCGCGCGCGGCCGAGGCGTCGGACAGCTCGAACGCCTGCTCGACCTTCAGGTCCGGCAGGCCTTCGATTTCCAGGATGCGGCCGGAGAAGGCATTGATCTTGCCGGCCTTGGCCACCGTCAGCAGGCCCTGCTTGATGGCGTACAGCGGAATCGCGTGCACCAGGTCGCGCAGGGTCACGCCGGGCTGCATTTCGCCCTTGAAGCGCACCAGGATGGACTCGGGCATGTCCAGGGGCATCACGCCGGTGGCGGCGCCGAAGGCCACCAGGCCCGAGCCTGCGGGGAACGAAATGCCGATGGGGAAACGCGTGTGCGAGTCACCGCCGGTGCCCACGGTGTCGGGCAGCAGCAGGCGGTTGAGCCAGCTGTGGATCACGCCGTCGCCGGGACGCAGGGCCACGCCGCCGCGGTTGCTGATGAACGCCGGCAGCTCGCGGTGGGTCTTCACGTCCACGGGCTTGGGATAAGCCGCGGTGTGGCAGAACGACTGCATCACCATGTCAGCGCTGAAGCCCAGGCAGGCCAGATCCTTCAGCTCGTCGCGGGTCATGGGGCCCGTGGTGTCCTGCGACCCCACCGTGGTCATGCGCGGCTCGCAGTAGGTACCGGGGCGCACGCCCTGGCCTTCCGGCAAGCCGACAGCGCGGCCGACCATCTTCTGGGCCAACGTGAAGCCGGCATTCGTCGTGGCCGGAGCCGTGGGCAGGCGGAACGCGGTGGATGCGCTCAAGCCCAGGAACTCACGGGCCTTGGCGGTCAGCGAGCGGCCGATGATGAGGTTGATGCGGCCGCCGGCGCGCACTTCGTCGAACAGCACGTCGCTCTTGAGCTGGAATTCGGCCACGGTTTCGCCGTTCTTCACCAGCTTGCCGTCATAGGGCAGCACGTCGATCACGTCGCCCATCTCCAGCTTGGAGACGTCCACCTCGATCGGCAGCGAACCCGAGTCTTCCTGCGTGTTGAAGAAGATGGGGGCGATCTTGCCGCCCAGCGTGACGCCGCCGAAGCGCTTGTTGGGCACGAAGGGAATGTCCTGGCCGGTGGCCCAGACGATGGAATTGGTGGCCGACTTGCGCGAGGAACCCGTGCCCACCACGTCGCCCACGTAGGCAACCAGGTGGCCCTTCTTCTTCAGGTCGTCGATGAACTGCATGGGGCCGCGCTTGCCGTCTTCCTCGGGCTTGAAGGCCGCGTCGGGACGGGTGTTCTTGAGCATGGCCAAGTAGTGCAACGGGATGTCCGGGCGGCTCCAGGCATCGGGTGCGGGCGACAGGTCGTCGGTGTTCGTCTCGCCGGGCACCTTGAAGACGGTGACGGTGATCTTCTTTTCGACTTCGGGGCGCGAGGTGAACCACTCGGCATCGGCCCAGCTCTGCATCACTTCCTTGGCCTTGGCATTGCCGGCCTTGGCCTTGGTCGCCACGTCATTGAAGAAGTCGAACATCAGGAGCGTCTTCTTCAGCGCGTCGGCGGCCACGCCAGCGACTTCCGCATCGTCCAGCAGCTCGATCAGGGGGTGCACGTTGTAGCCACCCACCATGGTGCCCAGCAGCTCGGTGGCCTTGGCCTTGGAGATCAGACCGACCTGGATGTCACCGTGCGCCACGGCCGCCAGGAAGCTGGCCTTGACCTTGGCAGCGTCGTCCACGCCCGGGGGCACGCGGTGGGTGAGCAGGTCCAGCAGGAAGGCGTCTTCGCCGGCGGGCGGGTTCTTGATCAGCTCGATCAGATCGGCAACCTGCTTGGCATCCAGGGGCAGCGGCGGGATGCCCAGCGCAGCGCGCTCGGCCACGTGGTCGCGGTAGGCTTTCAACATTTTCTTCTCCGGTGGGTTCTAGTTTCTCAAGTGGGGCAAAGCTGCGCCCAAGGCGCTGCGTGCGGCAGCCACCCTGCGGGCGCGGCAGGGTGCGCCGCGGGAAGGCGATTTACTTCGGATCGGGGTCGAGGACGCTGCGGGGCGGGTTCTTCTTGATGGCCTCGGCCACGAGCATCTGCTGCGGGCTCATGCATTCATCGGCCAGACGCTGCCCCGCCTTCTGGTTCATCAGCATGGACTTGTTGGCGATCTGCAGCCAGACGGCACCGCCGTTCTGGTCTTCCAGGCGCACCGTGCCGGTGGTCGTCGCCACGGGCGTCATGCGGTACTTGAAGCCCTTGCCTTCCAGGTTGAAGCGGCCGGGCGAAGCGGGATCGGCCTCGATGGTGACGTGCGCTCCCAGTTCGCAGTCGATGCGGCCGGTATACACGCGCTCGGCAATCGCCAGTTCGTCGGGCGACAGGGCGGCCTCGGCCGCCATGATGCCGGAGGCCACTTGGTTGGTGGCGCTCTTCAATTGGGTGCGGCTGCTGGTCGGCTTGGCCTTGGCCACCGTGGTCTTGTCCGCGGACTTGGCCTTTGCGGTGGACGACTTCTTGGCCGGGGCGTCGGACTTGGCCTTGGCGGCCGGCTTGGCGGCGGCCTTGGTTCCGGCCTTGGCAGGCTCGGAAGCGGTCTGCGCGAGCACCAGCGTGGGAGCCAGCAGCATCAGAGCGGAGGCGATCAGGTTCTTCATGGGGACTCCTGCGTGAGGACGGAAGCGTGAAAAATGACTCGGAACGGTCAGTGGGAAAGGGGACGGGTGTCGGCAAACCAGCCGCGCGCCGCGTCGGGCAGCGCTCGGCCGGTCTGGTGGGCACGCTCCAGGATCTGCCAGAAATAACGGTAACTGGCACGGTCGTGCAACACGCCGTCAGCGCTGATGGGGGCCCAGTCGGCACCGGCGGCGGCAGAGAGGATACGGGACGCCAGCTCGATCTCCGCAGTCTGCGGAGCGAAGGCGGCCAGGATGGGGCGGATCTGCCCGGGATGGATGCTCCACATGCGGGTGAAGCCGAACTCCTGCGCAGCCCGCTGCGCAGCGGCCTGCATGGCCTGCGGATCGTGGAATTCGGTCACCACACAATGCGACGGCACCTTGCCGTGTGCATGGCAGGCCGCGGCGATCTCCAGCTTGGCGCGGACGACCAGCGGGTGCTGGAACTGGCCCTCGGCACTCATGCCGGCGGCCGGAATCGCGCCGCCGTGCGCAGACACGAAATCCATCAGCCCGAAGCTCAGGCTCTGCACCCGCGGATGCGCCGCGATCTCGAACGCGCGCTGCACGGCGGCGGGTGACTCGATCAGGACGTGCAGCGGCAGGTGCCCTGCGCCGGCCGCCAGCAGAGCACGCTCGGCCTGCAGGACATCGTCGACCGACTCGACCTTGGGCAGCATCAGGTGGCAGAGGCGATGGCCGGCCTCGCCGGCAATCGTGGCCACGTCGTGGGCGAACGCAGGGTGGTCCACCGCATGCACGCGAGCAGCCACGCGCGCCTCGGGCGCCGCATCGCGGGCCAAGGAGGCCACCAGCACGGCATGCTCGCGTTCCAGGCCCACGGGCGCTCCATCTTCGCAGTCGAGCGTCACATCGAAAACGCAGTGGCCGTACTCCGCCGTCAGCTCGGCCTGCAACTGCAGGCTCTTGCGCATGCGCGATTCGACGCCGCTGTAGTGGTCGCAAACCGGCAGGCGATTCGCCCCCGCCTGCGCACCCAGCAGGATTTGCGCGGGATGGACGGACTGTGCGCTCATGAGGGCCTGCGCGCGATGAGGAACATGCGCGGGAATGCCAGCAGTCGGCTGCCGTCGCTGCGCACCGCGTAGGCCGCGTCGATGCGCTGTTCGTACTCGGCCAGATAGCTGGCCTTCAGGGGCTCGGTCAGCGGATCGATGAAGGGGCGCAGCCCGGTGCTGCGCACCCACTCGACGATGGCGCCGGCCGAGGGCATGACATGCTGGTACACGGTGTGCCAGACGTCCACATGGCTGGCATGCGGCGCCAGCCAGTCGTAATAGGTACCGATGCCAAAGAGATCGGTGCGCAGCCGCTCGGCATCTCCGATGGCATCACGCCACGGCGAGAGCTTCGCAACCTCGCGCATCAGGCGATGGGTGGGTTCATCACGGTTGTCCGGCATCTGGACGGCCAGCACGCCGCCGGGAGCCAGGCTGCGCAACAGCCGCGGAAAGAGTTGTTCATGCCCGCCCACCCATTGCAGGGCAGCGTTGGCATAGATCAGGTCGGGAGCCTCGTCGGGCACCCATTGGGCGATATCGCCCTGCACGAAGTCCACGCCGGGCAGCCGCGCGCGCGCGCTGGCCAGCATGGCTTCGGACCTGTCCAGCCCGGTCACCCGGGCCTGGGGATAGCGCTGCACCAGCAGTTCCGTGGAATTGCCCGGCCCGCATCCGAGGTCCACCACGCGGGTGGGCGCCGGGTGCGGCACGCGTGCCAACAGCTCCTGGGCCGGGCGCGTGCGCTCGTCCTCGAAGCGTCGGTAGAGCGCGGGATTCCAGTCGGCCATGCTCAGGTGGGTCGCCAGCGATTACAGCAGGTGCTTGACGCCGTCCTGCTCGCCTTGCAGCTCGGCCAGGGTCTTGTTAATGGCTTCTTGCGAGAAGGCATCGATCTCCAGGCCTTCGACGATCTTGTACTCGCCGTTTTCCGTGGTGACGGGGAAGCCGAACACGATGCCGGCAGGAATGCCGTACTCGCCGTTGGAAGGCACGCCCATGGTGACCCACTCGCCATTGGAGCCCAGGGCCCAGTCACGGATGTGGTCGATGGCGGCGTTGGCGGCCGAAGCGGCCGACGACAGGCCTCGGGCGGCGATGATCGCGGCGCCACGCTTGCCCACGGTGGGGAGGAAGGTCTCGGCGTTCCAGACCTGGTCGTTCACCAGATCCTTGATCGACTTGCCGTTGGTGGTGGCGAAGCGGTAGTCGGCGTACATGGTGGGCGAGTGGTTGCCCCACACGGTCAGCTTCTTGATGTCGCCGACCTTGGTGCCGGTCTTGGCGGCCAGTTGCGAGGCAGCGCGGTTGTGGTCCAGGCGCAGCATGGCGGTGAAGTTCTTGGCCGGCAGATCGGGCGCCGACTTCATGGCGATGTAGGCATTGGTGTTGGCGGGGTTGCCGACCACCAGCACCTTGACGTTGCGCGAAGCCACGGCGTTCAGGGCCTTGCCCTGGGCGGTGAAGATCTGGGCGTTGGCGGCGAGCAGGTCGGCACGCTCCATGCCGGGGCCGCGGGGACGGGCGCCGACCAGCAAGGCGTAGTCGGTGTCCTTGAAGGCTTGGAGCGGGTCGCTGTGGGCTTCGATGCCGGCCAGCAGCGGGAACGCGCAGTCTTCCAGCTCCATGATCACGCCCTTCAGCGCGTTCTGGGCCTTCTCGTCCGGAATTTCCAGCAGTTGCAGGATGACGGGCTGGTCCTTGCCCAGCATTTCGCCGGAGGCAATGCGGAACAGCAGGGCGTAACCGATTTGGCCTGCGGCGCCGGTAACGGCAACACGGACGGGCTTCTTGCTCATGTGAGAACTCCAGAAAGAATGAAGAAACGGGCGTGGATGCAAGGTTGCACCAGCGCCAGTCATCAGCAGCCCGTGCCCTGCAAAACAGCCTTGGAGTGTACCGCTGATTCATGCGCAGGGTCAATTTGTCTTATGTCTTATATAAGATATGATCTCTGCGTTGACCGGCTGCCGACATGGCGGGCGGCCCGCCTCCCCCGCTCCATGTCCTCCACGCCCTTCGCCACCTCCGACAGCGCCACCCCACCCCAGGGCGCGGGCGCCGCCACGCCGGCGTTCAGCCCCCTGTACCAGCAGATCAAGGCATTGATCCTGCACAGCCTGCAGCACGGCGAGTGGAAGCCCGGCGAGGCCATCCCCAGCGAAATCGAACTGGCCGCCCGCTTCAGGGTGAGCCAGGGCACCGTGCGCAAGGCCATCGACGAACTCGCCGCGGAGAACCTGGTGATGCGCCGCCAAGGCAAGGGGACGTTCGTCGCCACCCATGCCGAGCGGCACGTGCAATACCGGTTCCTGAAACTGCAGCCCGACGTGGGCGACGCGCGCGAGGAAGGCCCGGCCCAGCGCCGCATCCTGGAGTGCCGCCGCATGCGCGCCACGGCGGAGATCGCCCGCTCGCTGGCGCTGCGCACCGGCGACCCGCTCATCCAGGTGCGTCGGGTGCTGTCGTTCAGCCAAATTCCAACCATCCTCGAAGACATCTGGCTGCCCGGCCAGGCGTTCAAGGGCCTGACGGCCGAACAGATGGCCGATTACCAGGGGCCGACCTACGCGATGTTCGAGCTGGACTTCGGCGTACGCATGGTGCGCGCCCAGGAAAAAATTCGGGCCGTGGTGCCGGACGAGGGCCAGGCGCAGTGCCTGGAAATTCCCGCCACCACGCCCCTGCTGAGCGTGGAGCGCATCGCCTATACCTACAACGACGTTCCCATGGAGTTACGACGCGGCCTGTACCGCACCGACACGCACCATTACCGCAATGACTTGAGCTGAGGCACCCACGTCCTCTCCGGCGTCTCGAAAATACGCAGTCCCCACAACGCCCCCTTGCTGCATTGCAATAGAATTTTGGGCTGTCTGCACCCGCGCAATTACAACGCAGTTACATCCACGAAAGCACCGCCATGACCGAGCTAGCCAAAAAACGGCCTGAATTTCGCAACATCAACGCCATCACGGATCTGCCGACCTACCGGCTGCCGGCTGCCGGCTGGGTGTCCATCCTGCACCGCGTGAGCGGCGTGATCATGTTCGTGCTGCTGCCGTTCATCCTCTGGCTGTTCGACACCTCCGTATCTTCCGAAATCTCCTTCGCCCGTTTCACGGCCGCCTTCACGGCCGGCATCGGCTTCGTTCCCGGCTGGTTCGTCAAGCTCGTGACGCTGGCCATCATCTGGGCCTACCTGCACCACTTCACCGCCGGCCTGCGCCACCTGTGGATGGACGTGAGCCACGACGCCGTGAGCAAGCAGTTCGGCAAGACCTCGGCCGTCGTCACGCTGGCCCTCAGCCTGGGCCTGACCGTGGTCCTGGGCGCCAAGCTGTTCGGCCTGTACTGAGGCTTGCCGGTACACGCCCCGCCCCGCACATCCAAAACAAGATAAGGAAGACCCCATGTCCGTAAATTACGGCTCCAAGCGCACCGTCGTCGGTGCCCACTACGGTACGCGCGACTGGCTGAGCCAGCGCGTTACGGCAGCCCTGATGGCGCTGTTCACCATCGTCCTGCTCGCCCAGTTGATCTTCACCTCCGGCCCGATCGGCTACGACCGCTGGGCCGGCATCTTCTCCGCCCAGTGGATGAAGGTGCTGACGCTGTCGGTCATCGTCGCCCTCGCGTGGCATGTGTGGGTCGGCATCCGCGACGTGTTCATGGACTACGTCAAGCCCGTGGGCCTGCGCCTGGCCTTGCAGGCATTCAGCATTTTCTGGCTGGTCGGCTGTGCCGGCTGGGGCATCCAGGTTCTCTGGCGTCTCTGATTCCCCGCGACTGAAGGCAAACAACAATGAGCTATACCAAAGCGAACATCACCACGCGCAAGTTCGACGTCGTCATCGTCGGCGCGGGCGGCTCCGGCATGCGTGCCGCCCTCGAACTCTCGCGCGCCGGCCTGAACGTGGCCTCGCTGTCCAAGGTGTTCCCCACCCGCTCCCACACCGTGGCGGCGCAGGGCGGCGTGTCGGCCTCCCTGGGCAACATGTCCGAGGACAACTGGCACTACCACTTCTACGACACGATCAAGGGCTCCGACTGGCTGGGCGACCAGGACGCCATCGAGTTCATGTGCCGTGAAGCACCCAACGTGGTGATCGAGCTCGAGCACTTCGGCATGCCGTTCGACCGCAACCCCGACGGCACGATCTACCAGCGCCCGTTCGGCGGCCATACCGCCAACTATGGCGAAAAGCCCGTGCAGCGCGCCTGCGCCGCGGCCGACCGTACCGGCCACGCCATGCTGCACACGCTGTACCAGCAGAACGTCAAGTCCAAGACCAACTTCTTCGTCGAATGGATGGCGCTGGACCTGATCCGCAACACGCAGGGCGACGTGGTGGGCGTGACGGCACTGGAGCTGGAAACCGGCGAGCTGTACCAGCTGCACGCCAAGGCCGTGCTGCTGGCCACCGGTGGCGCGGGCCGCATCTTCGCAGCCTCCACCAACGCCTTCATCAACACCGGTGACGGCCTGGGCATGGCGGCACGCGCCGGCATCCCGCTGCAGGACATGGAGTTCTGGCAGTTCCACCCCACCGGCGTGGCCGGCGCGGGCGTGCTGCTGACCGAAGGCTGCCGCGGCGAAGGCGCCATCCTGCTCAACAGCAACGGTGAACGCTTCATGGAGCGCTACGCGCCCACGCTGAAGGACCTGGCACCGCGCGACTTCGTGTCCCGCTCCATGGACCAGGAAATCAAGGAAGGTCGCGGCTGCGGTCCCAACAAGGACTACATCCTGATGAAGCTGGACCACCTGGGCGCCGACACCATCCGCAAGCGCCTGCCCTCGGTGGAAGAAATCGGCCACAACTTCGCCAACGTGGACATCACGAAGGAGCCGATCCCCGTGGTGCCCACCATTCACTACCAGATGGGCGGCATTCCGACCAACATCAACGGCCAGGTCGTCGTGCACGACGGCGTGCAGAACAAGATCGTCAACGGCCTGTATGCGGTGGGCGAATGCTCCTGCGTGTCGGTGCACGGCGCCAACCGCCTGGGCACCAACTCGCTGCTCGACCTGCTGGTGTTCGGCAAGTCGGCTGGCCGCCACATCGTCGAGTTCGTCAAGGGCTCGGGCGAGCGCCAGCCGCTGCCGGCCGACGGCGCCGACCGCACCCTGGCACGCCTGAACCAGCTCCAGGAATCGAACGAAGGCACCTACGCCCAGGACATCGCCAACGACATCCGCGCCACGATGCAGCAGCACGCCGGCGTGTTCCGCACGCAGGCCAGCATGGACGAAGGCGTGGTCAAGGTGAACGGCATCCGCGAACGTGTGGGTGCGGTCACGCTCAAGGACAAGTCCAAGGTCTGGAACACCGCGCGCATGGAAGCGCTGGAAGTGGACAACCTCATCGAAGTGGCCCAGGCCACGATGACGTCCGCTGCGGCCCGCACCGAATGCCGCGGCGCCCACACGGTGTACGACTACGAGCACCCGGCCGACCATCCCGAGTTCCCGCTCGGCCGCAACGACAAGGAGTGGATGAAGCACACGCTGTGGCACAGCGCTGACAACAGCCTCACCTACAAGCCGGTCAACCTGAAGCCCCTCACGGTGGACAGCGTGCCCCCGAAGGTCCGTACGTTCTGATCCCCACGCAGCCTCACGAGAACCCCACATGAAGCGCACCTTTCAAATCTATCGCTACGATCCGGACAAGGACGCCAAGCCCTACATGCAGACCGTCGAGATCGAACTCGACGGCCACGAGCGCATGCTGCTGGATGCCCTGGTCAAGCTCAAGGCCCAGGACCCGTCCATCTCGTTCCGCCGCTCCTGCCGCGAAGGCGTCTGCGGCTCGGACGCGATGAACATCAACGGCAAGAACGGTCTGGCGTGCCTGACCAACATGAACACGCTCAAGGGCACCATCGTGCTCAAGCCGCTGCCCGGCCTGCCGGTGATCCGCGATCTGATCGTGGACATGACGCAGTTCTTCAAGCAGTACAACTCGATCAAGCCGTACCTGATCACCGAAGGCATTCCGCCCGAGAAGGAACGCCTGCAGTCCCCCGAAGAGCGCGACGAGCTCAACGGCCTGTACGAGTGCATCCTGTGCGCGAGCTGCTCGACGAGCTGCCCCAGCTTCTGGTGGAACCCCGACAAGTTCGTGGGCCCCGCCGGCCTGCTGCAGGCCTACCGCTTCATCGCCGACAGCCGCGACGAAGCCACGGGCGCCCGCCTCGACAACCTGGAAGACCCGTACCGCCTGTTCCGCTGCCACACCATCATGAACTGCGTGGACGTGTGCCCGAAGGGTCTCAACCCCACGAAGGCCATCGGCAAGATCAAGGAACTGATGGTGCGACGCGCCATCTGATGACAATGGCCGAAGAACTTTTGGACGAACGTGAAAAGGCCAAGCTGCAGTGGCGCTGCCGCCGCGGCCTGGTGGAGAACGATCTGTTCATCGAGCAGTTCTTCGCCACCTACGGCCCGCGCCTGACTGCCAGCCAGGCGCAAGGTCTCACGATCCTGATGGACCTGTCCGACAACGACCTGCTCGACTTGCTGCTGCGGCGCAAGGAGCCTGCGGGCGAGGTCGACACCCGGGAAGTCAGGGAAGTGCTTGAACAGCTGCGCCGCAGGGCGCCAGCATCCCCTCCGCTCAAAGAAGGAAACTGAAAATGAAACTGGCAGACAACAAAGCGACGCTATCGTTCAGCAACGGCAGCCCGAGTGTGGAACTCCCCGTGTACCAGGGCAGCATCGGCCCGGATGTCGTCGACATCCGCAAGCTGTATGCGCAGACGGGCATGTTCACCTACGACCCCGGCTTCCTGTCGACGGCCGCCTGCCAGTCTTCCATCACCTACATCGACGGCGACAAGGGTGAGCTGCTGTACCGCGGCTACCCCATCGAGCAGCTCGCCACGAACTGCGACTACCTCGAGACCTGCTACCTGCTGCTGAACGGCGAACTGCCCAACGACACGCAGAAGAAGGAATTCAACGACCGCGTGACCAACCACACGATGGTCCACGAGCAGATGCAGTTCTTCCTGCGGGGCTTTCGCCGCGACGCACACCCAATGGCCGTCCTGACGGGCCTGGTGGGCGCACTGTCGGCCTTCTATCACGACAGCACGGACATCAACAATCCGCAGCACCGCGAGATCTCCGCCATCCGCCTGATCGCCAAGATGCCCACCCTGGTGGCCATGGCGTACAAGTACGGCAAGGGCGAGCCCTACATGTACCCGCAGAACGACCTGTCGTACGCCGGCAACTTCCTGCGCATGATGTTCGGCACGCCCTGCGCCGAGTACAAGGTCAACCCCGTGCTGGAACGCGCGCTGGACCGCATCTTCATCCTGCACGCCGACCACGAACAGAACGCCTCCACGTCCACGGTCCGCCTGTGCGGCTCGTCCGGCACCAACCCGTTCGCCGCCATCGCTGCCGGCGTGGCCTGCCTGTGGGGCCCCGCCCACGGCGGCGCCAACGAGGCGGCACTGAACATGCTGCACGACATCCAGGCCCAGGGCGGCGTGGAGAAGATCGGCGACTTCATCAAGCAGGTGAAGGACAAGAACTCCGGCGTCAAGCTGATGGGCTTCGGTCACCGCGTGTACAAGAACTACGACCCCCGCGCCAAGCTCATGCAAGAGACCTGCAATGAAGTGTTGGCCGAGCTGGGCCTGGAAAACGACCCGCTGTTCAAGCTGGCCAAGGAACTGGAAAAGATCGCCCTGGAAGACGACTACTTCGTGCAGCGCAAGCTCTACCCGAACGTCGACTTCTACTCCGGCATCGTGCAGCGCGCCATCGGCATCCCGGTGAACCTGTTCACCGGCATCTTCGCCCTGGCCCGCACCGTGGGCTGGATCGCCCAGCTGAACGAAATGATCGGCGACCCCGAGTACAAGATCGGCCGTCCCCGCCAGCTGTTCGTGGGCGCCGAGCGCCGCGAAGTGCAGCCGATCGGCAAGCGCTAATCCATGCGCTGTGCAGACCTTGCGGTCTGCACGGAACGCCCAGCCCGCAGGCAGCGATGCCGGCGGGCTTTTTTCATGGAGCGCCCGGTGGCCGTCGGCAGCACGCAGGCCGCGGAGCCCGCTCCGTGATGGGCCCCGCCGCCTTCCGGCGTCAGCGCCTTGCAGCGCCTCCGAAACGTTCGCGGTAGGCCTGCGGCGTGATGCCCAGGTGCCGCACGAAGAGATGGCGCAGCGCCTGTTCCGAACCCAGGCCCACGCGCGCGGCGACGGTCTTGAGCGGCAGGGCCGATTGGGACTCCAGCAGGCGCCGCGCGCCCTCCAGCCGGGCGGATTCGACGAAGGCCGATGGCGTCTGCCCCGTCTCCTGCGCGAACACGCGGCGAAAGTGGCGCTCGCTCATCGCGGCGCGCGCGGCCAGCGCCGCCAGCGGCATGGGTTCTTCCAGATGCTGCAGCACCCAGTTCTGCACGGCCTGGATGTCGCGGTGCACGGTGGCCTGGCTGGCCAGCTGCACGCTGAACTGCGATTGCCCGCCCGGCCGCTTGAGGTACATGACCAGATCGCGCGCCACTTCCAGCGCCAGCTCGTGGCCGAAGTCTTCCTCCACCACCGCCAGCGCCAGGTCGATGCCCGCAGTCACGCCGGCCGAGGTCCACAGATGGCCGTCGCGCACATAGATCGCGTCCGGGTCCACGTCGATGGCGGGGTAGCGCTGGCGCAGCAGTCCGGCCACGCCCCAGTGCGTGGCGGCACGGCGCCCGTCGAGCAGCCCGGCCGCCGCCAGGAAGAAGCTGCCCGAACACAGGGAGATGAGCCGCGCCACCTGCGGAGCCACGCGCGCCGTCCAGGCCACGAGGTCGGGCGAGGCGGCCAGCACCTGTTCGATGTTGCGCGATCCGACCAGCAGGACCGTGCAGCCGGTGCCGTCCTGCTCCAGCTCGGCCAGGGTGTGCGTGGCGTTCAGGGCCATCAGCGTGTCCGACGGCACGGCGCCCTTGTGCGCGGCCACCACGCGCACCTCATAGCCGTCCGGCCGCCCGTGCTGGCGCAGGTGCACGTTGGCGTAGTCGAAGACCGACATCGGCCCCACGGCCTCCAGCGCCTTGAAGCCGGGGTAGACGACGAGGTCGATGCGGTGGGCGTGGACGTGGGCGTGCGGGGGGTGGTGGTCCATGGGGCGGCAAGAACAAGGCGAGGTGGCGGGTGCGGGGCCCGCGCGAAGGGCGCCCGACTATACGTGAACGGGCAGGCGCCATGTCCGCACGGGCCGCGTACCCTCAGATTCGGCCATATCCCCAAAACGAGCGGCCATCCGCCCCGGTGGCCGAGCACATCGCCTACAGTGCACCTTGTTCACCCGAGACCGTTCACCGCGTGTGACCGCCGGCCACCCACCGATGCCCGCGGCATGCGCGCCCTCCCCCCTGTACCGACATACACCACACCATGAGCATCAAGTCCAAAGCCGCCGTGGCCTTCAAGGCCGGAGAACCCCTGCAGATCGTCGAGATCGACGTGGCGCCGCCCCGGAAGGGCGAAGTGCTCATCAGGATCACCGACACCGGCGTCTGCCACACCGATGCCTTCACGCTCTCCGGCGAAGACCCCGAAGGCCTGTTCCCCGTGGTGCTGGGCCACGAAGGCGCGGGCATCGTGGTCGAGGTGGGCGAAGGCGTGACCAGCGTGAAGCCCGGCGACCATGTGATCCCGCTGTACACCGCCGAATGCGGCGAGTGCCTGTTCTGCAAGAGCGGCAAGACCAACCTGTGCGTGGCCGTGCGCGCCACGCAGGGCAAGGGCGTGATGCCCGACGGCACGACCCGTTTCAGCTACAACGGCCAGCCCATCTACCACTACATGGGCTGCAGCACGTTCAGCGAATACACCGTGGTGGCCGAAGTCTCGCTCGCCAAGATCAACCCCGACGCCAACCCCGAGCAGGTCTGCCTGCTGGGCTGCGGCGTGACGACCGGTCTGGGCGCCGTGAAGAACACCGCCAAGGTGCAGGAGGGCGACACCGTCGCCGTGTTCGGCCTGGGCGGCATCGGCCTGGCCGTGATACAGGGCGCCAAGCTGGCCAAGGCCGGCCGCATCATCGCCATCGACACCAACCCCTCCAAGTTCGACCTGGCCAAGACCTTCGGCGCGACGGACTGCATCAACCCCAAGGACTTCGACAAGCCGATCCAGCAGGTGATCGTGGAGATGACGACCTGGGGCGTGGACCACTCGTTCGAGTGCATCGGCAACACCCAGGTCATGCGTGCTGCGCTGGAATGCGCGCACCGCGGCTGGGGCCAGTCGGTCATCATCGGCGTGGCCGGCGCGGGCCAGGAAATCAGCACCCGCCCCTTCCAGTTGGTGACGGGCCGCAAGTGGCTGGGCACGGCCTTCGGTGGCGTCAAGGGTCGCAGCGAACTGCCCGGCATGGTGGAAGACGCCATGGCGGGCAAGATCCAGCTGGAGCCGTTCGTGACCCACACCATGGGCCTCGACCAGATCAACGAAGCCTTCGACCTGATGCACGAAGGCAAGTCCATCCGCTCGGTGGTCAAGTACGCCGCCTGATCCGTATGCAATAAAGATAGCAGCCAGCGCTTCAGCCATAAGGGCTTCAGATATAAAAGTATCTGAAACCCTTTATTTACAAGCGCCACCAGCTATTGTTTTGATGGAATTTCCATGGCCAGTCCTTTCGAACTCCTGAACGCGCATGCCTGCTTTGGCGGCGCGCAGCGCTTCTACCAGCACGACTCCGCCGAGATCGGCCAGCCGATGAAGTTCTCGGTCTACCTGCCGCCGAACGCCGTGGCCGGCGACAAGGTGCCCGCCCTGCTCTACCTGGCCGGCCTGACCTGCAACGAAGAGACCTTCATGACCAAGGCCGGTGCCCAGCGCCTGGCGGCCGAACTGAACCTGGCCCTGATCGCGCCGGACACCAGCCCGCGCGGCGAGGCGGCCGAATCCATCGACGGCGCCAAGGCGAGCTGGGATTTCGGCATCGGCGCGGGCTTCTACCTCGACGCCACGCAGGCGCCCTGGCGCACGCACTGGCGCATGGAGAGCTACCTGGTCCAGGAACTGCTGCCGCTGATCGCGCAACACCTGCCCATCGACGCCCAGCGCCTGGGGATCTTCGGCCATTCGATGGGCGGCCACGGCGCGCTCACGCTGGCCCTGCGCCACCCGGGCGTGTTCAAGTCCCTGTCGGCCTTCGCGCCCATCAGCGCGCCCACGCAGTGCCCGTGGGGCGAGAAAGCCTTCACCGGCTACCTCGGCCCGGACCGCAGCACCTGGATCGAGCACGACGCCACCGCGCTCATGCAGCACCAGCCGATCGCGCCCTACCCCGCCGGCATCCTGATCGACCAAGGCATGGCCGACAAATTCCTGCACGAAAAGCAGTTGCTGCCCGAAGCCTTCGAGGCCGCCTGCACCGCCATCGGCCAGCCCCTGACCCTGCGCCGCCAGCCGGGCTATGACCACGGCTACTACTTCATCCAGACCTTCATGGAAGACCACCTGCGGCACCACGCGCAGGCCCTGGGCTGAATCAGCTAGCGCCCGGCTCGGCGGCAGGGCCGCGTGCCTGCCGGCGGCAGGACCCCGCCTGGATGAGGGCCGCGCCCCGGCCTGGCGCAGGGAGCGCGGCCAGCCCGCCGGACGCCGTTGGCACGGCAGGCCAGCGCCTTACCGCATCCGCCGGGCGCGCGCTTTGCGCCGCCAGATCAGCACGCCCGTCACGCTGAGCAAGGCCACGCCGGCACCCGCGAGCGTGACCGCCAGCTTGTAGGGCCACCCGCCCACGGCCGCCATGTGCAGGCTGCTCATCCAGGTGACGAAGGTATCGCCCGCCGCGCCGCCGGTGGGCAGCCAGGCGAGCACCAGCGCGCCGGTGCCGGCGTCCAGAAACAGCCGAGTGCTGCCGCCCTGGTCCTTGATGTCCAGGCTGCTGCGCACGTCGTAGCGGTACAGCCCGCGCCCCGGGTCGTAGGCCAATGAGCTTTCAGCCAGCACCGTGAACCCGCGCTGCGCGGCGACCGTGTGCATCAGCTCCCGCGCGCGCTGGTGGGCAGCCGGCCAGTCCAGCGCGGGC
>JAEWPH010000033.1 GCA_023460715.1 Pseudomonadota bacterium | reverse complement strand
CGCCCGCGGGCCTGCCCCCCCCTACCCCCCCCCGGCCGTGCAGCGCGCGCTGCTCTGCCAGGCGCTCGCACTTGCAGTTGCCGCTGGCGCGTGCGCAGGCGGCGCTGGCCCAGGGCGATTCCAGGCGCCATTGGCGGGGACCGGCCTGCACCAGCCGGTTGGCGATCACCGGCAGGTCGTCCAGTCCGTGGCGTGCCAGCACGGTGCGGATGGCGTAGTCGATGCCGTCGCTCACCACCTGCACGGGCATGCCGAGGGCGCGGGCTTCGCGGACGAAGGCGGCGAAGTGCGGGTCAACCTCGATGGTCGCCAGGTGGGCGTCGAGTTCGGCGCGGTCCATGTCCAGCAGCGCGACCTGGCCCTTCATGCATTCGCGCGTTCCGATCTCGCCGCGTTCCCAGGCGTCTTCCAGCGCCTGCCAGCCGGGCTGGCCGAAGCGCTGCAGCAGCGAGTCCGTCACGTCGGCAGTGCTGATGGTGCCGTCGAAGTCGCACTGGACCAACCAGCCAGCGGGTGTTTCTTCGGGGCGTGGCGCAGGCGCGGGCACCACGGGGATCACGCGGCGGAACGCGGCGGGAGTGTCAAGGGCAGCGGTTTTCATCGGAAGGTCCTGCGATGCGCGGTGAACGCGTGACATCAGCGTTGAAAGGCCACGCGCACCGACTGGCCGGGGCGCGCGTCCTGGATGGGTTGGTCGAATTCCAGAATGCATTCCACGACCCGCATCGGGCCGCGCTGGGCGTCCTCCTGCAGCCGTGCGGTGCCCAGCACCGGGCTGATGCGGACCACGCGGGCCGGCGGCAGTGAAATGGGGGCGGCATCGCCATCCGTGGTGACGGTGGCCCGCAGGCCCACCTGGATGGCGGCGGCATAGCTTTCGTTGACTTCGGCGCGCACCTGCAGCCGCCGGTTCGGCAGCAGCGTGATGGCCGGCTGGCCGCTGGCGGCCGCCAGACGCTGGCCAGCCTGGGTGGCCACGCGCACCACGGTGCCGTCATCGGGCGCGCGCAGCTCCAGCCGGCCTTGCTGGCTGCGCAGCAGCGCCAGCTTCTGGCGGGACACGTCCCCTTCGGCGCGGGCGATGGCTACGTCGGATTCGGCCGTGCGCAGCGCCTGGGCGGCTTCTTCGGCGCGCTGGGGTTCGGCGGCGCCGGCCGCGCTGGCTTCGGCCAGACGCTCTGCCGTGCGGCGCAGGCCGGGCAGCTGCTGGGCACGGGCGTGGGTGCGGGCCTCGGCCAGGTGCAGTTCGGCCTGCGCCACATGGACCTCCGCCTGCGAGGCCGTGGGAGACAGGCGCAGCAGCACCTGGCCGCGCATGACGTGCTGGCCCTCGTGCGCCGTGACGGATTCCACCAGGCCTTCCTGCAGCGGGGCGAGTTCGACCAGGCCGCCCTGCACTTCGATGCGGCCGCGCGCCACGGCCACGCTGGCGGGTGCAGCGCTGCCGGCGGCAGGCGCACTTCCGTTGACGCCGGCATTGCTATTGGCGGCCGCGGGCGCGGCCGGGCCGCGGTCATTGCATGCGGCCAGCGCCAGCAGGCCTGCGGCCAGGGTGGCGGCGCGCAGCGGCGAGGAGAGCCGGGAAGAAAGGAGTGAGAGGCGGTTCATGCGGCGGAGTGGTCTGTCACGGCGTCCGGTTGGCGCCAGTCGCTGCGGATGGCGCCGTCTTCCATGCCGAGCACGCGGTCGGCATGGCGCACCAGGCGCGGGTCGTGGCTCACGCACAGCACCGTGGTGCCATGCGTGCGCGCGATGCGGTGGAGGATGTCGATCACCCGCTGGCCGCTGTCGGCGTCCAGCGCGCTGGTGGGCTCGTCGGCGAAGAGCAACTGGGGCGATTTGGCGATGGCACGGGCGATGGCCACGCGTTGCTTCTCGCCGCCGGACAGCTGCGCCGGGCGCATGTGGGCGCGGGGCGCCAGGCCCACCTCGTCCAGCGCGTCCCGCGCGCGTTGCACGCTTTCGCGCGCACTCAGGCCCAGGTAGCCCAGGGGCAGCTGCACCTGTTCGATGGCGGTGAGCGCCGGGAACAGGTTGAAGCCCTGGAACACGAAGCCCGTGTGGTGCAGGCGGAAGCGCTCAAGCGCCCGCGCATCCAGCGAGGCCAGGTCTTCGCCCAGCGCGCGGATGGTGCCCGCGTCGGGCTTCTGCAGCGCCGACAGCAGCGACAGCAGCGTGCTCTTGCCGCAGCCCGACGGGCCCGAGATGAGAGTCAGCTCACCAGCGTGAATGGACAGATTCATCTGGCGCAGCACCTGCACCTGCACCACGCCCGAAACGAAGGACTTGTGCAGGTCGATGGCCTGCAGGCTGGGCGTGCCGCGGGGGGCACGGTGGCCCGGGGTGCCGGAGGTGGAGCGGGGCAGGGCGGGCTTCATCGCAGCAGCAGGGCCGGGTCGGCGGCCAGGAGGCCGCGCAGGGCGAAGAGGCCCGACAGCAGGGAAACGGCCGCCACGAGGCCGGCGCAGGCCAGGGCGGTGCCTGGGGTCATCGCCACGGGCACGCCGTTGGCGCGGGCCACGACCAGCAACCCCGTGCTGGCCGCGGCGCCCAGGAGCAGGCCCAGGCCGCCGATCCAGCCGGCCTGGCCGATGACCAGACGGCCCAGGGCCCGGCGGCTCACGCCCAGGGCGTTGAGCACGGCGTATTCGCGCGCCGAGCCGGCGACTACGCCCATGAGCGACTGGCTGGTGACCACGGTGCCGACCAGGCACACGATGCCCACCATGAACAGCACCGCCACGCCGGCGCCCGTGTCCAGCAGCCAGTACAGCTGGGAGCGCTGGGCGAACTGCGCGGCCGTCCACACTTCGAACGGGCCGAAGCCGGGGGAGCCGGCGGCCAGGCGTGCCTGAACCTGCGGGGCCTCGGCCTCGGAGCGGGTGCGCGCCACCACATACGTCGGTCCGGCATCGGCGCCGTTGCCGGAGATCTCGCGCGCGGTATCGAGGGAGGCGAGCACGTTGACCCCGCCCAGGCCGCGCAGCCCCTCCACCACGGCCACCACCTGCACGGGGTGGGCGTTGATCCAGGCTCGGCCGCCTTCCTCGGTGTGCAGGGTGGACAGGTCTTCCCGGTCGACGATCACCGCGCCCGGCGCGCGCAGCGCAGCGCGCTGCCAGTCCGCCAGCAGGCGCGAGAAGAGCATGGCGTCGCGCGTGGTGCGGATGCCCGACAGGTACACCGACACGCTGCCGCCGCTGTTCGGCTGGGCGCTGCGCCAGTCGCCGTCCACCCAGAGGTAGGGTTCGGTGGCAGCAACGGCCGGGTCGGCCGCCAGGCGCAGGTCCACGTCACGGCCGATGGCGCGGCCGAAATTCACGCTCTGCGTGCCCGGGTAGCCCGCCCACAGGTTGGCGCCGGAGGCCTGCACGTACAGCGCGGCACTGCCGAAAATGCCCTGCACCAGGGCCGCCTGCACCACCAGCAGCACGCAGGAGAAGCCCACGGCGAAGACGGCGGGGACGAAGCGTCGCCATTCATGCAGGAGCGTCTTGCGGCCCAGCGCGATCATGGGGCCTCCGGCCTTTCAGCCCGTTCCTGCGCCGTCGCCGGCGGCAGCGGCGCGCCGCCCAGCGCCTTGTAGAGCGCGACGAAGGCCAGGGCCCGTGCGTCCTGCGCGGTGGCTTCCTCCATCTGTGCCTGCAGCAGCGCCCGCTGCGGCGCCAGCGCGTCGTATTCGCTCGCCAGGCCCAGGCGCACGCGGGTGGCGGCCGCCGTGGAGCGGCCCCCCCATGCTGCGGCGGCATCGGCCAGGGCATCGGCGCGGGCCTGCTGCGCCGCCAGGCCGGCGAGCGCGCCCTCGGCTTCTGCCACGGCGGTGCGCACCGTGCGCTCGTGCGCCAGGACGGCGGCTTCGAACGCCTGCTGCTGGGCATCCACCTGCAGGCGCCGGCGGCCCCAGTCGAACAGCGGGATGTCGATCACCGGGCCGATGGCCGGCACGTTGTCGCTGACGAGGCGTCGGTTCTGCGTGATGTTGTAGGCGTAGAGCAATGAGCCCGTGATGGCGACGCGCGGGTACAGCTCGGAGCGGGCCAGCCCCACGCTGGCGGCCGCCTTGCGCATGCCCGCCTCTGCGGCCTGCACATCGGGCCGGGTGCGCAGCAGGTCGGCGGGCAGCGCAGTGACGGCGAAGGGGGCGAGTGCCAGGGGCTCGCCGGGGCCGGGCGCGGCCCAGGCCGGATAGGGCGCAACGCGGCCCAGCAGCACGGACAGCGCCTGCGCCGCGCGGGCCGCGGC
>JAEWPH010000032.1 GCA_023460715.1 Pseudomonadota bacterium | reverse complement strand
ACCAGGCCTGGGGCGACGCACCGCACCAGCCGCGCTGGGTCGCGTTGCCCGAGACCTTCGCGCTGGAGGCCGAGTTGCCCGCCCTGGTCGAATCGGCCGGCGCCCTGGTGTGGTCGGCCGCCCGGCTGCTGCAGGCCCTGCAGCGGTGGCTGCAGGGGCGCCACCAGGGCGTGCTGGTGCTGCGGCTGGAGTGGCACCACCACCTGCGCCGGCTCGACGGCGTGCAGTTGCCGCCGTGGGACGGCATGGATCTGCGCACGGCCGAACCCGCCCAGGAGATGGCACACCTGCAGCGTCTGCTGACGGAACGGCTGGCGCACTGCCGGCTGGCAGCGCCGGTGGACCGCATCGCCCTGCGCGCCGTGCAGACGGGGCCGGTGCAGTCCGGCAGCGCCAGCCTCTTGCCGCCGGGGCCCGAAGAGGCCGCCGGCGACCCCTGGCACCAGCTGCAGGAGCGCTGGGCCGCCCGCCTGGGCGCGGACCGCATCCAGGCCGTGCAGCTGCATGCGGACCACCGCCCCGAGCGCATGCAGTGCTGGCACGCCATGGCCGATGCCCATCCGCGTACGCCCGGCGCCGCCCTGCTGCCTGCACTGACCCGCGCCACCGATCCGCGCGCCGCGCTCTGGCCGGCCTGGCTGAGCCAGCCGCCCCAGCCCTTGCGGGTGCAGCGGCACCGCCCCAGCCTGCAGGGACCGCTGAACCTGCTGGTCGGGCCCCAGCGCTTCGAGGCCGGCTGGTGGGAGCAGGCCGCGCCGGCAGGGGCTTGCGCGCCCGGGGAGTGCGCCACCGGTCTGGCGCGGCGCGAATACTTCGTGGCGCACAACGCCGCCGTCGGCGGGGTGTGGATCTACAGAGACCTGCTCCAGGCGCAGGAGCAGTCCGCCTGGTTTCTGCACGGGTTCTATGCGTAGCTATCAAAAATATAGCTGCTTGCGCTTGATGAATAAGCGCTGGAGGCCAAAAAAACCATGAATCCGCCTGTGTTGCCCGATTACGCCGAGCTGCATTGCCTGAGCAACTTCAGCTTCCAGCGCGGCGCCTCCCATCCCTGGGAGCTGGTGGAGCGCGCCGTCGAGCGGGGCTATGCCGCGCTGGCGCTGACCGACGAATGCTCGGTGGCCGGCGTGGTGCGGGCGCACATGCAGGCCAAAGCGAAAGGACTGCGCCTCATCGTGGGCAGCGAGTTCCTGTGGGGGCCGCTGCGCATCGTGGCGCTGGCGCGCGACGTGCAGGGCTGGGGCGACCTGTGCGAGTTCATCACGGCCGCACGCAAAGACGCGCCCAAAGGCAGCTACCGCGTGGACGACGCCTCGCCCTTCGCGCTGCTGCGGGGCTGCGAGCTGCTGCTGGCCCCGTGCCGCGATGCGCCCGCCGCCGATGGCGTCCCCCGCGATCCGGTTTCCGCCGCGCGCCAGTGCCCGGAGAACGTGGCCCATGCGGTGTCGCTGCTCGCGCCAAAAGGGCAGCGCTCCCACCTGTGGCTGGCGGTGGAACTGCACCAGGAGCCGGACGACGGCCTGTGGCTCGACACCCTGCAGCGCATCGGCACGCAGCAGGGCCTGCCGCTGGTGGCCGCGGGCGACGTGCACATGCATCGGCCCACGCGCAAGCCGCTGCAGGATGTGATCACGGCCATCCGCACCGGCCAGCCCGTGGCCGAATGCGGCTGGGCCCTGCAGCCCAACGGCGAGCGGCACCTGCGCCACCGCCTGCGGCTGGCCGGGCTGTACCCGCCGCACATGCTGGCGGCCACGCTGCAGGTGGCGCAGCGCTGCACCTTCCAGCTCGATGAGATCTGCTACCGCTACCCGCTGGAGACGGTGCTGCCCGGCATGACCGCGCAGCAGACGCTGGCCTGGCTCACCTGGGAAGGTGTGCGCAGCCGCTATCCGAACGAGGCCGACCTGCCTCCAAAGCTGGAACAGCAGGTGCAGAAGGAGCTGGACCTGATCGCCGACCTGGGCTACGAGATGTACTTCCTCACGGTGCACGACATCGTGCGCTTTGCGCGCAGCCAGGGCATCCTGTGCCAGGGGCGCGGCTCGGCGGCCAACTCGGCGGTGTGCTACTTCCTGGGCATCACGGCCGTCGACCCGGAGAAGACGGAGCTGCTGTTCGAGCGCTTCATCAGCAAGGTGCGCAAGGAGCCGCCGGACATCGACGTGGACTTCGAGCACGACCGGCGCGAAGAGGTCATCCAGTACATCTACGGCAAGTACGGCACCGAGCGCGCCGCCATCGCCGCCGTGGTCATCAGCTACCGCACGCGCAGCGCCCTGCGCGACGTGGGCAAGGCCCTGGGCGTGGCGCCCGCACTGGTGGACGCCTTCGCCAAGGACCACCACTGGTTCGACGAGACCATCGCCGAAGACCGGCTGCAGGCGCTGGCCGCCGACGTGGGCGTGCCGCTCGGCGCGCACACGGCCGCCCTGTGGCTGGAGCTGGCGCGCGGTCTCAAGGGCTTTCCGCGCCACCTGAGCCAGCACGTGGGCGGCTTCGTGCTCACCGAGGGCAAGCTCACGCGGCTGGTGCCGGTGGAGCCCGCCAGCATGGACCAGCGCTTCATCATCCAGTGGGACAAGGACGACCTGGACGAGATGAAGCTGCTGAAGGTGGACGTGCTCGCGCTCGGCATGCTGAGCGCGCTGCGCCGCGGGCTGGACGCCTACGCCGCCCTGCGCGGCAAGCGCTGGGGCCTGGCCGAGATCCCGCGCGAAGACCCCGCCACCTACGACATGATCTGCCGGGCCGACACCGTGGGCGTGTTCCAGATCGAGAGCCGCGCGCAGATGAGCATGCTGCCGCGCCTGCGCCCGCGCAAGCTGTACGACCTGGTGGTGGAGGTGGCCATCGTGCGGCCGGGGCCCATCCAGGGCGGCATGGTCCACCCCTACCTGCAGGCGCGGGAACGGGCGCGGCGCGGCGAGCCGCTGGTGCTGGAGAACGAAGACCTGGGCAGCGCGCTCGAGCGCACATTGGGCGTGCCCATCTTCCAGGAGCAGGTCATGCAGATCGCCATGATCGCCGCCGGCTTCGACGCTGGCGAGGCCGACGAGCTGCGCCGTTCCATGGCCGCCTGGCGGCGCCACGGCAGCGTGCACAAGTTCGAAGGCCGGCTCAAGCAGGGCATGGCCGAGCGGGACTACCCACCCGACTTCGCCGAGCGCATCTTCCAGCAGATGCTGGGCTTCGGCGAATACGGCTTTCCGGAAAGCCATGCCTACAGCTTCGCCCAGCTGGCGTACTTCAGCAGCTGGCTCAAATGCCACGAGCCGGCCTGCTTCCTGGCCGCGCTGCTCAACTCACAGCCCATGGGCTTCTATTCCCCGTCGCAGCTGGTGCAGGACGCGCGCCGCCACGGTGTGCGCGTGCTGCCCATCGACGCCACCGTGAGCGGGTGGGACTGCACGATCGAAGGCACGCTGCAGCCCGTGCCCGGCGTGGAGCAGCCGCAGCCGGCCGTGCGCCTGGGCCTGCGGCTGGTGGCCGGGCTGGGCCGCCCGGCCGTGCTGCGCCTGCTGAAGG
>JAEWPH010000031.1 GCA_023460715.1 Pseudomonadota bacterium | reverse complement strand
CGCTGCCCAGGATGGTCGCGCCGCCGGGGATGGGGTCGGTCACGGCGGCCACGGCGGCGACGGACGGCGTGCCCCGTTCGCTGCGCGCGCGCCGGCGCTCAGCGGGTGGCGGCCGGGGCCACCTTCACACGGGCGTTGGGCGACTCGCCGAACATCTCGGGCGCGTACAGCGCCTCGACCCGCGTGGGCGGCAGGGCGAAGTCGCCCACATTGTTCAGGCGCACCGTGTACTCGGTCTTGAGGCTGCCCTTGGGCAGGTACTCGTAGTAGCCCCGGTAGGCCTCGAAGCTGCGCTCCTCGTACGCCAGCCAGCCGCTGCCGGACTTGCGCTCGCCCTGCGTGGCGATCTCGGAGTCGCGGCCCAGGCCGCTGCCCAGGATGGTCGCGCCGCCCGGGATCGGGTCGGTGATGGCCACCCAGGTCATGTCGGCGCTGGCGTTCACCTCCAGCGTCACGCGCAGCACGTCGCCGCGCGTGTACTGGCCGGCCACGGCCTGTTCCACCGGCGTGACCGTCTTCTTGATGGCATAGCCCGCGGCGAAAGGCGCCTTCAGCTGGATGGCGGCCACCGACTGCAGCGTGAGCCACGGCTTGCCCGGGCCCTGGTGCGTCACGGCCAGGTTCTCCTTGCCGCCTGCGGCGCTCCAGGGCAGGAACATGCCGTTGTTCTTCAGGTTGCCCGGAGCCGCCGGCGCGCCGAACCAGGTGGTCTGGTGTGCGGCGCCGGTGGCATCCGTCGTCTTCACGCGCTCCACCTTGGCCCAGTCCACGCTGGCGCTGTTGCCGCCCATGGCCGCGCGGGTGGTGCCGGCGACGGGCGTGGCCTCGAACCTGGCGCTGAACTTCTCCAGCGCCAGCCCGCCCCACAGGTTGGCCGTGGTGGTGTGCCACGCCCCGCCCTGCTGGCGGCTGATGAAGCCGTTGGCCAGGCGGCCCATGTCGTCCTTCCAGGCCGGGTCGTCCATCACGGCCAGCATCAGGCGTGCGGTGTTCACGTCGCCGCTCTGCATCAGCCACCACCAGTAGTCGCCCTGCTCGGTGCTGAAGATCAGCTTGGTGCCCTGGTAGCTCAGGCGGGCCTTGAGCACCTGCTGCGCCTCGGCCAGGCGCTGCTCGCGCTGGGGCACGTCCTGCACCCGCTTCAGGATGTTGAGCCAGTCGATCACCGTGTGCGTGGGCCACTGGTTGGGCGCGATGGTGATGCTGCCCAGCATGCGGCCCGTGGCCTTGCCATAGCGCGACAGTGCCTCGATGGCCGCCAGCTTGCGCATGTCCAGATCCTTGCGCGGGCTCCAGAAGTCGCGCTGGATGCGGCCTTCGACGAAGGCGATCAGGCCGCGCTCCATAGGCGCGCGGGCCTCGTCGGGCAGGGCGAACTCGGGGTGCAGGCCGGACGCCTCGTGCGTGGCCGCCAGCAGGTACGCGGTGAGCGTGTCGCTGCCGCGGTTGCTGCTGCCCGCCTGCGGCGGGAAGTAGCTCGCCAGGCCGTCGCTGTCCAGGTAGGTGGGCAGCTGGCCCACCACCGTCTGCCACAGCTTGCCGTCGCGCAGGCCCACGGCCTTGCTGGTCTTCTGCTCCAGGCAGGCGAAGGGGTAGTTGGCGAACCAGTCGCGCACGCCCGGCAGGCCTTCGGCCAGCTTGGGCTGCAGCGACATCTTGAGGCCGCCACGGCCCGGCAGCGCATCGGCCGGTGGGTTCACGTCCAGGTTGAAGCTGCCGTCCACCTGCACCAGCGTGGCCTGCTGCACCGTGAGCGGTACGGCTGGGATGATGCGCTGGCTGGCCTTGAGCGCGTCGCGGGCGCCGCCGACGGTGTCGCGCGCCTCGATCTCCCACAGGATGGCCTCGGCACGCGTCTGCGCCAGCTGGGCGGGCGCGGTGACGTTCCATGCCACCTCGCGCGACTCGCCTGCGGGAATGTCCACCGTCTGCTTGTCCAGGTTCAGCAGCGTGGCGCGCGGCGCCACCTCCACTTTCATGGCCGCCTTGGTGGTGTTGCGCAGCGTGAGCTGGGCGCGGAACTGGTCGTCCTCGCGCACCAGCGGGGGCAGGCCGCTGATGATCTGCAGGTCCTGCGTGGCGCGGATGCTGGTACTGCCCGTGCCGAACAGGCCCGTGGACGCGTCTGCCACGGCCACGATCTTGAAGGTGGTGAGCGCATCGTTCAGAGGCACCGTCACCCTGGCCTGGCCGTTGGCGTCAAGCTGGATGGCGGGCTGCCACAGCAGCAGCGTGTCCAGCAGCTCGCGCGTCTGCGCGCGGCCGCCGCCGCCGCCGGCGGGCACGGCCTTCTTGCCGTAGTGGCGCCGGCCGATGATTTCCATCTGCGCGGTGGAGGTCTCCACACCCCAGGCGCGGCGCTGCAGCATGGCATCCAGCAGGTTCCAGCTGGTGTTGGGCATCAGCTCCAGCAGGGCCTGGTCCACCGCGGCCAGCGCCACCTCGGCATTCGCCGCGGGCTTGCCGTCAGGCAGCGTGGCGGTGATGGTCACCTGCGCCTTGCCGCGCACGGGGTAGCTTTCCTTGTCGGCCGCCACCTTCACGTCGATCTGGTGCGCCTTGGTGCCCACCTTCAGTTCCGCCAGGCCCAGGCGGTAGGCGGGCTTGGACAGGTCCACCATGGCCGTGGGCGCAACGTACTCCTTGCCTTCGTACCAGAAGGCGCTCCACCATTCGCGCGGCGCCTTGAAGCCCCAGGTGAAGAAGCTGTACCACGGGACCTCGCGCAGGCGGCCGCGCAGGGCCAGCACGCTCACGTAGACGTTGGAGCCCCAGCCTTCCTCGATCTTCACGTTGACCGTCGGGTCCTGCCCGTTGAGCTGCACCACGCGCGTGTCGATGATGCCCTCGCGTTCGATGGACACCAGCGCCGTGGCCTGGCGGAACGGCATGCGCACCTGGAGCTTGGCGGTCTCGCCGGGCTGGTAGCTCTTCTTCTCGGGCAGCAGGTCGATGCGGTCGTGGTCCTCGCCGCCGAACCACAGCTCGCCCTGGCGCGTGACCCAGACGGACGACGCCGCGCGGGCCTCGTTGCCGTCCTTGTCGCGCGCGGTTACCACCAGCTCCACCTCGCCCGCTTCGTCGAGCTTGGTCTCGCACAGCAGCAGGCCGCGGCTGTCGCTCTTGCCCGTGCACACCGTGCCCAGGTCCTTGGTCTCGGTCTTGTTGTCGTAGCTGTAGAAGCCGCCCACCATGCGCTTGCGGCTGGTGGTGGTGATGCGGGCGATGGCCTGCACGGACAAGGGCACGTCGGCCTGGATCTTGCCGTCCAGCCCCAGCGCCAGCGCCTGGAAGCGGATCTTCTGCGCGGCCGACACCCAGCCTTCGGTCTTGATGCCGGCCACCACGGCCGCGGGCCACAGCGGCTGCGTGCTGCGCAGCGTCTGCACTTCGCCGCTCGGGTCGGCGTAGGTGGCTTCCAGCACTAGCTCCTGCGGCTGGGCGGACTGCGGCACGTTGTCGATGGCGACCTTGCCGGCGCCGTTCTTGTCGAGCGTGACGGGCAGCTTGTCGGCGATCACGCGGGCGTCATCGCTGGCGGTGGCCTCCTCGTCGTCGCTGCTGCCGCTACTGCCGGCGTTGCCGTTGGCGTCGCGCTTGCGCGGCGGACTGAAGCTGAACGCGTCGAAGTCGGCGTACTGCAGCGACTTGCCGCGCACCAGGGCCGACACGCGCACCGGCAGATTGGCCGCGCCGCCACCCGACACGTAGTTGATCTGCACATCGGTGGGCACCGAGCGCACGCGCACCAGCGGCTTCTTCTCCGCCGGGGCCACGCGGCCCTCCAGCACGGGCAGGCGGAACTCCTCCACCCGGAACTGGCCGGAGCTGAAGCTGCGCTCGCGCCCGCCCGCGCCACGCAGCTCGACGTCGTACACGCCCAGCTTGGCGGCCGGCGGCACGGCAAAGGTGTTCTCGGCGCTCAGGCCACCCGTGGCGGTCTTGCGCCAGGTGACGGGCTGCGTGAACTGCTGGCCGCTGCCCACGTGGGTGATGACCAGCGTGGCCGGTTCGCTGCCCGGCAGGCCGAAGCCCTGGCGGTTCTGGCTGCGCAGCACGTGCTTCATGGACACCGTCTCGCCGGCGCGCAGCAGCGTGCGGTCGAAGATGGTGTGGGCGATCTCATCGGGCCGGGGGTCGCTGCTGGTGGGCACGTTGAAGCGCCACGGCTCGATGCCCCGCTGCCAGTCGCTCCAGGTGAAGGCCATGTCCTGCACGCCGTCCGCGCCGGCCACGCGGGCGCTGACGAAGTAGGCCTGCATCCAGTCGTTGCCGCGGCACGCGGGCGCCTGCGGCGACAGCCCCTCGAAGGTGGCCACGCCCTGGGCGTTGGTGGTGGCGGTGGCCAGCTCTCGGCCATCGCAGCCGGACACGCGCACCTGCGCGTTCGGCACCACTTGGCCCTTGTCGAGCGTCGTCACCCAGGCCACGGCGTTCTCGCGCCCCAGCTTGAAGTGCACGCCCAGGTTGGTCACCAGCGCGGTGGTGCGCACGTACATGGTGCGGCCGGCGCCGTGGCGTTCGTCCAGCAGGGACTGCCCCAGCATCGGCGAAGCGATCTCGACCACGTGGAAGCCCGCCGGCAGCGGAATGCCGACCACCTCGAACGGACGCGGGTCACCGTTGGCGGGCTTGGGGATGTCGAGCGTCTTGACGCCGCCCTGCCCGGAGAGCAGTGACAGCATGCGGGTCTGCACGTAGTTCTTGTCGGAGTCCTCCAGCACGGCGGGCAATGCGCCTTTCACGTCGCGGCGTGCTTCGGAGCGCTGGATCTGGTAGCTGTCATAGCGGCGCACCTTGCGGAACCACGCAATGATGTCCGCGTCGCTCTTGGGCTGCAGCGTGGCCACCTTGGACGCATCCAGGGCCTGGCCCGGCTGCAGGCCCTGCACGCGCAGGTCGGCCTCCACGTTGCGCAGGGTCACGGGCAGCAGCGCCGGGCCCTGCGGGCCTTCGGCGAAGCGCTCGACGATGCCGAACGGCGAGGCGGCGAACTTGGCCAGGGGCGGCATGGCGCCCGTGCCCACCTTGAGCGGGAAGCTGTCGGCATTGCGCAGCGTGCGGCCCGAGGCGTCCTTGAAGTCGCGCGGCAGCTGCAGCATGAAGGCCGTCTGCGCCGTGAAGGGCGGCTTGAACTCCACCCCAGTGACCACCGTGTCGCCATCGCCCTCGCCGTCCACCTGGGGCTTGAGCGTTTCCTTGTCGGATTGCAGGCGGATGCCCTCGGCCAGCTTGCGCGGCACGGGCGCGTTGAACGACAGGCGCAGCGGCCGGATGGGCAGGCACGCGGCCTGGGCGTTCTCGCGCTCGCAGGTGAACTCTGCCGAGAAGGGCTGGCGCACCTTGTAGCTGAAGCGGCGCTCCACTGCATTGGCTACGCCGCTGGGCGTAGCGACGCCCTTGCCGAACACCAGCTGCATCTGCGAGCCCGATGTCAGCCGGCGGTTGCAGGCCAGCGTGGCGTAGCGCTGCGGCTGCTTCTCGGCCGCCGGCTTCAGGCCCTGGGACTGCAGCAGCTCCTGGCGCTGGGTGCCCTCGATCAGGCGCACGGGGATGCGCTCGCCCACACCGTCGGCCGCGCACCAGACGTTCTCCTGCACGCTGGCCGTGGTGGCCGCGCCGTTGAACTGCAGCACGAAGAACTGCTCTTCGTCGATCTCCTGGTAGGTGCCGGGCCGCACGCTTTGCACGAACGGACCACCGCTATTGAATGCATAGCTGGTTGCGCCCGTCAATGCTGCGCCAGAGGCCGATTTGAAGCCTGACTTGACCGTGGCCGTGCAGCGCACGCCGGGCGGCATGTCGCTCTGGAAGTCGTAGACCCATTCGCGCTCGCTGGTCCACCGGCCCGTGCCCTTGCCGGCTTCGGTGTCGCTGCAGTTCACGGTGAAGGGGGCCGGTGCCTTGGGGTCTCCGAAGTTGACGGCTGCGCTGTCGAACTTGGCCACGGCCTGGCGGATGCGGGCCACCTCGCCCTGCGGGGAGAAGCTGACCACCGTGAGCGCCTGGGCAGACAGCGCGGTGGCGGCAAGGCCCCAGGCCAGCAGGGCGCCGCGCAAAAGCCGAACCTTGTTGTTGTGTTCTTGTTTCATGTGTTTGCAAGCGAAAGAGCGACGTCCCGGCGGCGGTCCCTCCACAGACACCCGCACCGGGAGGCGCCCACGGGTGGGGCGCCGCGCAGAAGCCCGAAAGCGTAGCCCATCGCACCCCCGTGGGCTACCGGACGAGGGACGCAGTTGTAAACCGCCTACACGCGCGGGCCTGCCTGCGGCCGGACAATTCGCGCACACCCACATCGCGAGCGCCCATGCCCCCCACCTCCAATGCCCGCCGATGGGAGATCGACGCCGTTCGGGGCCTGATGCTGGTCCTGATGACCGTCACCCATCTGCCGACGCGGCTCACGCAGCCGCTGGGGCAACCGTTCGGGTTCGTATCGGCGGCCGAGGGCTTCGTGCTGCTGTCGGCGTACATGGCCGGCCTGGTCTACGGCCGCCAGGCGTGGCGCAAAAGCGTCGCCCACATGCGGCAATCCTTCCTGCGGCGCGCGGTGAAGATCTACGCCTGCCAGGCCGCCACATTGCTGTTCCTGTTCACCGTGATCGCCTTCATCGGCCTCAAGGTGGACCAGCCCGCCGTGAAGGGGCTGATGAACTTCTACCTCGCCCAGCCGCTGCAGGCGCTCGTCGGCGGACTGCTGCTGGTGTACGAGCCGCCGCTGCTGGACATCCTGCCGCTGTACGTCCTCTTCATGCTGGCCAGCCCCTGGATCATGACGTTCGCGCTGCGGCGCGGCTGGGCGCCGGTGATGGCGGTCAGCATCGGGCTGTGGTTCCTGGCGCAGTTCGGGTTTTCGGAATGGTTCTACAGCCATTTCATCCAGGCCATACCGCTGTCGGTGCCGTTTTCGGAGACGGGCTCCTTCAACATGTGGGCCTGGCAGTTCCTGTGGATGATGGGCCTGTGGATGGGCGCCAGCCGCAATGACCCGGAAGCCCCTGCGTTTGAGTTCCCGCGCTGGGCGCTGTGGACCGCGGGCGTGGTGGCCCTGATCGGCTTCGTGTGGCGCCATGTGATCGGGCAGACCCCGTTCCCGCCCGCGTGGGGCCTGAACCCGCTCTTCGACAAGTGGCTGCTGGGCCCGCTGCGCCTGATCGACCTGTTCGCGCTCACCATCCTGGCGATCCGCTTCGGCCCCGCGCTGGCCGCGCGGCTGCCGCGCATGCGCTGGCTGGAAACCCTGGGCGCCGCCTCGCTGGCGGTGTTCTGTGCGCACCTTGTGGTGGTGCTGCTGGTGCTGGGGCTGCTGGGCGACGCGCCCCGTCCCTGGCTGCACGACATCGCCCTGCTGGCGACCTGTTTTGCCACGCTCTATGTGGTGGCGCGCATCACGCTGTGGGTGGACAAGCCGCCGGACGACGGCGCACCGTCGCAACCCGCCACGACGCAGGCCGGCGCTGGTGGGGCACCGTGCACCGTGCCCGCAACGGCCGGACCACTGCGGCAGGCCGTGGCCCCTGCGCTCAGCGCTCCACGCTGACGCGCACGATGCCGCCGGCCGCAGCCGGCACGGCGACCGCTGCGGTGGCAGGGCCCGTGGCCGCCGCGGGCGCAGCCTCACGGGCCTGCATCACGCCGTCACGCCCCACATAGGCCGAGATGACGGAACGCCACAGGTCGTAGCCCGCATCGTTCATGTGCAGCCGGTCGGGTCCGAACAGGTCGGTGCGCACCGATCCGTCGGCCGCCATCATGGGCGTGAAGATGTCGATGTAGTCGCTGTTGGGCAGGGTGCGTACGTAGCCGGCCAGCAGGGCGTTGGCTTCCCGCGCGCGGGGCAGCAGGCTGGCGCGCAGCGGGCTGGGCTTGATCGAGATGTAGCTGATGCGCGTCTGCGGCAGCGCGGTGCGCACGGCCGTCACGAACGACTGGAAGCTTTCCAGCACCTGGGCCGGCGTGCGACCCTCGGCCAGGTCGTTGTCGCCGGCGTAGACCATCACGTGGCGGGGCTGGTACTGCACCACCAGGCTTTTCACGAAGTAGTTGCAGTCGGCCATGGTGGAGCCGCCGAAGCCGCGGTTGATGACCACGGGCAGCTGGCGGAAGTCTTCGCGCAGGTCGGACCACAGGCGGATCGTGGAGCTGCCGACGAAAAGCACGCCGTCGGTCTGGGGATGGCGCTCCCGGTCGGCCGCGGCGAAGGCGTCCATGCTCGACTGCCACCGGGCGTAGGCGGCGGGCAGGGCCACCGTGGCGGCGGGGCTGGCATCCACCGCCGCGGCGCTGCTCCCGGCCACCGGCGCAGCCGTGGCCGCCACGCTGGCGCAGGCCAGCAGCAGGGGAAACAGGGAAACGCGCAGGGGGCGATGGGCCTGGGGAGAAGGCATGGAAAGCAGCTCCGCGAAGAAGTTGAACCGGCTCTGAGCGATTGTCCGCCGCAACATTCCCTGGCGCACACAATTTTTACAAATTAACCAGCCGACGTTACATATCGACCGGAACTCCACCCGGGCGACGCCAGCCCCGTCACTGCGGCTGGAAACCGCTGGCGCGGATGATGCGCGCCCAGGTCGCCGTGTAGGCGCGTTCGCGCTGGGCCAGCTGCGCCGGGGCCATGTAGCCGACGGTCAGGCCCATGGCGGCCAGGCGTTGCTGCATGGCCGGCACGGCCACCACCTGCGCCAGCGCGGCGGAAAAGGTGTCGATGAACCCGCGCGGCGTGCCGGCCGGGGCGTAGAAGCCGTAGTACGGCGTGTCCTCGAAGCCTTGAAGCCCCAGCTCCGCGAAGGTGGGCACCTGGGGCAGCGCTGCCTGGCGCTGGCCGCCCAGCACCGCCAGCACCCGCAGCTTGCCCGCCCGGTGCTGTTCGATGAAATCCTGCACCGAGGCCACGCCGGCCGGGATCTGCTGGCCCAGCAGGTCGCCGATCAGCGGGGCGCTGCCGCGGTAGGGGGCGGCCACCAGGTCCAGCCGGTAGCGCTCGCCCAGCAGGCGCACCAGGAACTCCGGCGTGGAGGCCGGCGCCGGAATGCCGACGGCGCTTTGGCCGCCGCCGGCCTTGCGCACCCAGTCCAGGTATTCGGCGAAGGTGTTCGCCGGGGTGCCGCCGGCCACCGCGAAGCAGTTGACGAAAGTGGCGAAGCCGCCTGCGGGCACGAAGTCGCGCTCCGGGTCGAAGCCCGCGTGCCGCACCACCTGCGGCAGGATGGAGATGGTGTGGTCGTGCGTGAGGAACACCGTGCTGCCGTCCGCCGGCGCGGCCTTGAGCGCCTGCGCGGCGATCTGCCCGCCGGCGCCCGGGCGGTTGTCCACCACCACGGGCACGCCCAGCCGGTCCTTGAGCTTGTCGGCCAGCGCGCGGGCGATGGCATCGGTGCCGCCGCCGGGCGGAAAGCCCACCAGGATGCGCAGCGGCCGGCCGGTTTCGGCCCGGGCGGGGAGCCCCGGCAGGGCCGTGGCCGCCGCCGCGGCCAGGCCGCCAGCAAGCACCCGGCGGCGGTTCCAGAGGCGGGGATCGGTGCGATGCAAGGACATGGCGCGGGCCTCAGGGAACGGAAACGGAATCGTCACTACGGAAAAGATAGCTGGTTGCGCTTATCCAGCAAGGAATTCAGATTCGAAAGCATCTGAACTGCCCATGAATCAAGCGCAAACAGCTATCAAAGAAAGAGCGTCATACCACCCAGTCGGGATCAGCCCAGACGTGCCCGGTGCCGCGCCAGCTGCACCCGCACCTGGGCCGGCGCCGTGCCGCCCAGGGTGTTGCGGGCGTTGAGCGAGCCGCGCAGGCTCAGCACCTCGTACACGTCCTTCTCGATCTGGGGATGGAAGCCCTGCAGCACGGTCAGGGGCAGCTCCGACAGGTCGCAGGCGTGCGACTGCGCGGCCTTGACGGCGTGCGCGACGGTCTCGTGCGCATCGCGGAAGGGCAGGCCCTTCTTGACCAGGTAGTCGGCCAGGTCGGTCGCCGTGGCGTAGCCCTTGAGCGCGGCCTGCTCCATGGCCTGCGGGTTGACGGTGATGCCGCCCTCCTTCTTGCCCGTAGCCGCGTTCGCTTGGCCGCCGACCATCTCGGCAAAGATGCGCAGCGTGTCCTTGAGCGTATCGACGGTGTCGAACAGCGGCTCCTTGTCTTCCTGGTTGTCCTTGTTGTAGGCCAGGGGCTGGCCCTTCATCAGCGTGATCAGGCCCATCAGGTGGCCGACCACGCGGCCGGTCTTGCCGCGCGCCAGTTCGGGCACGTCGGGGTTCTTCTTCTGCGGCATGATCGACGAGCCGGTGGTGAAGCGGTCCGCGATCTTGATGAAGCCGAAGTTCTGGCTCATCCAGATGATGAGTTCTTCGGACAGGCGGCTCACGTGCACCATGCACAGGCTGGCGGCGGCGGTGAATTCGATGGCGAAGTCGCGGTCGCTCACGGCGTCCAAGCTGTTCTGGCAGACGCCGTCCATGCCCAGCGTGCGGGCCACGCGCTCGCGGTCCAGCGGGTAGGTGGTGCCGGCCAGCGCGGCGGCGCCCAGCGGCAGCACGTTGACGCGGCGGCGCACGTCCTGCATGCGCTCGGCGTCGCGGGCGAACATCTCCACATAGGCCAGCATGTGGTGCGCAAAGCTCACCGGCTGCGCCACCTGCAGGTGGGTGAAGCCAGGCAGGATCACCTCCACGTTCTGCTCGGCCACATCCACCAGCGAGACCTGCAGCTCCTTCAGCAGATCGGCGATCAGGTCGATCTCGCCGCGCAGCCACAGGCGCACGTCGGTGGCCACCTGGTCGTTGCGGCTGCGGCCGGTGTGCAGGCGCTTGCCGGCGTCGCCCACCAGCTGGGTCAGCCGGGCCTCGATGTTCAGGTGCACGTCCTCCAGGTCCAGCTTCCACTCGAAGGCGCCGGATTCGATCTCTGCCGTGATCTGCGCCATGCCGCGCTGGATGGCGGCGTGGTCATCGCCGCTGATGACGCCCTGCGCAGCCAGCATCTCGGCGTGCGCCAGGCTGCCGGCGATGTCGGCCTGCCACAGGCGCTTGTCGAAGAAGACGCTCGACGTATAGCGCTTGACCAGGTCGCTCATGGGCTCGGAGAACAGGGCCGACCAGGCCTGGGCCTTGGTGGCCAGTTGGTCTTGGGAGGGCTGCGACGCTGGGCTGGATGCGGGACTGGAGGACATGGAGGGCAATAATCCGGTGGTTCAGACACCCGGAACGCCCGGATGCCGCAATGCAAGAAACGCAAATTTTATCGACCCGGCCCCAGCCCCTGCCGCCGCCTGCTCCGCCAGCGGCCCTGCAGGGCCGCGCGCTCGTGTTCGACGCGTGCCATGTGGGCGTCATTCTGCGCGCCGTGCTCTTCGTGGAGGCCGTGCTCGGCGTGGGCGCCATGTTCGGCGCGGCCACGCCGCTGCAGTGGCTGGCGCTGGTGTCGCTGCTCACCGGCGGCGCCCTGCCCGCCACGCTGGCCTGGCTGCTGACGGCCTGCAGCCTGAAGAAGGTGCTGCAGCGCCTGCCGGTCGCCCAGCAGTACGCCGCGGGGGTGCTGCTGGGCGCGCTGTCCGGCGCGTATGCCTGCGG
>JAEWPH010000030.1 GCA_023460715.1 Pseudomonadota bacterium | reverse complement strand
CCGCAGGACACGCAGGCTTCGTGCTCTGACTCGCCGTGGCTGTCTGAACGGAGCTGCAACGCAGCGCAGTGAGTTCCACGGCGGCCCCCGCCGCGCGAGCATCGCAGGTTGCCCCGGTCGCCAACGGCGATCGGGGTCACGGACTTCGGGTCGCCTTTTCTTTGCTAACTTTCTTTTGGCGAAGCAAAAGAAAGTGAGTGCGCCGCCGGGCGCACACCCCGGCCCCGGAAAGCAAAACCCCGGCAACATCAAAACAGCGAGCCGCCCTCCGCCCAACCCCAAAGCGCTACAGCCCTGGACGCCCCACATCTCCCGGCTCCCACGCAATCCCGCGTGCTGGCCCCCGACATCGCTGTAAATGCTCGCCGCAGCGGCATCGGCGAGACCTGGCTGTACGGCTTTGAGTTCAGGATCAGGATCAGGGTCGTCGCCAGGCTGCCTGAAACCGCAGCGGACTGATAGGCGCCAAGCTGCCGCAGGTGCATGGCACAATGCGCGCCGCTGCCGCAAGGCGGCACAAGCTAGGGGTGTCCTGCAAATGCAGGGCTGAGATCACACCCTTCGAACCTGTTCCCACGCTCCGATGCGCGTGGGCCCGAGATCATCCTCGCGCAGGGAAGCTGTCCACCATGCCATGCCGCCGCCCGCTCCCGTGGCGCTGCCTGGCGCGTGCGGCCCCTGCTCTGTCGTTTCTGCCACGGAGCCCGCATGTCCCCCTCCTCCCCCATCGCCAACGACGCGCTTGCGCCGGTGCCCGCCGAGCGGCGTGTCTTCCAGTGGCACGACCATGCCTCGCTGTGGTTCAGCCTGGGCGTGGGCCTGCTGGTCATGCAGGTGGGGGCCTATCTCATGCCAGCGTTGGGCACGCAGGAGGCGCTCGCCGCCATCGTGTTCGGCTCGCTCGTCGGCGCCGGCCTGCTGGGCTGGGTGGCCAAGCTGGGCTGCGACAGCGGCCTGGCCAGCGCCGGGCTGATGCATGCGGTGTACGGCCGCTCGTTCGCCAGCCTGCCCATCGTGCTCAACATCGTGCAGCTCATCGGCTGGGGCACGTTCGAGCTGGTGGTGATGCGCGACGCGACGGTGGCCATCGGCCGCCAGTCCGGCGCCACGGCCGCGGCCTGGTGGCCCGTGGCGGCCACGCTGCTGTGGGGCGCGGTGGTGATGGCGCTCATCAGCGGCTCGATGGTGCAGCTGGTGCGCCGGGTGATCGCGCGCGTGGCGCTGCCGCTCGTCGTGCTGTCGCTGCTGTGGCTGAGCTGGCAGTTCCTGTCGCTGGCGCATGCGCAGGGCTTTGCGCAGCTGTGGCAGCGCCAGGGCGCCGGCGGCATGGGCGTGATGCCCGCGCTGGATCTGGTGATCGCCATGCCCATCTCGTGGCTGCCGCTGGTGGCCGACTACGCGCGCCACGGCAGAAGCGGCGGCGCGGCCTTGCGCGGCACCTGGCTGGGCTATGCGCTGGCCAATATCTGGTGCTACACGCTGGGCGTGCTGGTGGCGCTGACGCTGCCCAGCCAGGATCTGGTGACCGCGCTGCTGCTGGCGCAGGGCGGGCTGATCGCGCTGTCTCTGATCCTCATCGACGAGGTGGACAACGCCTATGGCGACACCTATTCGGGCGCCGTGTCGGCCCACAGCCTGCTGCCGCGCTGGAGCATCCGCCAATGGGGCCTGGCCGTGGCGGCGGTTTGCACGGCGCTGGCGCTGGTGCTGCCCATGCACAGCCTGGAGCCGTTCCTGCTTCTGCTCAGTTCGGTGTTCGTGCCGCTGTTCGGCGTGATCCTGGGGCGGCTGGCGTTCGGCGTGTCGGCCCCCGCCCTGCTGCAGCGCGCATCGCGCGTGGAGTGGCTGCCGGTGGCGCTGTGGCTGTCGGGCATCGCGTTCTACCACCTGCTGCCGCGCGTGTGGGCCGGTGCCGGCTCGGCGCTGCCCACGCTGGCCCTCTGCTTTGCGCTGGCCTGGGCCACGCGTTCGCGGCGTGCCTGACGGTCGCCGGCTGCAATATTAAAAATAATAGCTGGAGGCGCTCGGCCACAATGGCTTCCAAGGTCATTTGTGCCCGAATCCCTTTGGCAGTAAGCGCAGGTAGCTCACATTTTTGATGAAGCCCTGCGCGACAAACGCGTGCATCAGGGCAGCTCCCCGGGTCATCCCCGACACATTGGCCGGAACTTCGCTCCCCCGCAGCCGTCCACCCCTCTCATTTTTTCCATCGACCGAGAGGAGTACCCGCAGCGTGTCAGCCACCCTTCCCCGCCCCCAGCCCTTGATCCCCCGCCTCCCACGCGCCGGCCGCGCGTTCACCACGGCCGCTGCAGGCATCGCGGCCAGCCTGTTGCTGCTGCTGACCGCCGGCGCCGCGCAGGCCCAGCAGTACGTGAGCATCAAGGGCTCGTCCGTCAACGTGCGCGAGACACCCTCGACGCGCTCAGCCACGCTGTGGGAACTGAGCGACGGCTACCCGCTGCGCGTGACGCAGCGCAAGGGCAACTGGCTCAAGGTGCGCGACTACGAGGAGCCGCTCGGCTGGGTCTATGCGCCGCTGACCAGCAAGACCCCGCACATGGTGGTCACCGCCCGCACGGCCAATCTGCGGGCCGGTCCCGGCCCCAGCCACCGGGTGGTGGGCAAGCTGCAGCAGCACGAAGTGGTGCGCACGCTGAAGAAGTCGGGGACCTGGGCCCACGTGCAGCGCGAGGGCGGCCAGAAGGGCTGGGTCGCCCGCAGCCTGGCCTGGGGTTGGTAGCACCTTCAGCCGCCCCGGCCGAGGCGGCTTGAAGGGATGTAGTAGCCGTCAGCCGAACACCCGCTGGGCCACGGGCGCATAGCCGTGGTTGAGCGGGCCGTGCCCCCGGCCCGTGCGCACGTCGGCGCCGGCCGCGATGGCGCCCAGGATGTAGGCCCGGCCCTTTTCCACCGCCTGCTGCAGCGGCTCCCCCAGCGCCAGGAACGAAGCCACGGCCGACGACAGCGTGCACCCCGTGCCGTGCCCGTTGTGCGTGGCGATGCGGGCGGACTGCAGACGGTGGCGCAGGCCCTTGCCATCCGCCAGCACGTCGATGACCCAGTCGCCGGGCAGGTGGCCGCCCTTGAGCAGCACGGCCCGCGCGCCCAGCGCCAGCAGGCCTTCTGCCGCCGCGTCCAGCGCGGCCTCGCCGTCGATGCGGCGCTCCAGCAGCCAGCCGGCCTCGTCCAGGTTGGGCGTGACCAGCGTGGCCAGCGGAAAGAGTTCCTGCACCAGCGTGCCCACCGTCTCGGCGGCGATCAGCCGGTCGCCGCTGGTGGCTACCATCACCGGGTCGAGCACCACGTGCGGCAGGTCGTATTCGCGGATGGCATCGGCCACCACCTGCACCACCTCGGGCGAGTGCAGCATGCCGATTTTGACGGCGTCCACGCCGATGTCCTGCACCACCGCATCGATCTGGGCCTTCAGCATCTGCGGCGGAATGCCGTGGATGCCGCTCACGCCCTGCGTGTTCTGCGCCGTGATGGCGGTGATGGCCGTCATGCCGTAGCAGCCCAGCGCGCTGAAGGTCTTGAGGTCGGCCTGGATGCCCGCGCCGCCGCCGCTGTCGGAGCCCGCGATGGAAAGCACACGGGCGTAGCGCCGGTGGGCCGGCGACGAATGCTGGTTGTTTTCGGTCATGGCAAAAATTATCCGGGATGTCGGCCGGCCCGCCGGCGTCGCGCGCCCTGCGCCCAACCCCTGCACCAGATCAACACCAGGGTCTTGGGCCCTGTGCTGTAATCCCGCTCACGGACGAAACAGGGGTGTCCCGCCGCAGCCACGGTGCTGCCGGCCGGCGACTGAGAAATACCCTGGGGCTTTCCGGAAGGCACCTGCCGCCTGCGCAGGCACACCTTCCACCCGGCCCCGCTACCCGATCCAGGTCATGCTGGCGTGGGGAGTTTCATGGATCGGCATCACCCGTTTTGTCCCTTTGTTGGCTTGCAGACAAGACACGACGGACCCGATGCCTCTTCTTTCTTCTTCTCCCTCCTCCATCGCCATCCTGGGTGCCGGCCTCATGGGCCGCCTGCTCGCCATCGAGCTGGCCCGCGCGGGCCATTCCGTCGACATCTACGAAGCCGGCGGCCCGGATGCGCAAGGCGCCGCCGCCCGCATCGCCGCCGCCATGCTGGCGCCGCTGGCCGAGTCCGCGGTGACCGAGCCCGGCGTGGTGCGCATGGGCCAGTACGCCCTCAACCGCTGGCCCCAGCTGCTCGCGCAGCTGGTGGAACCGGTGTACTTCCAGCAGAACGGCACCCTGGTCCTCTGGCACCGGCAGGACGCGGGCGACGCCGCCCGCCTGCGCGGCACGCTGGAGCGCACGCAGACCGTCGTGCCCGACCTGCCCGCGCTGCAAGTGCTGGACAGTGACGGCGTCGCCACGCTGGAGCCCACGGCCGCGAACCGCTTTCACCAGGGCCTGTACCTGCCGGGCGAAGGCCAGCTCGACAACCGCCAGTTGCTCACCGCACTGGAGCGCACCATGGCGCAGCTCAAGGTGCGCGCGCATTGGCACAGCGCCCGCAGCCCCGAAGACTTCGCGCCCGGCACCACGGGCCAGCCCGACTGGGTGATCGACTGCCGCGGCCTGGGCGCTCGCGGCCAATGGCCTGCGCTGCGCGGCGTGCGCGGCGAGGTCGTGCGCCTGCATGCGCCCGAGGTGACGCTGCAGCGCCCCACGCGCGTGGTGCACCCGCGCTACCCGATCTACATTGCCCCCAAGCAGGACCACGTCTTCGTCATTGGCGCGACCGAGATCGAATCCGATGACCTCTCGCCCGCCAGCGTGCGCTCCACGCTCGAGCTGCTGAGCGCGGCCTACGCGGTGCACACCGGCTTTGCCGAGGCGCGCATCCTGGAAATCGCCACGCAGTGCCGCCCCACGCTGCCCGACAACCTGCCTGCCGTGCGCCAGGTGACCGACCGCGTGCTGGAGGTGAACGGCCTGTACCGCCATGGCTTCATGATCGCGCCGGCCCTGCTCGATGTTGTGATGCAATGTCTGAACACGGGACAATCCCCCCTCGCGCCGCGCTTCGACCTCGCATTGCAGTTGCAAGGCGCAGCCGAGGCCGCAACTACCAGTCCATGAACATCTTCATCAACCAGACTCCCGTCGAGCTGCAGGGCAGTGCCACCGTGGCCGACGCCGTGGCGCACCAGGGTGCCAAGCCCCCCTTCGCCGTGGCCGTGAACCTGCAGTTCGTCCCCAACACCCGGTACGCCGTGCACCCGCTGCAGGACGGCGACAGGATCGAAATCATCGCCCCGGTCACCGGCGGCTGAAGCCCCCCCTTCCCTTCCATGTCCTCCACTGCCCCCTCTCCCGCCGCCAGCGACGCGCTGGTGCTCTACGGCCAGACCTTCCAGAGCCGCCTGCTGCTGGGCACGGCCCGCTACCCCTCGCCCAGCGTGCTCGAAGCCGCCGTGCAGCGCGCCCGGCCTGCCATGGTCACGGCCTCGCTGCGCCGCCAGGGCCACAATGCCGCCGAGACCGGCGCCAGCTTCTGGGAACTGCTCAAGCGGCTCAACGTGCCCGTGCTGCCCAACACCGCCGGTTGCCACAGCGTGCAGGAGGCCATCACCACGGCCCAGATGGCGCGCGAGGTGTTCAACACCCCGTGGATCAAGCTCGAACTCATCGGCGACGACTACACCCTGCAGCCCGACACGCTGAACCTGGTGGACGCCGCCTCCCAGCTGATCCGCGACGGCTTCCAGGTGCTGCCCTACTGCACGGAAGACCTGGTGCTGTGCCAGCGGCTGGTGGACGTGGGCTGCCAGGCCGTGATGCCCTGGGCCGCACCCATCGGCACCGGCCGCGGCCCCGTCAACCCGTATGCGCTGCAACTGCTGCGGGACCGCCTCGATGTGCCCCTGCTCGTCGATGCCGGCCTGGGCCTGCCCTCGCACGCGTGCCAGGTCATGGAATGGGGTTATGACGGTGTGCTGCTGAACACCGCCGTGGCCCTGGCCACCGATCCCGTCGCCATGGCGGGTGCGTTCGCCGACGCCGTGGCCGCCGGCCGCGCCGCGCGCACCGCAGGTGCCATGGCCGCGCAGGACACGGCCCAGCCCAGCACGCCCGTGCTCGGCACCCCTTTCTGGCACCACAGCCATGGCTGAGCCGCACTGCTCCGACGCCGCACCAGCGGACGCTTCCGTCGAGGCCATGGCCCAGGCCATCCTGGACGCGCACGGCGGCGACTATGACAACTTCCCGCCGCAGCCGGCCCCGGCGCCACAAGGCGGCGATGCGGTCTACCGCGCCGGGGGGGGGGGCGG
>JAEWPH010000029.1 GCA_023460715.1 Pseudomonadota bacterium | reverse complement strand
GCCTTCGGCGCCGCGCTGGCTTGCGGCGACAATCGCGGGTTCGCTCCGCACCGTTGTCCGCCATGAAAACCCGCTTCATCCTCATCCAGACCAGCCATGCCGGCAACGTGGGCGCCGCCGCGCGGGCCATGAAGACCATGGGCTTCGACGACCTGGTGCTGGTGGCGCCGCGCTGGGCCAATGTGCTGCGGCGCGAGGAGACCATCCAGCGCGCCAGCGGCGCCCTGGACGTGCTGGAGAACGCGCGCATCGTCGCCACGCTGGATGAGGCGCTGGACGGCATGAGCCACCTGTGCGCCACGGCGATGACGCCGCGCGATTTCGGCCCGCCCACACGGGCCCCGCGTGCGCATTTCGAGTGGCTCATGGGCCCGCAACGCACCACGCAGGGCGCGCAGGCGGGACAGCCCCCGGCAGACGGTGCGGTCCAGGCGCCCGAAGGCGCGGCCACTGGCGCCGAGGCCGGCGTGGCGTTTCTGTTCGGCTCCGAGCGCTTCGGCATGGCCAACGAGGACGTCTACCGCTGCCATGTCGCGCTGTCGATTCCCACCAACCCCGGCTTCGGCTCGCTGAACCTGGGCGCGGCGATCCAGGTCGTGGCCTATGAATGGCGCATGGCACTCGGCGGCTTCGCGGCGGCCGATGCGGCCCTGGCAGACGCTGCGCCGCTGGCGCCCGTGCGCGCCGATGCAGCCCAGGTGGCGGGCATGCTGTCGCACTGGGAGCGCGCGCTGGTGGACATCGGCTTTCTCGACCCGGCCGCGCCCAAGAAGCTCATGCCGCGCCTGAACCAGCTGTTCAACCGCGCGCAGCTGATGCCGGAAGAGATCCACATCCTGCGCGGCGTGGCCAAGGCCATGACCGAAGCGGCGCACGGCCGGCCCGGTGCCGCCGGCCCCGCGCAGCCGCAGGCCGAGGCGCCGGCGGCCGGACCGTGACGCTGCTGGCTGCGGCGCCTGCGTTGGCCGCCACCACCTGCTACTGCTCGCTTCGCCCGTGCCGCAGTGGCCGCCCCGCAGACAGGCCTTCGCCACCCGCGCAAAGCGTGCCGCGCCGGCAGGCGATAGACTGCTCGGCTCTTTTTCCGTAGACATCACCACCCGCCCCATGCTTGCCCGCCTGCGATCCGACATCCAGTGCATCCTCGACCGCGACCCGGCTGCCCGCAGCACCTGGGAGGTCGTCACCTGCTATCCGGGCCTGCACGCGATCTGGCTGCACCGCCCGGCCCACTGGTGCTGGGGCCACGGCCTGCAGTGGCTGGGCCGCTTCATCTCGCACTTCTCGCGCTGGCTCACGGGCATCGAGATCCACCCGGGCGCCAGGATCGGCGAGCGCGTGTTCTTCGACCACGCCATGGGCGTGGTGGTGGGCGAGACGGCCGAGATCGGCGACGGCTGCACCATCTACCAGGGCGTCACGCTGGGCGGCACCTCGCTGTACAAGGGCGCCAAGCGCCATCCCACGCTGGGCAAGGACGTGGTGGTGAGCGCGGGCGCCAAGGTGCTGGGCGGCTTCGAGGTGGGCGACGGCGCCAAGATCGGCAGCAACGCAGTGGTCATCAAGCCCGTGCCCGCCGGCGCCACGGCGGTGGGCATTCCGGCGCGCATCATCCCGTCCAGGCAGGGGCAGAGCGCCGACGTGACCGAGCCGCAGCAGCCGCGCCCGTTCACGGCCTACGGCATCACGCAGGAAGACGATCCGCTGTCGCAGGCCATGCGCGGGCTGATCGACAACGCCTCGTCGCAGGAGCACCAGATCACGCTGCTGTGGCAGGCGATCGAGAAGCTCTCCGCCACCTCGCAGCAGGCGCGCGACTGCGTGCCTGGTGACGCGGCGCTCGAAGGCCAGTTCGAGGCCCGCAAGCTCAACGAGCTGGTGGGCAAGTAGGCTGGCGGCCTGATGCTCTTCTATTGATAGCTGGTTGCGCTTGTCCGTAGGGCGCTGCAGGCCATTTTGACCCCACTATTTCGAACCAGGGCCGCATTCCGGCGGGCCGCCCGGTGGTTGCTGGATCGGCGGTACGATCACCCATGAGAAAAACTTTTCAGCTGAACCTCGAAGGCAAGCAGCGGGACCGGCTCCTGGACGCCGCGCGCCACGACATCCACCGCTACCTGCGCCGCGAACGCCGCCGCGCACCGCCTGCCGGCTTCGATACCTGGGCCTTCGACTGCCGCTTCGGCGCCTCGCAGGCCGACGCCCAGCCCGTGGCGGTCGAGGACATCAAATCCCGCATCGACGAGGCGGCAGGCAGTGGCGCCGCGCAGTTCTACGTCGAGATCCTGGCGCGGCCCGCGCTGCGCAGCGAGCGGCCTGCCGGTGGGCAGGGCAGCGGTGCCGATGGGGTGGACGACGCATCGGATGGCGCCGATGGCTCGGACGGTGGCGGCGACGGCGACTGAGCCGTTGGCCGGCGCGGGTCGCCGGTAGTCCCGGTCCTCGCGGGCAGGTACGCCCGCAGTCCTTCAGAGCGCCCCGCTGCGCCTGCCGGGCCCGCGCGCGGCGGCGGCCCCGTCAATCCGCCGTCGACGGGCCGCTGGCCGGTGTGGAGGGATTGGAGGGCGAACCGCCGCCCTCGGCCGCCTGGGCCGCGGCAGCGGCAGCGGCAGCCCGCAGCTTGTCCTTCTTGCTCGGCCGTTTGCCCTTGATGCCGCCCGTGCCCGGCGGCTGGTTGCCCACGGGCGGGGGCGGCACATCCTGGGGCTCGAAGCCCGCCACCTCTTCCAGCGGCAACTGCAGGCCCTGGCGCTTGGCGATGTGCTCGAAGTGCGCGCGCGTCTCGGCCGTGACGAAGCTCACCGCCAGACCGCGTTCGCCCGCGCGGCCCGTGCGCCCGATGCGGTGCACGTAATCGGCCGGCGCGCGGGGCACGTCGTACTGCACCACCGCCGGCAATTGCGCGATGTCCAACCCGCGTGCCGCCAGATCGGTGGTCACCACCACCTGCCAGCGCTCGTCCTTGAACTCCTGCAGCACCTGCGTGCGCGCGCCCTGGCTCAGCCCGCCGTGGAAGGGCGATGCGTAGATGCCTGCCTGGTAGAGCTTTTCGGCCACATGCTCGGCCGCGTACTGCGTGGCCACGAACACCAGCACGCGCGACCAGCCTTCCTGCTGCACCAGATGGCGCAGCAGCTGCGTGCGGCGCCGTGCGTCCACGGCGATGGCGCGCTGCAGGATGTCCGGGGCCGTTTCGGGCGCATCGGGCACGGCGATGCGCACGGGGTCGCGCAGCAGGCCTTCGGCCAAAGCGGCCACACCTTGGGGGAACGTGGCCGAGAACAGCAGGTTCTGGCGCCGCGCCGGCAGCAGGGCCAGCACGCGCTGCAACTCGTCGGCAAAGCCCAGGTCGAGCAGGCGGTCGGCCTCGTCCAGCACCAGCATCTGCACGGCCGACAGATCCACGGCGTTGTGCGCCACCAGGTCCAGCAGGCGGCCGGGCGTGGCCACCACCACGTCGGCGCCGCCGCGCAGCGCCATCATTTGCGGGTTGACCGACACGCCGCCGAAGGCCACCGCGATCTTCAGCCGCTGCGGCTGCAGGGCGGCGGCCAGGCCGCGCAGCACCTCGCCCACCTGGGCCGCCAGTTCGCGCGTGGGGGCCAGCACCAGCGCCTGCACGCGCCGCGGACCCTGGCCCGGCGCTGCGGCGGTGGCCGCGGGCAGCACGGCCTGCAGCAACGGCAGGCCGAAGGCGGCCGTCTTGCCCGATCCGGTCTGCGCGCAGCCCAGCACGTCGGCCCCGCGCAGCACGGCGGGAATGGCCTCGGCCTGGATGGGCGTGGGCGCGGAAAAGCCCATCTGGCCGGCAGCGTGGACAAGGGCAGGGGAGAGGCCGAGGGCGGAAAAGGGCATGGAGGCGGCGCGGTGCGCAAGAAGGAATGCAGTCCGCGATTGTGCGGCAGTGGCGCGGGCGCGTGCCGGGCGCGCGGGATAATGGCGCGTCTTCCTCCCCCCGCCGTTGCCGTGTCGCTGTCTCGCTCCTTCCCTTGCGCCCCTGTGGGCTTCCAGGTTGCTGTGCCTTTGCGGAGGCCGGCATGCGCCTGAGCGATCTGGGCGGTCTGGTCTATTCCACCGACGCCGGGCGCATGTGTCCGGGCTGCCGGCAGCCGGTCGGCCAGTGCACCTGCCGCGCGGCGCAGGCCGTGCCACAGGGCGATGGCATCGTGCGCGTCTCCCGCGAGACCAAAGGCCGTGGCGGCAAGGCCGTCACCGTGGTGCGCGGCGTGCTGCTGGCCGAGCCGGAGCTGGTGGCGCTGGGTAAGCAGCTCAAGGCCGCCTGCGGCACCGGGGGCACGGTGAAGGACGGCGTGATCGAGGTGCAGGGCGACCACGTCGAACGCGTGATGAACGCGCTGAAGAAGCTGGGCCACACCGTCAAGCGCGCGGGCGGCTGAGGCCATGGACCCGCAGCAACTGCAGCGCCTGCTGACCGTGGAAATGCCCTTCGGCAAGCACCAGGGCACGCTGATCGCCGACCTCCCTGGCAACTACCTGAACTGGTTCGCCCGCGAAGGCTTTCCGCCCGGCGACATCGGCCGCCTGCTGGCGCTGATGCACGAGATCGACCACAACGGCCTGTCGGACCTGCTGGCGCCGCTGCGGGCGGCCGCGGCCCGGCGCCCGCGCTGAGCGGCGGCGC
>JAEWPH010000028.1 GCA_023460715.1 Pseudomonadota bacterium | reverse complement strand
CCGCGGCGGCACGCTCGCGGGCGGCGGCCAGCGTCTCCGGCGAAGGTTCGGGCAGCGGCGTGGCGCGGCCGTGGGCGAGCGTGCGGCCGGTGAGCAGCCAGTCCATGGTGCCGTTGCGCAAGGAGGCCACGCGGTTGGGGATGCCGGCGTCGATGAGCGTCTGCGCGCCCACGATGCTGCGCGTGCGGCCGGCGCAGTTCACCACCACGAAGGTCTCGGGGTCGGGCGCCAGCTCGCCGATGCGGTAGACCAGCTCGGCCCCTGGCAGGCTGTGCGCGAACGGCAGGCTGAACGCGGCGAACTCCTCGGGCGTGCGGCTGTCCACCACCACGATGTTGTCGCCGCGCTCCACGCGCGCCTGCAACTCGTCCGACGTGATCCAGGGCGTGTGCTTTTCATGCTCGATGACCTCGCCGAAGGCCTTGCTCGGCACGTTGGTGCCTTCGAAGACCTCCAGCCCGGCGGCGGCCCAACCGTCCGTGCCGCCCGCCAGCACCGACACGTTGCGCCAGCCCAGGCGCACCAGCTTGGCGGCGGCCTCGTGCGCCAGCGTCTCGTCGCCATCGACCAGCACGATGCGCGTGCTGCGCCGTGGCACCAGGCGGTCGAGGAGCAGCTCCAGCCGCCACAGCGGGGCCGATGCCGCGAACAGGATGTGGCGGTGCGCGAAGACGCCGGTCTCGCGCACGTCCAGCACGGCGATCTCCTCGCCGTCGTGCAGCGCGGCCTTCAGGTCCTGCGGCGTGACCAGCGGGTGGCGGATGGATTTGGGCGGGGCGAAGGTGCGGTAGGTGCCGCCGGCCTTGCTTTCGAACACCACGCGCTCGGGCATGCGGTCCAGCCCACGGCCGTAGAAGTGCAGGTGCAGGCCCGGCTCGTCGCCGACCAGCTCGATGGTGTGCACGTCGGTGGGCGAGAGCACCACCGACACGCCGGCCACCACGTCCACCGTGCGCTCCGCGGTCAGCGCGTCGCGCGCGGCGTCGGCCGTCGTGTCACGGCGGTAGAACACGTTGCGCTCGTTGCCCGCCACGCCGGCGATCATCGCCCACGTGGTGTGGTCGTGCGGCGGCTGGGCCTTGCCCGGCGAGCCGGCCGACACGTAGAGCGCATAGCGGCCGCCCGGGTCTTCGCTCAGCCGATAGACCTGCGCGGGGTTGTCGGCAGACACAGCGAAGTGGGCATTCGGAAACAGCGCGCGCTGCAGGCCCAGCTGCTCCAGCGCCGCGGCCACGGCGCGCAGTTGTTCCGGGGTGGCGTGCTCGGGGTCCGGCACCAGGCGGCGGGCGGTGGCGAGGAAGCCGGTGACGGCGGCGGTGCGGCGGCTGGCGATGTCGCTGCCGCTGAAGTCGAGGGAAAGGTGGGTCTGGGTCATGGGTGGTCTCCGGAAAGCAGGGACCACCGTACGCAGCGAACGCAGCGGCGGCAACGAAGGAAACCGGCTATGCATATGCCCCGCGGCACCCGCCCCTCGAGCGCAATCCGCCTATGGATATCCGCATTCCTTCGTTCACGCGGCAGAGGGCGCTGCCTAGGCTCGGGTCATCTTTTTCTCATCTTCTCCCGCGCCCGTCCTTCGGGCGAGCGAACCCACACCATGCCCCTGCCACGCCGCACCCTGCTCCAGGCCACCACGGCCGCCCTCGCCCTGACGGCCTTGGCCGCCGCCACGCTCCACACCGCCGGCGTGCATGCCGCGCCGGACGCGGCCGCGCAGTTCCCCACCAAGCCCGTGCGCATCGTGGTGCCGGTGGCGCCCGGCGGCAGCGCCGACAAGCTCACACGCACGCTGGCCGACAAGCTGGGGGCGCTGTGGGGCCAGAGCGTGATCGTGGAGAACATCGCCGGGGCCAGCGGCACCATCGGCGCGGGGCGCGTGGCCAAGGCCGCGCCCGACGGCTATACGCTGCTGCAGCAGGGCGAGGGCATCACGCTCAACGGCATCCTCTTCCGCGAACTGCCGTACGACACGCAAAAGAGCTTCGTGCCCGTCATCAAGGCGGTGGTGAATCCGCAGATCCTGGTGGTGCATCCCGGCACGGGCATCCAGACGCTCGGCGACTACGTGGCCCGCGCCAAGGCGCAGCCCGAGAGCATCAGCCTGGGCCTGCCCGGCAACGGCGGCATCGCCCATGTGGCGCACGAGATCCTCACGCAGGAGACGGGCGCCAAGGTCAACTACATCCCCTACCCTGGCGGCGGCCCCGCCACGGTGGACGTGCTGGCCGGCCACACCAACGCCACGCTGATCACCCTGGCGGCCGTGACCGACTACGTGCGCGCCGGCAAGCTGCGCGCACTGGCCGTCACCACCAGCTACCGGTCCCCCGCCCTGCCGGACGTGCCCACCGTGGCCGAAGCGGGCGGCCCGGCGGGCTTCTCGGTGGAAAGCTGGCAGGGCTACTTCGCCCCGGCGGGCACGCCGCCGGCCATCGTGGCCAAGATCAACCGCGACATCCAGACCGTGCTGCAGGCACCCGAGGTGCGTGCCCAGCTGGAGGCGCAGGGCTTCAAGGTGGCGGGCGGCTCGCCCGGCGACCTGGCGGCCAGCCTGCGGGCGGAACAGCCGCGCTACGCGCAGGCGATCAAGACGGCCGGGCTGGCGCTGCGCTGAGCCGTGCGGAGCCAGCTGCGGGCGGCGGCCCGCGCCGGGGAGCACCCGCCAATGACAAAGGGCCCGACGGGCCCTTCGTCTTTTTCTCTGTGGCCCTGCACGGTGCTCCGTGCCCCTTCGGGGGCCGTGACGCCCGCGGCGGGTGGACGGCGCGCAGGGAACGCGGCGGCCGCGAACTACCGCGTGCCGAACACGATGATCGCCGTGATGGCCACCGCACCGATCACGATGGCCCACACGATCTGCATGAGCATCTCGGCCCGGAACAGGTGGTACCAGAAGCCGCCCCGGCCCTGCGCGTCTGCGGCCGATTGTTTATCTTGGTTTCGGTCCATGATTTCTCCTCGTTAGAAGAAATCCAGTCTAAACACGGTCGGCAACGCCACCGTGTCTGCGCGTAACAGGGCGGGTGGTGCGGCGTGGCCCCAAAAGCGGATAGGCTTTAATCGGCCTCTAGTGCTTATAGGGCAAGCGCATACAGCTATATTTTTAATAGCATTGAGAGCACAGATCAGTGAGCGGTAGGCGCCCTGACGGGGCGCTGCGGCAAGCCGATCCAGGCGCTGCAAGTTGTCAGACAACCTCCTAGAATGCACCGTTTTGGGGCGCCGTCGGCGCTCCCCGTGCTTGGAGAGCTTCTGCCGTGCCCCCCTCTGCCGCCCCGGCCCCTTCCCATCCGCTGACCCAGCGCAGCACCGTCTTCCTGCTGGCGCTGCTGTGCTGTCTGCTGTGGGGCAGTTCGTACCCGGCGATCAAGAGCGGCTACGCGCTGCTGGGCATCGCCGCGGCGGATATCCCGTCCAAGCTGGTCTTCGCGGGCTGGCGCTTCGCCCTGGCAGGCGCGGCGCTGCTTGCCTACGCTGCTGCCACCGGCAAGCGGCTGGCAGGCTGGCCGCCGCGCGTGTGGGGCCAGCTGGCGGTGCTGGGGCTGGTGCAGACCACGCTGCAGTACGTGTTCTTCTACATCGGCGTGGCGCACACCACCGGCGTGAAGGGCTCGATCATGAACGCCACGGGCACCTTCTTCAGCGTGCTGCTGGCGCACTGGATCTACCACAACGACCGGCTCAGCTACCGCAAGGCGCTGGGCTGCTGCGTGGGCTTTGCCGGCGTGATGGTGGTGAACCTGGGCGGCGGTGCGGCGGGCGCAGTGCCCGGGCTGGAGTTCACGCTGTTGGGCGAGGGCTTCGTCGTGATCGCCGCCCTGGTGCTGGCCGTGGGCGGCATCTACGGCAAGCGCATCTCCCAGCAGACGGACCCGATCGTGATGACCGGCTGGCAGCTGGCGGTGGGCGGCGCAGTGCTGCTGGCGGCGGGCTATGGGCTGGGCGGGCACCTGGGTGAGCTCACGGCCGCGTCGGGCGCGCTGCTGGGCTACCTGATCGCGCTGTCGGCGCTGGCCATCTCGATCTGGAGCCTGCTGCTCAAGCACAACCGGGTGAGCCTGGTGACCGCGTTCAACTTCATGGTGCCGGTCTTCGGCACGCTGCTGTCGGCGCTGTTCCTGCACGAGAGCATTCTGGAATGGCGCAACGCCGTGGCCCTGGTGCTGGTGTGCTGGGGCATCTGGCTGGTGACGCAGGCGCCTGCGGCGGGCCGGCAACGCCGGGGCTGAGGCCGGCGGGGCGGCCGGCTGCGTGCCGGACAATTGGGCGATGAACGATTCTCCCCTGCCATCCGCCGACGAGGCGGCACA
>JAEWPH010000027.1 GCA_023460715.1 Pseudomonadota bacterium | reverse complement strand
CCCGTCGCGTGCGTGTCTGGCCGCAAGGCGGGCGCGCCAGATAATGGGCCATTGCCCAAGAGCCAAGGAGCCGCACCGCCATGTCCATCTGGAAGAAGCCCATCACCCTCGCGCAACTGAACACCGGCGCCGCGAACGCCGTCACGCACCTGGGCATCGAGATCACCGAGATCGGCGACGACTTTCTGCGCGGCCGCGTGCCGGTGGACGACCGCACTCGCCAGCCCTTCGGCCTGCTGCACGGCGGCGTGAGCGTGGTGCTGGCGGAATCGCTGGGGTCGATGGGCGCGTTCTACGCCGCGCCCGAGGGCTGGACGGCCGTGGGCCTGGACATCAACGCCAACCACCTGCGCGCCGTGCGCGACGGCTGGGTCACCGGCACCGCGCGGCCCGTGCACATCGGCCGCACCACGCAGGTCTGGCAGATCGACATGGCCAACGAGGCCGGCGAGCTGACCTGCGTGTCGCGCATCACGATGGCCATGCTGGCGCCGCGCTGATCGCAGCGGCAGCGGCAGCGGCAGCGGCAGCGGCAGCGGCAGCGGCAGCGATCAAAAACGATAGCTGCTTGCGCTTACCCAACAACGGATTCAAGGCTTTTTTAATTCAGATCCCTTGCGCATCAAGCGCATACAGCTATGTTTTAGATAGCTAGACGCCGGCGCAGATGCCGTCGGCGCGCGGATCGGTAGCGCCTTCGATGCGCCCGTCCGGGTGCACGGCCACCGCTCCGGCGTGGCCCATCATGTCTTCGAAAGCCCCAACGACCTGCACGTCGTGGCCTGCGCTGCGCAGTGCCTCGACCAGTGCCGGGTCGAAGCGAGACTCCAGCTTGAGGTTGGTGGACTGGTCGCCCCAGGTGCGCCCCAGCAGCCAGCGCGGCGCCGTGATGGCGGCCTGCATGTCCTGCCCGAACAGCACATGGCGCGTGAAGAACGCCGCCTGCGTCTGCGGCTGGCCCTCCCCGCCCATGGTGCCGTAGGCCAGCACACGGCCGTCGTCGAGCAGCGCGAGCGCGGGGTTCAGCGTGTGAAACGGCAGGCGGCCCGGCGCCAGCTGGTTGGGCCCCGCGTCGAGCGTGAACGAAGCGCCCCGGTTCTGCCATTGCACGCCCGATTCGGGCAGCACCACGCCGCTGCCGAACTCCCAGTACACGCTCTGGATGTAGCTCACCACACGGCCCTGCGCGTCGGCCGCGCCGAGCCACACCGTATCGCCGGGCGCCGTGGGCACGGGCCAGGGCGCGGCGCGCTGCGCATCGATGTGTGCGGCCTCGGCATCCAGCGCGCCGGGCTGCAGAAACGCGGCCGGGTCGGCCTGCATGGTGGCCGGGTCACCCACATAACGATTGCGCCAGGCGAAGGCGCGCTTGGTGGCCTCCACCACGCCATGCACATGCGCGAAGCCTTCGGCCTGCGAAACGCCCAGCCGATCGAACAGTCCCAGGATGGCCAGCGACGACACGCCCTGCGTGGGCGGCGGCTGGTTGAACACCCGGCCGGCCGACAGGCGCACCGACAGCGGCGCCACGGGCTGCGCGCGCCAGCCCTGCAGATCGGCCAGCGCCAGCGGGCTGCCCACGGCCTGCAGGTCGCGCGCCATGCTCTGCGCCAAGTCGCCGCGGTAGAAGTCGTCCAGCCCCGCATGCGCCAGCCGGTCCAGCGTGGCAGCGATGCGCGGCTGGCGCAGCGTGTCGCCCACGCGCGGCACGCCGTGGGCGGCAAAGGCGTCAGCGAAGCCGGGCACGCCGGCCAGCTCGCCCCACTTGGCCTGCGTGAGCCCCACCTGCGAGCCGGTGACGGGCACGCCCTCGCGCGCATGGCGGATCGCATCGGCCAGCAGGTGCGGCAGCGGCAGCGGCTTGCCCCAGGGGCGCGCCACGGCCAATGCATCGGCCCAGCCGCCGACGGCGCCCGCCACGGTGAGCGCTGCACGCGGGCCGCGCGTGGGGATGGCCGCATCGCCGTGCGCGCGGTAGAAGGCCGCATCGGCCGACTGGGCCGCGCTGCCGCAGGCGCGCACCGCCACGGGCGCGGCCATGCCGGGCTCGTGGATCAGCCAGAAGCCGTCGCCGCCGATGCCGTTCATGTGCGGGTAGACCACGGCGATCGTGGCCGCCGCGGCCACCATGGCCTCCACCGCGTTGCCGCCGTCGCGCAGCACGGCCGCACCGGCCTGGGCCGCCAGATGGTGAGGGGCGGTGACCATGCCGCCCCGGCAACTCAAGCTATGCAGCATGGGCCACCTCCTTCGGTGCATCCATGAGCGAGACATGCGCCGCCACCACGCACCAGCCCTGGCCCGGCGCGCGCACCCAGGTCTGCTGCTGGCGGCCGATGCGCGCGCTGCCGTCGCGCGTGAACTCGGTGCTGGCCGTGGCCAGGTCGCGCCCGTAGGTGGTGATGCAGGTGTTGCGCAGCGTGCGCGCCAGCCCGGCGGACGGGCGGGCATGGCGGAACGCGCGGATGGCGTCGATGCCATAGAGGTTCTCGGTGGCGCCATAGCGCACGGTGTGCGGGCTGTGGAAGAACAGCGCGTCGAGCGCCTCGACCTCGTTGTGCACCAGCGCGTGCTCGTAGCGCGCGAAGGCGGCCGTCACTTCGGCCAGCACCTCGGGCAGGTTGATTGGGTTCGGGTCATGCATGCCTTCGTCTCCGTTCTCTTCGTGTTCCGGCGATTGTGGGGCGTGGCGCGGGGAGGGGGAGTCGCCCACGTTCAATGCCCGCCGCCCAAGTAGGCGCGCGTGAGCGCATCGTTGGCCGCGATCTCCGCCGCCGTGCCCTGCGCCACGACGCGGCCGCCCTCCAGCACATAGGCGCGGTCGGCCAGCGACAGCGCCAGCGCGGCCATCTGGTCCACCAGCACCAGCGTCATGGCCTCATTGCGCAGCGTATCGAGCGCGGCGAACAGCTCTTCGATGACCTTGGGCGCCAGGCCCAGCGAGGGCTCGTCGAGCAGCAGCACCCGCGGTTTCGCCATGAGGGCGCGGGCGATCGCCAGCATCTGCTGCTCGCCGCCCGACAGCAGGCCGGCGCGCTGGTGCAGGCGCTCGCGCAGGCGTGGAAAGCGCTGCAGCATCTGCTCCGCGCGCGCCTCGCGATCCTCGGGCACCAGGAACGCACCCAGTCGGATGTTGTCGAGCACGGAGAGCTCGGGGAACACCTGCCGGCCTTCCGGCACCAGCACCAGGCCGCGCGCCACCACCTGTTCGGCCCGCAGCCCGCCCAGTTCCACGCCACCGAGGTGGATGCCGCCCTCAAGCGGCCGGTGCAGCCCGGCCAGCGAGCGCATCAGCGTGCTCTTGCCCGCGCCGTTGGCGCCCAGCAGGGCCACCAGCTCGCCCTCGCGCACCATCAGGTCCACGCCGTGCAGCACGGGCTCGGCGCCGTAGCCGGTGGTGAGCTGGCCCACGCCCAGCACCTCGGCCGCGCCGGGCGCCAGCGTGCGGGCCGGGCCTGCATGCACGGCCACGGCACCGCCCGCGCCATCGCCCAGGTAGGCCTGGCGCACGGCGGGGTGGGCCTGCACCTCGGCGGGCGTGCCTTCGGCCAGGTGGCGGCCGGATTCGATCACCACCACATGGTCCGACAGGCCCATCACCAGCGCCATGTCGTGCTCCACCAGCAGCACGCCCACGCCCTGGTCCGCGATGCGGCGCAGCAGGGCGGACAGGCGCTCCTTGTCTTCATGCGACAGCCCGGCCGCGGGCTCGTCGAGCAGCAGCACCTCGGGGTCGGTGGCCAGGGCGCGTGCGATCTCCACCAGGCGCCGGTCCACATGGGCCAGATCCGATGCGCGCGCGGCGGCATCGCCGGTGTAGCCACACCAGGCCAGCAGCGCCAGTGCCTGCGCACGCGCCTGCGGCGAGCGGATGCGCCCGGCACCCAGCACGAAGCCCAGCCGCCCGCGCGGCAGGGCCAGCGCCACGTTGTCCACCACGCTCAGGCTGCCGAACAGCTGCGAGGTCTGGTAGCTGCGGGCCACGCCGGCCCGCGCGATGCGCCAGGCCCCGACACCCTGCACGGGCGCATCGCCCAGCAGGCAGGCGCCCTGGGTGGGCGTGTAGAAGCCGCTCAGCATGTTGAGCACCGTGCTCTTGCCTGCGCCATTGGGGCCGATGAGGCTGGTCACCGCACCGGGCGGCACGCTGAACGAGAGCTGCGAGACGGCCTTCACGCCGCCGAAGACCATGGACAGCTCCTGCGCGCGCAGCGTGCGGCGCGGGCGCTGGCCCAGGGCCGGTGCGGCATCGGTCGCCCCCGGCGCGGCCACAGGCGATGCCGCGGCACCCGACCGGCGCGGCCACAGCCGCACGGCCAGGCCCACCAGCCCCTGGGGCGCCGCCCACAGCACGGCCAGCAGCAGGGCGCCGAAGAACAGCAGACGGTATTCCTCCAGGCGCGCCAGCATCTCCGGCAGCAGCCCCACGATGAGGGCGCCCACCAGCGGCCCGGCGATGCTGCCCGAGCCGCCGATCATCACCACCAGCACGAACAGAATGGACTGCAGGAACGAGAAGCTGTGCGGCGTGACGAAGCCCGACAGCGGCGCATACAGCCCGCCGGCCACACCGGCCAGCAGCGCCGACACGGTGAAGGCCACGGTCTTCACGGTGAGCGGGTTCAGCCCGATGGATTCGGACGCGGTCTCGGCATCGCGCACGGCGCGCAGCGCCGCCCCCCAGCTGCCGCGCGACAGCTTGATGAAGCCGATCAGCGCCAGCGCCGCGGCCACGATGGCCAGCGCCGCCACGGCGCGTTCGCCGCGCAGTGCGTCCCAGCCCAGGCTGGGCGCGGCGATGCCCATGATGCCGTTCTGCCCGCCCGTCAGGTCGCGCATTTCGACGGCGCTGTGTTCCACGATGAAGCCGAAGGCGATAGTGACCATGGCGAGATACGGGCCGCGCACGCGCAGCGCGGGCAGCGCCAGCAGCGCCCCCATGGCGCCCGCAGCCAGCGCCGCCACGGGCCACGCGGCCCAGAAGCTCCAGCCGGCCTTGGTGGTGAGGATGCCCACCGCATAGGCGCCGATGGCATAGAAGCCCACATGCCCGAAGGACACCTGGCCCGACAGTCCCAGCAGCACATTCAGGCCAATGCCCACGATGGCCAGCAATGCCACATGGGCCAGCACGAAAACGTAGTAGCCGTTGACCGTGGCGGCCAGCGCCACGCCGGCCAGCACGGCAGCCAGGCCCAGCGCCCAGGGCCACAGGGCAGCGCCCAGGCCCGGCGCGCGGGCGGTAGAGGTGGCGGTATCGATGGAGGGGATGTGTGGTTGCGCCATGGTCATACCTTGCGCACCTGGGCGCGGCCGAAGAGCCCGTTCGGGCGCACGGCCAGCGCCACGATCACGAGCGAGAAAGTGAGAATCTGCGTGTAGCCCGAGCCCAGCGTGGCGGTGATGAGCGCCTCGACCACGCCGAACAGCAGGCCGGCCAGCATCACGCCCCAGGCGCTGGAGACGCCGCCCAGAATCGCCACCGCAAAGGCCTTCAGCCCGAACAGCGTCCCCATGTCGGACTGCACGTTGAACAGCGGCGCGATCAGCACCCCTGCCACGCCGGCGAACAGCGCCGACACGGCGAACGCCGCGGCCACCACGCGCCCGATGGGAATGCCCATGAGGCGCGCGGCATCGCGGTTCTGCACCACGGCCAGCATGGCCGTGCCCCAGCGCGTGCGCCGCGCCACCAGGTGCAGCACACCGGCCAGCGCCAGCCCGACCAGCGGGATCAGCAACTGCAGCGGGTACACGCCCAGTCCCAGATCCCCCAGCGTGAGCGGCGTCTGAGCCAGCGGCGAGGGCAGGCTGCGCGGCTCCTTGCCGAAGGTGAACATGGCGATGTTGTCGACCACGATGCCCAGCGCCACCGTGGCCATCAGCCAGGCGTCGGAGCCCCGGCTGGCGAACGGCCGCACGGCCACGAACTCCACCACCAGGCCGTAGAGCGCGCACAGCAGCAGCGCCAGCGCGATGGCCACCGGCATGGGCCAGCCCAGCGCCACGGCGAAGCCGTAGGTGAGCACGGCGCCGAGCATCATGGAGCTGCCTTGCGCGAAATTCACCGTGCCAGAGACGACATAGGTGACGTGAAAGCCCAGCGCCATCAGCCCGTACATGCTGCCCAGGCCGATGCCGCTGATGAGGGCGGAGAGAAAGAGCATCGTGGTGATCGATCGAATGCTGTGAAGGAATGGCGGGAAGCCGCGCTGGAAGGCGGCCTGAAGCGGTCAAGAAAGCGCAGCGCAGCGGTTCTGGCTAGGCGCTACCGCCAGAAGCGCTGGATAGGCCGCGCTTACTGCTTGTCCAGCCCCACGGGCAGGATGCGATTGCCGATGAACTGCGCCCACACGTAGTCGTTCTCGTTCAGCGCATCGTGGTTGGCTTCGCTGAACGGCTTGTCGTAGGTCTTGATCAGGCCTTCGTACTTGTCGATCTTGTAGAAGCCCTGGCGCACGGCGTCGCCGTCGGTGCTGCCCGCCTTGGCGATGGCCTGCGCGGCCAGGTGCAGCGCGTCATAGCCGTTGGCCACGCCCACGGCCGGCGTGATGTTGTCCGGGCCCTTGATGTCGGGGTACTTGGCCTTGAGCGCCGCCACCACCTTGTCGCCCACGGGCGACTGCTTGCCGAAGAAGCTGTAGGTCTGCACGAAGTGCACGTTCTTGGCGTTGGGACCGCCCAGTTCGGTGAAACGGCCACCGGCCGGGCCCCAGTGCGAGACGATGGGCACCTGCCAGCCCATGCGGTCCAGCGACTTCACCACCTGGGCCGAGGGGCCCACGTTGCCCACCATGAAGAGCGCGTCGGCGCCGGCGGCCTTCAGGCGCGTGAGCTGCGGCACCACGTCCACATCGCTGTCGTTGAACTTCTCGATGGCCGCGGCCTTCATGCCCTTGGCCGTCAGCGCGGCCGTCAGGCCCTTTTCGTTCGATTCGCCCCAGGGGTTGTTCACCAAAATCATGCCGGGGTTCTTGGCGCCGAAGGTCTTCTGCGCATAGGCCAGCATGCCGCGGTCCACGATCTCGTCCACGGCCGAGACACGGAAGGCGAAGTTGGGCTTGGCGCCGTTCTTGGTGATCGGCGTACCCGCCGCCCAGGGGCCCATGAACGGCACCTTCTCCTGGTTGGCCAGCTGCACGATGGCGATCGACACGGGCGTGTCGAGCCCGCCGAACAGCACGGCCACCTTCTCGCGGTAGATGAGTTCACGCGCGGCGGTCACGCCCTTGGCGGGGTTGGCCTCGTCGTCGCGGCGCACCAGCTCCAGCTTGCGCCCGCCCAGCAGGCCGCCCTTGGCGTTGATCTCGTCGATGGCGACGGTCATGCCGCGGGTGATGGCTTCGCCCGCCAGCGCCGACTGGCCCGACAGCGCCGTCACCAGCCCGATCTTGATGGGCTCGGCGGCCTGGGCGGCGCCCAGGAACGAGGCGGCCGCGAGGGCGGCCAGGGTGAAGCAGCGACGGGTCGTGTGGGAACTCATGGTGGTACTCCAGGCTGGGTAGGGTCTGCGGCAAATCCGCGGGGCGTTCACCGCACCGCATGCCTACCACCTGCAAACACCATGCCAACGTCAACCAAACTTCATTCATATTGGCGACATGCATGAATTTGGATTGTCGACAATCTGGCACACGCTTTGCTCACACCATTTTGGAACGGCCCGTCAGGCCACAAGGCACCGAACCGGTGCAACAACTGGAGGACAACCATGCAGCACGCCCCCCTTGAGGGCATCCCCGCACCGGCACAGGACCCGGGCGCCGTAGTGGAGGAGTTCCTGCGGCTCATCATGATTCCCGCGCCCGAGGAGGCCAGCCGCCTCGTGTCGGAGCAGCTCACCATCCGCTTCACGGGCGGCCGCGCCCTGCAGCGCCCCGCCGATTGCGCGGCCTTCAACGCGCAGCGCTACGCCTGGGTGAAGAAGCGCTTCGAACGCACCGATGTGGCCCAGGGCGCGACAGACGAAGAAGCCGTGGTCTACAACACCGGCACGCTGTACGGCGCATGGCCCGACGGCACGCCGTTCGAAGGCAACCGCTACATCGACCGCTACGTGGTGCGCCATGGCCGCATCGTGCAGATGGACGTGTGGAACGACAGCGCCGAATGGCTGCTGGTGCGCGCCGGGCTGGCCGCACCGTGGCCGTCGCCCATGCAGCCGGCCGCGGCGGAGGGGGCATGAGCAGCGCCTACGGCCTGGGCTCCCTGCCCTCGCACGGGCGCTTCGGCTATGCGCCCATCGGCCAGCGGCCGGACTACACCTGGCCGAACGGCGCCCGCCTGGCCGTGTACCTGGGCTTCAACCTGGAGCACTTCGCGTTCGGCGAAGGCCTGGGCGCACGCATCGGCCCGGCCTCGCCCGAGCCGGACGTGCTCAACTACAGCTGGCGCGAATACGGCAACCGCGTGGGCGCCTGGCGCTGCCTGGAGCTGTTCGACCAGCTGGGCCTGCCCACGGGCTGCCTGCTGAACACGGCCCTGTACGACCACTGCCCCGACCTGGTGGCGGCCTTTGCCGCGCGCGGTGACGAGTTCATCGGCCACGGCCACACCAATGCCGAGCGCCAGGGCACGCTGGCCGAGGACGCGGAACGCGCGCTGCTGGCCGGCTGCCGCGACCGCATCGCGCAGGAGAGCGGCACGGCCCCGCGTGGCTGGCTGTCGCCCTGGATCTCGGAGAGCCGCACCACGCCCGACCTGCTGGCCGAGACCGGCTATGCCTACACGCTGAACTGGGCGCACGACGACCAGCCCCTGCCGATGCAGACGCGCACCGGCCAGCCGCTGTGGTCCGTGCCCTACCCGCAGGAGCTGAACGACATCCCCATGATCATTGCGCGCAACCTCGACGGCCGCGACTTCGCCCGCATGGTCACCGACAACTTCGACGAGATGCACGAGCAGAGCGCCCGCCAACCCCTGGTGATGGGCATCGCCCTGCACCCCTACCTGGTGGGCCAGCCCTACCGCCTGCGCCACCTGCGCCACGCGCTGGAGCACCTGTGCCGCGCACGCGATGCGGGCCAGGTGTGGTTCACCACGCCGGGCGCGGTCTGCCGCCACATGGAAGCGCTGTTCCCCCACGCCGCGGCCACGCAGCGGCTCGCGGCCTGACCGGCCCCTTTCACCGATTCCCTTTGCATCTTCCGCCCATGACCACCCGCCCATCGACCGCCCCGTTTTCCATCGAGGACACCGCCCATGCCTGGGTGCCCCACGGGCACTTCACCGTGCAGGGCGCGCCGTCCGGTCCGCTGGCCGGCCTGCGCTTCGCCGCCAAGGACGTCTTCGACATCGCGGGCCACACCACCGGCGCCGGCAACCCCACCTGGCTGGCCACGCATGCGCCGGCCGAGCAGCACAGCCCGCTGGTGGCGCAGCTGCTGGCCGCCGGTGCGGCGCTGCACGGCAAGGTGATCTCCGATGAGCTGGCCTACAGCATCCACGGCCACAACCTGCACTACGGCATGCCGCTCAACGCGGCGGCGCCCGACCGCATTCCGGGCGGTTCGTCCAGCGGCTCGGTGGCCGCCGTGGCCGCGCGGCTGGTGGACTTCGCCCTGGGCACCGACACGGGCGGCTCCACGCGCGTGCCGGCCAGCTATTGCGGCGTATGGGGCCTGCGCACCACGCACGGCCTGCTGCCGCGCACGGGCATGGTGCCGCTGCATCCGAGCTTCGACACCGCCACCTGGTTCGCGCACGAGGCCCGCACCTTCGCGCGCGTGGCCGACACGCTGCTGCCCGCCCAGACCTTCACCCCGCGCCGCGCGCTGCGGCTCGAAGACGCGCAGGCCGAGGCCGATGCCACCTTCACCCCGCTGCTGGACCGGGCCGCCGCCGCGCTGCAGGCGCAACTGGGCGCGGCCGTGGAGCCGGTTCAGGCCGCAGGCGACGGGGCCACGCTGGAGCAATGGCGCCAGCACTACGTCGCCTGGGGCGCCCACGAAGGATGGGAAGCCCATGGCGCGTGGATCAGCGCCCATCAGCCCGCGTTCGAGGACGCCATCGCCGGCCGCTGGCAGGCCGCCAGCCAGGTCAGCCCCGAGAGCGCCAGCGCAGCCCGCGCCGCCGGCCAGGCCGTGCGCGAACGCGTGCGGTCTCTGGTGGGCGACGACACCGTGCTGCTGCTGCCTTCCGCCGCCACCGTGGCGCCGCTGCGCGATGCGAGCGGCCCCGAGATCGACGCCACCCGCATGCGCACCCTGCGCATCTGCTGCATCGCCGGCCTGGCCGGCCTGCCCCAGGTGAGCCTGCCGCTGCGCACGGCCGAGGGCCTGCCTGCAGGCGTCTCGCTGATCGGCCCGGCCGGCAGCGACCGGGCGCTGGTGCATCTGGCTGTGCAGGTGTGGGAACGGCTGCAGGCCGTGCCGGCCTGAACGGCCGCCCCTTCCCTTCCCCAGGAAAGCGCGACAATCGCCGCCGAACACTGACCCCCGCGGCATGGTCGACAATGCCTGTCGCACGCTCCATGGCCACCTCCACCCCACCTCGCCCAGCCCCCCGGCCCCGCGCTCCCGCCCGCAAGAAGGCGGCCGCACCGCAGAAGAGCGCCGCCTTGCCCGTGGCCGCTCTGCCTGCCGCCGACCAGGCCGTGGCGCTGCCGGGCCTGCGCCCGGGCGACGATGTGGAGACCCGCATCTACAACACGGTGTTCGAAAGCGTGATGACGCAGCGCCTCACCCCCGGCACCAAGCTGCCCGAGGCCTCGCTGTGCACCCTGTTCGGCGTGCGCCGCGCCACCGTGCGCAAGGTGCTGCAGACGCTGGCCCACGACCACATCGTGGAGCTGCGGCCCAACCGCGGCGCCGTGGTGGCCGCGCCCAGCCCGGAAGAGACCCGCAAGATCTTCGAGGCGCGCCGCGCGCTGGAGGCCGCCATCGTGCGGCTGGCCACCCGCCACGCCACGCCGGAGGACCTGGCCAGCCTGCGCAGCCAGCTGCAGCAGGAGCATGCGGCCATGCACACCTTCACCCAGCCTGCCTGGGCCCGCCTGGCCAGCTCGTTCCACCTGCGGCTGGCGGAACTGGCGCGCAACCCCATCCTGCAGCGCTACCTGATGGAGCTGGTGTCGCGCTGCTCGCTCATCGTGGCGCTGTACGAGCCGCCGGGCAAGGCCTCGTGCGAGCACGAGGAGCATGCGCGCGTGGTGGACCTCATCGAGCAGGGCGACGCCGAGGGCGCCGTGGCGGTGATGGAAGAGCACCTGCTGGAGCTGGAGCGCAGCGTGTGCATGCAGCACGAGGCGCCAGGCAACAGCCTGGCGCGCATGCTCGGCATGGCCTGACGGCGCAAGGCCGGCGCAGCGGGCCGGGGCCCGTCGGCCCAAGACCGGAACCACGGCGGCGCACTGCACGCCCGGCTGCGCCCCGCGCAGCCCGGCACCGCCGCCGCAGTGCGATCAGCGCAGGAAGGCGGGCTTGGCGTAGCCGGCGAACTTGGCGTCCAGCACGGCCTTGTACTCGGGCGTGCGGTAGGCGGCGGCCAGGTCCTTGGCCCACTGCGTGTCCTTGTCGCGCGTCTTCACGGCGACGATGTTCAGGTAGTGGTCGGGCGTCTTCTCCAGCACCACGGCCTCGGTGAGCTTCAGGCCCGACGAGATGGCGAAGTTGCCGTTGATGATGGCGAATTCGGCGTCGTCCAGCGAACGCGGAAGGTGCGCGGCATCCAGCGGCAGCAGCTTGATCTTGCGCGGGTTGCTCGCCAGGTCCAGCTCGGAGATGCGCATGGGGTCCACGCCCTCCTTCACCGTCACCAGCCCGGCCTGCTGCAGCAGCACCAGCGCGCGCGCCAGGTTGGTGGCGTCGTTGGGCAGGCTCACGCGGTCGCCGTCCTTCAGGTCGGCCAGGGTCTTGCGCTTCTTGGAGTAGATGCCCATGGGCGCGATGGGGCCCTGCGTCAGCGCCGTCAGGTCCAGCTTGCGGTTGTTCTTGAACTGGTTGAAGTAGACCTCGTGCTGGAAGAAGTTGGCGTCCAGCGAGCCGTCGGCCAGGGCCAGGTTGGGCTGCACGTAGTCGTTGAACTCCACCAGCTTCACGGTGTAGCCCTTCTTCTGCAGCTGCGGCACGATGCCCGACTGCAGCTGGTCGTAGTTGGAGCCGGCCGTGGCGCCGATCACGATCTGCTTCTTGGCCGGGTCCTGCGCCGCGGCGGGCAGCGACAGCGAGGCGGCAACGGCCAGGGCCGCCACCGTGAGGGCGCGGCGGCCCAGGGCGCCGGAGGCGGCGGCAGAAGACTCGGTGGAACGCTGGGCGGACAGGAAACGCAAGGACATGGCGCGGTCTCTCTTGGGCTATAGGTCTGGGGGTGGGCGGGTGGGCGCCGGAGATCACCCGCGCTCCCGCCGGGAGAGCCGGCAGTATCGAATCTGGCGCCCCGACAACCAAAGAATAAAAAGCTCTCTGCTTATTCCAAAGCAAGCCATGGAAAGCCGCCCTGGCCGGCGACCAGCCCCGCGCACGCACGGCCCGGAGATTCAGATCAAAACGGCCTGCAGCGCAGGCGCATCAAGCGGAAATAGCTATTGATTCAATAGCAAACGAGCCAGCTGGCGCAGGGCGTCTTCCGCCGTGGCCTCCAGCCCGCACGAGCGCGTGATCATGAGGTTGAGGCGCTGGCCACGGCCCTCCACCTCCATGCCGGTGGCGCTTTCGCGCACCACGCCGTCGGCGCCGCGCATGCAGGGCATGGCGGCGCTGACCCGCTCCGCGTAGCTCTGCGCGGGCACGTGGTAGGCCACCACCGGCTTGCCCAGCGCGATGGCATAGCCCACTTCGAAGACGGTGCCCGAATCCGGCTCCAGCCCGCGGAAGGCCTCCAGATTGGCGGCCACGCCGTCCGCCTGGCGCAGCAGCGCGATGTTGCCGTCGTAGATGCGCTGGGCGAGCGTGTCGTCGTCCGAGCCGCGGCCGGGGTGCGTGTCCACCTGCGTGTCGGTGGGAGCCACGCCCTCCAGGCCCCGGGCTGCGCACTGGGCCTTCAGCCGGGCGAAGCGCGCCGGCGCGTCGGGGCGGAAGACGTCGGGGCCCGCGAGATAGATGCGCGGGCGACGCGGGGAGGCCGTGGCAGCGGCGGTCACAGTCCCAGCTGCGACAGCGCGGCCTGCAGGCCGGCCAGCCCGCCCACGCGCTGGTCGTTGATGAAGACCTGGGGCATCTGGCGCACGGACGGGCCGCACTTCTGGAAGAACGCGAGGCGCTCGGCCTCGTCGTCGATCTTGATCTCCTCGAAGGCGATGGAGCGCGTCTTCAGCAGCATCTTGGCGGAATCGCACTGCGGGCAGGCGGACTTCGAGTAAATGACGATCTTCAGTTCCATGGGCGGTAGTTTATGCGGGCGGCCCGGGGCGCGCCGGGCGGAGGATATCGCCGCCACCGCGCCCCCCGTGGGCCGGGCTCAGCGCCCGAGCAGCCCCTGCAGCCGCGCGCGGAGGGCGCCGAACTTGTCGCCGCTGCCGTTGACCGCCTCGCACCGGCCCTCCACCGTGCGCGCCGGCTCGGCCAGCGGCCGGTAGGCCAGCAGGGTCTCGCAGTCGCAGCGCAGGCGGGCCTTCAGGATGTGCGTGCGGCGGTCGGTCACCTCGGCCACCCAGCAGGCGTCGGCGCAGCCGCAGGTGCGGTACGTCAGCACCTCGGCGCTGCGGTCCCAGTCCAGCGTTTGCGCAGCCGGCCGGAGCTGCGTCTGCGCCTGGGCTGGGGCACCGGACAGGGCGAGCAGCAGCCCGGCGCATGCCAGCCCCGCGCTCAGGCCCGCGCGCCGCGTCATGTGGGCTCGCCGCCCTGCCGCGCCAGGCGCTCGCTCTTCCAGTACACGTCGTCGCCGCCGTCCACGCGGTTGAGCACGCGGGCCAGCACGAAGAGCAGGTCGGACAGGCGGTTGAGGTAGCGCCGGGGCGCATCGCGCAGGGGTGCGGCGGTGCCGAGCGCCACCACGG
>JAEWPH010000026.1 GCA_023460715.1 Pseudomonadota bacterium | reverse complement strand
TCGGTGGCCCGCCACAAAGCAAACGGCCCACGCACAGTGGGCCGTTTGCTTTGTGCAAGACGTTCTGCATGCACCCCACCGGATAATCGCCGCATGATCAAACTGTTTGTGGGCCTGGGCAATCCCGGGCCGGAGTACGAGGCCACCCGCCACAACGCGGGATTCTGGTGGATCGATGCGCTGGCGCGGGAACTGAAGGTCTCGCTGGTGCCCGAGCGCAGCTACTACGGTCTGGTCGCCCGCACCAGCGTGAACGGCCAGAGCGTGTGGCTGCTGGAGCCGCAGACGTTCATGAACCTGTCGGGCAAGTCCGTGGCGTCTCTGGCCCGCTTCTTCAAGATCACGCCACAGGAGATCCTGGTCGCGCACGACGAGCTGGACATTCCGCCCGGCCAATCCAAGCTCAAGTTCGGTGGCAGCCATGCCGGCCACAACGGCCTGCGCGACATCCACGCGCAGCTGGGCTCTGCGGACTACTGGCGGCTGCGCATCGGCATCGGCCATCCCGGCGTGAAGGCGGAGGTGGTCAACTGGGTGCTGAAGAAGCCCGCGCCCGACCAGCGCACGCTCATCGAGGACAGCATCGCCCACACGCTCAAGGCCTGCCCTGCCCTGCTCGCGGGCGACATGGAGAAGGCGACGCAGCAGGTGCACACCACCAAGCCGCCGCGTCCCAAGCCACCCCGCCCGGCCGCCGCGCCCGCGCCTGAAGGCGGCGCCGCGACCTGAGCCTTTGCCACTTCAAGCCAAAATGACCTCTGACGCTTGATACACAAGCGCCACCAGCTATCAATAGGTGAGCAATACGCCTCGCCCCGTCAGGTGGGCGAGACGGGCGTCGCAGAAGGCGTCGCCGCCGCCGATTGCAGGCGCTGGTACTTCTGGAACAGCGTCTCGCGGCTCTCCACGTGCTGCGGATTCACGGGGATGCAGGCCACGGGGCAGATCTGCACGCACTGCGGCTCGTCGAAATGGCCCACGCACTCGGTGCACTTGGCCGGGTCGATCTCGTAGATGTGCTCGCCCAGGTAGATGGCATCGTTGGGGCACTCGGGCTCGCAGACGTCGCAGTTGATGCACTCGTCGGTGATCATCAGCGCCATGCCGCACCTCCTGCGCTGCGGGGCGCAGCGGCAACGGTCAGCGGGCGAACGACGATCAGGGCAGACATGCCGCGATTATCCAATGCCCGCGCAAGCCCCTGATCCCGGCATGACCAAGCCACAGGCGAGGGCTTGCAGACGATGCGGCCCCGGTTTTGCCGCTATGCTGCGGCCCACGCGGCGGCGGCGGCATGCCGACGCGCCCCACCGATGCGCAGGGCCGTTCCCCAGGCACCTGCAGTGCTCACACATTCCATGGGACTTTTTCTCCTCAAGCGGTTCCTCACGCTCGTCGCCACGCTGGCCGGCGCCTCCGTCGTGGTCTTCCTGGTGCTCGAGATCCTGCCCGGCAATGCGGCCCAGGTCCTCATGGGGCCCGACGCGGCGCCCGAGGCCGTGGCCGCCCTGTCGTCCCAGCTCGGCCTGTACCAGCCCGCCCTGCAACGCTATCTGCAGTGGGTGGGCGGCCTGGTGGGGGGCGACCTGGGCAACAGCTACGCCTATGGCACTCCGGTGCAGGAGCTGGTGCTGGAGCGCCTGGCACTGACCGTGCCCCTGGCCGTGCTGGCCATGCTGCTGGCCACCGTGCTGGCCATCGCCGCGGGCCTGTATGCCGCCGCGCGCCACAACCGCTGGGGCGACGTGGGCGTGATGGGCCTGGCGCAGCTCGGCATCGCGGTTCCCAACTTCTGGTTCGCCATCCTGCTGATCCTGCTGTTCTCGGTGAAGCTGCAGTGGTTTTCCGCGGGCGGCTTCCCGGGCTGGACCGAAGCCAGCGGCGGCGGCCCCGCGCAGGCGCTGCAGGCCCTGCTGCTGCCGGCGATTGCGCTGGCCGTGGTGCAGGCCGCGATCCTGGCGCGCATCACGCGCTCGGCCGTGCTGGACGTGCTGCGCGAGGACTTCGTGCGCACCGCGCGGGCCAAGGGCCTGTCCCAGCGCGCAGCGCTTTGGGGCCACGTGCTGCGCAACGCCATGATCCCAGTGGTGACGGTGATGGGCCTGCAGTTCGCCAACCTGCTGGCCGGCACCATCGTGGTCGAGAACGTGTTCTACCTGCCCGGCCTGGGCCGACTGATCTTCCAGTCCATCGCCAACCGCGATCTGATCGTGGTGCGCAACTGCGTGCTGCTGCTGGCGGCCATGGTGATCGTGGTGAACTTCGTGGTCGACCTGCTGTATGCGGCCATCGACCCCCGCGTGAAGGCGAACGGGCTGTGAGCGCCGCCGTGGCCCCCGCGACCCTGCCGGCGCAGCGCCTGTGGCAGCGCGCCCTGCGCCACCGCAGCTTCATGGCGGGTGCCGTGCTCACCGCCCTGCTGCTGCTGGCAGCCGGCCTGGCCCAGGTGTGGACGCCCCATTCGCCCTACGACATGGACATGGACGCCAAGCTGCTGCCGCCCGGCGGCGCGCACTGGCTGGGCACGGACGCCTTCGGGCGCGACGTGGCCTCGCTGCTGCTGGCCGGCGCGGGCAGCACCCTGCTGGTGGGCGTGATCGCCGTGGGCATCGGTCTGGTGGCGGGCGCGGGCCTGGGACTGCTGGCCGCCGCGCGCCGCGGCTGGGTCGAAGAGGTCGTGATGCGGCTGGCGGACTTCACCTTCGCCTTCCCGGCCCTGCTGCTGGCGATCATGCTGGCGGCGGTCAACGGCGCGGGGCTGGTCAACGCCATCATCGCCATCGGCATCTTCTACATACCGACCTTCGTGCGGGTCACGCGGGCCTCGGCCCAGGCCGTGTGGTCGCGCGACTTCATCCTGGCCGCCCGGGCCTGCGGCAAGAGCCGCTGGCGCATCACCTGGGAGCACGTGCTGCCCAACATCGCCCCGGTGCTGATCGTGCAGGCCACCATCCAGTTCGCGCTGGCGATCCTGGCGGAGGCCGCGCTGTCGTACCTGGGCCTGGGCACGCAGCCGCCGGAGCCCTCGTGGGGCCGCATGCTCAGCGAGGCGCAAACGCTGATGTTCCAGGCGCCGCTGCTGGCCGTGTGGCCCGGCGTGGCCATCGCACTGGCCGTGCTGGGCCTCAACCTGCTGGGCGACGGGCTGCGCGATCTGCTCGACCCCAAGCTCGCGCGCCGGCGGTGACGCCCATGACCATCCCCTCCACGCCCCTGCTGCAAGTCGCCGGCCTCAGCGTCGCGCTGGCCACCCACCACGGCCCGGCCACGGCGGTACGCGAGGTGGGCTTCACCCTGCAGCGCGGCGACACGCTGGGCCTGATCGGTGAATCGGGCAGCGGCAAGTCGCTCACGGCGCTGGCGCTGATGGGCCTGCTGCCCGAGGGCGCCCGCGTGCACGGCAGCGTGCGGTTCGACGGCCAGGAGCTGCTGGGCCTGCCGGACGCCGCCCTGTGCCGCCTGCGCGGCCACCGCATGGCCATGGTGTTCCAGGAGCCGATGACCGCCCTCAACCCCGTGCACCCCATCGGCCGGCAGGTGGCCGAGCCGCTGCGCCTGCACCGCGGCCTGTCGGCACGGGCCGCGCGCCAGGAGGCCGTGCGCCTGCTGGACCGCGTGGGCATTGCCCAGGCCGCGCTCCGGCTGGACGCGTATCCGCACCAGTTCTCGGGCGGGCAGCGCCAGCGCATCATGATCGCCATGGCGCTGGCCTGCGGACCGGACCTGCTGATCGCCGACGAGCCCACCACGGCGCTGGACACCACCGTGCAGCGCCAGATCCTGGACCTGATCGCCGAGCTGGTGGCCGAGCGCGGCATGGCGCTGATCCTCATCTCGCACGACCTGGGCGTGATCGCGCAGAACGCCGCCCGCATGCTGGTGATGTACGGCGGCAGCGTGGTCGAGAGCGGCCCGACGGAGGCCGTCTTCGCCCAGGTGGCGCACCCCTACAC
>JAEWPH010000025.1 GCA_023460715.1 Pseudomonadota bacterium | reverse complement strand
CGCTTGTTCTTGGTGGTCTTCTTCGTCAAGATGTGACGCTTGAAGGCTTGACCGCGCTTGACGGTGCCACCGGGACGAACGCGGAATCGCTTCTTCGCGCTGCTCTTGGTCTTCATTTTGGGCATGTGAATGCTCCTTTAGTTGTGCTCGTGAGGCGTTCGTGCAAACTGCGCGAACTTGTTGGCCCCGAGCCACTTCTTTTTTGGCCCGCCCTTTCAGGCAGGCCTGGCAACGGACGAATCCGCGGCCTGTGCGGCACGGCCCGAAAGCCATGCCGCGCAAAACAAAAGGTGAGCCTTTGGGGCTCACCTCGCTTGCAGGCAGGATTATGCCTCAAGCGGCCGGCGCTGTGGGCGCATCTCCCTGCGGCTTGGCGCCCGCGGGCTTTTTCTTGGCCGGCGCGATCATCATGATCATCTGGCGGCCTTCGAGCTTGGGGAACTGCTCGACGGAAATGCTGTCGGCCAGGTCATCGCGAAGGCGGTTGAGCAAGGCCAGGCCCAGGTTCTGGTGCGTGATTTCACGGCCGCGGAAACGCAGCGTGATCTTGCACTTGTCGCCATCGGCCAGGAAGCGGCGGATATTGCGCAGCTTGATGTTGTAGTCGCCGTCGTCGGTACCGGGACGGAACTTCACTTCCTTGATTTCGATGACCGTCTGCTTGGCCTTGGCTTCCGCAGCGCGCTTTTGTTCCTGGTACTTGAACTTGCCGTAATCCATCAACCGGCAGACCGGCGGATTTGCCGTGGCGGCAATTTCCACCAGGTCGACGTCCAGTTCGCCGGCCATGCGCAATGCTTCCATGATCGGAACAATGCCCAGCGGCTCGTTGTCTGGGCCGGACAGGCGCACTTCAGGCGCCATGATTTCACGGTTGAGGCGGTGCTTGCGCTCCTCACGGTGACGGCGATCGCGAAATTCAGTAGCTATGGTTTTCACCCTTGATTTGAAATGGCTACAACAGCGTAACCAGCTTGCGTGCACTGTGCACGCAAGCCAAATGCTGACATCTCAGTCAGATCTTGGAGGCAATGTCGTTGGCGACCAGTTCAATGAAGGCGTCGACCGACATCACACCGAGGTCCTTGTTGCCCCGGGCGCGCACTGCTACCGCTCCAGCAGCCTTTTCCTTGTCGCCTGCAACAAGGATATACGGCAGCTTCTGCAACGAATGCTCGCGTATTTTATACGTAATCTTTTCGTTGCGCAGGTCAGTGACCACGCGAAGATCCTGGCCGGGCAAGGCCTTTCGCAGTTTTTCGGCAATTTCACGACAGTAGTCGCCCTGTGCGTCGGTGATGTTCAGCACGGCTGCCTGCACCGGCGCCAGCCACACCGGCAAGGCGCCTGCGTACTGCTCGATCAGGATGCCGAGGAAGCGTTCCATGCTGCCGACGATCGCGCGGTGCAGCATGACCGGGCGATGGCGGTTGCCGTCTTCGCCGACATATTCGGCGCCCAGGCGCTCGGGCATCGAGAAGTCGACCTGGATGGTGCCGCACTGCCAGTGCCGGCCCAGCGCATCCTTGAGCGTGTACTCGATCTTCGGACCGTAGAACGCGCCGTCGCCGGGGGCGATCTCGAACTCGCAGCCCGAGGCGGCCAGGCTGTCCATCAGCGCGGACTCGGCCTTGTCCCAACTCTCTTCCGAGCCGATGCGCGCCGCGGGGCGCGTCGCGACCTTGTAGATGATCTCGGTGAAGCCGAAATCGGCATACACCTTCTGCAGCAGGCGGCTGAAGGCCAGCACCTCGCCCTGGATCTGGTCCTCGGTGCAGAAGATGTGGCCGTCATCCTGCGTGAAGCCGCGCACGCGCATGATGCCGTGCAGGCCGCCCGTGGGCTCGTTGCGGTGGCACTGGCCGAACTCGCCGAAGCGCAGCGGCAGGTCGCGGTAGCTCTTCACACCCTGGTTGAAGATCAGGATGTGGCCAGGGCAGTTCATCGGCTTGAGCGCGTAGTCGTGCTTCTCACTCTCCGTCGTGAACATGTTCTCGCGGTACTTGTCCCAGTGGCCTGTCTTCTCCCACAGGTGCTTGTCGAGGATCTGGGGGCCCTTCACCTCCTGGTAGCCGTTGTCGCGGTAGACCTGGCGCATGTACTGCTCCACGCCCTGCCAGATCGTCCAGCCCTTGGGATGCCAGAACACGGTGCCGGGCGAGTGCTCGTCGATGTGGAACAGGTCGAGCTCGCGGCCCAGCTTGCGGTGGTCGCGCTTTTCCGCTTCTTCGATGCGCTGGATATACGCATCCAGATCCTTCTTGTCGGCCCAGGCCGTGCCGTACACCCGCTGCAGTTGCTCGTTCTTGGCATCTCCGCGCCAGTACGCGCCCGACACGCGCGTGAGCTTGAACGCCTTCAGGAAACGGGTGTTCGGCACGTGCGGGCCCCGGCACATGTCGACGTATTCCTGGTGGTAGTACAGGCCCATGGCGGTTTCGTCGGGCATGTCATCGATCAGGCGCAGTTTGTACTCTTCGCCACGCGCCTTGAACACGTCGATGACCTCCGCGCGGGGCGTCATCTTCTTGATAACGTCGTAGTCCTGCGCGATCAACTCCTTCATGCGCTGCTCGATGGCGGCGATGTCTTCGGGCGTGAACGGGCGTTCGAACGCGATGTCGTAGTAGAAGCCTTCTTCGATCACCGGGCCGATGACCATCTTGGCACCGGGGTACAGCTGCTTCACGGCATGGCCTACCAAGTGGGCGCACGAGTGGCGAATGATCTCCACGCCCTCGGCATCGCGCGGCGTGATGATCTGCAGGCGGGCATCGTGGTCAATGAGGTCGCTGGCATCCACGAGCTTGCCGTCGACCTTGCCGGCCACGGTCATCTTGGCCAGCCCCGGACCGATGGAGCGCGCCACGTCGGCCACCGATACCGGGCCCGGGTATTCGCGGCGAGAGTTGTCCGGAAGCGTGATCTGAATCATTCGAAAATCCTGTTCGTCAATCAATCGGTAAACGATGCGCCCGATGCCCGAAAAGCAAAAAGCGCGGAACGAGGTCCGCGCTTTTGGAAGGAAGGTGCAAGTGTCGTGCAGGCGCGAACATCCAGCCTCAGCGGCCGGTGGAAATCTCCGTCGTAGTTCGCGGTGTCATAACCAGCATTTGCCTTTCTCGCCCTTGTGTGTGAGTGATGGAGGCATTTTACCGCACCGGACTGCCGCACTCGGCTTTCGCGCACGGCCATAAAAAAGCCCGGGCACTCGGCCCGGGCTTCAGCGCATCAACCCTGCACGTAGATCAGTGGAACTGTTCTTCCTCGGTGGAGCCCGTCAGCGCCTTCACGCTGGAGGAACCGCCCTGGATCACTGTAGTCACGTCGTCGAAGTAACCTGCGCCCACTTCCTGCTGGTGCGACACGAAGGTGTAGCCCTTATCGCGCGCCTCGAACTCGGGTTGCTGCACCTGCTCCACGTAGTGCTTCATGCCCTCGCCGCGAGCGTATGCATGGGCGAACTGGAAGGTGTTGTACCAGTTGATATGGATGCCCGCCAACGTGATGAACTGGTACTTGTAGCCCAGTGCGGACAGCTCGTCCTGGAAGCGGGCGATGGTCTTGTCGTCCAGGTTCTTCTTCCAGTTGAAGGAAGGCGAGCAGTTGTACGACAGCAGCTTGCCGGGGGATGCGGCATGCACGGCCTGGGCGAACTCGCGGGCAAAGCCCAGGTCAGGCGTACCGGTTTCGCACCACACCAGATCGGCATACGGCGCATAGGCAACGCCGCGGCTGATGGCCTGCTCCAGGCCGTTCTTGACGCGGTAGAAGCCTTCCTGGGTCCGCTCGCCGGTCAGGAACGGCTTGTCATTCGCGTCGTGGTCGGACGTGATGAGGTTGGCGGCCTCGGCATCGGTACGCGCCAGGATGATGGTGGGCACGCCCATGGTGTCCGCCGCAAACCGGGCTGCGATCAGCTTCTCGACAGCCTCATGGGTGGGGACCAGCACCTTGCCGCCCATGTGGCCGCACTTCTTCACGGCGGCCAGCTGGTCTTCGAAGTGCACGCCGGCAGCGCCCGCGGCGATCATGTTCTTCATCAGTTCGAAGGCATTCAGCACACCGCCGAAGCCGGCCTCCGCATCGGCGACGATGGGCAGGAAATAGTCGATGAACTCCTTGTCGCCAGGATTGATCCCACGGGCCCACTGGATCTCATCGGCACGCTTGAAGGTGTTGTTGATGCGGCGAACCATGGTCGGCACCGAGTCATAGGCGTACAGCGACTGGTCGGGGTACATGGTCTCGGACGAGTTGCCGTCGGCTGCGACCTGCCAGCCCGACAGATACACCGCCTCCAGACCGGCCTTGGCCTGCTGCATGGCTTGGCCAGCGGAGATGGCGCCAAAGGCATTCACGTAGCCCTTCTTGGCACCGCCATTGATCTTGTCCCAGAGCTTTTCCGCACCGCGGCGGGCCAGCGTGTATTCCGGCTGCAGGCTGCCACGCAGGCGCACCACGTCGGTAGCGGAGTAGCCGCGCTTGAGCCCCTTCCAGCGGGGGTTGTGGGCCCAGTCGTTCTCCAAGGCGGCAATCTGTTGGTCACGGCTGAGTTGGGCATTGAGCGATTCGGGCATGTGGAACTCCATGGGCTAGTTGAGAAGGGAAGGGACAACGCCTTGTCCTTGGAATCCACTTTAGGTCTTCTATAAGACTATCGCAACCTCTTATGTCTTATACAAGAATAAAAATTAACCCAATAAAATCAATATATTACGCATCTATTGCCACATAGAGAAATCTTTTATCTCATCCTAAGAAATTTTCTCGCATTGCAACAATCAAAAAATCCGCAATATGAAATTCAATTTCCACAAAGCAAAATTGATTCACTTGCATTCGCGCCAGTTGCCGTGATCCAGCCGCGCAGCCGGTAAAGCACAACGCGGATGAACCTCGTACATCAAACAGGACAGCATCTGCCCGGCAACGCGCACACGAACCTCTCTTTTCGAGTACTCATCGTCATCCTGGGGTGCGGCGCCGGGAACCAGTCCCTCGATTCCATCCAATACATGCTCCAGTTCAGGCTCGATGACGTAGACCTCTCCCCGCACGGGGTGGTCACCTGATGCGTGCCCCTCTAGCCGCATTCCAGGGTAGGCGCCGAGGGTGTAAAGCACGCCCGGCAATTCCGCTTCACCCACCCAGCGCGGAGGTGGCGACAGCCGGGTGATGTCGTTGCTGCAGCCACGCCGCAACGTGCCGTATACAAAAACGTAGCGCGCTGGCGTTGCTTGGCGGTCGTTGTCGGAGAAATCCTCGGGCATGATGTGCGCTCCATTGCAAGCACCCACAGTCTAGTGAACCCGCCCAGCCGCCCCGTTGCCTATGTGTGCCTCGCTTTGAGCATGTCTCTGGTCGGCAGCTACGTCGCACTCTCCAAGCCGCTGGCGGCGGCCTTTCCCGTGTTCCTTCTGGCGTGGCTGCGCTTCGGCATCGGCGGAATCGCCATGCTGCACTGGCTCCGCAAGCCGGTCGACGAGCCCCCTCTGACTCCACGCACGCGGGCCCTGCTGTTCCTGCACTCCTTCCTGGGCAACTTCCTGTTCACGGTCTGCATGATCTATGGCGTGAGCCTGACCAGCGCTACATCGGCGGGCGTAATCATGGCGTCCATCCCCGCTGCCGTGGCGGTCATGAGCTGGCTGTTCCTGCACGAGCGCGTGGCGCCCCGCACCTGGGTCGCCGTGGGGTGTGCCGTGATCGGCATCGCGCTGTTTTCACTGTCGAACGCCGGCGGTGCGGCGCACACGGCCAGCGCGCAGGCTGCGCCCCCCGCAAACCTGCAGTGGCTGGGCCACCTCTTGCTGCTGGCCGCTTCCCTTTGCGAGGCAGCCTACTCCGTCATCGGCAAAAAGCTCACCGGTACGCTGGGCCCCAAACGCATCACCTCGCTGATCAATCTGTGGGGCTTCGCCATTGCGACGCCGCTGGGCCTGTACTTCGCCTGGGGTTTCGACTTCTCCGCCGTCTCGCCCGGCACCTGGGCGCTGCTGGTGTTCTACGCGCTGGCAGCGTGCATGTGGACTGTCTGGCTTTGGATGACCGGCCTGAAGGCTGTCCCCGCGGCCCAAGGGGGGGTGTTCACCGTGCTGCTGCCGGTGAGTGCCGCACTCGTCGGGGTGCTGGTGCTGGGCGAGCGGTTCACGGCCATGCAACTGCTGGCGTTCGCCATCGCCCTGGCCAGCGTCGTGCTGGCCACGTTTCCGTCACGCGCCGCCCTGCGGGTAGGGCGGAAAACGGCGCGGACAGGCTGACTTCCGCATCGCCCAGCCTTCGCGGCCGGACGGGTCTTGGCTCACCGGCCGGTGACCTTGCGGATCGGAGGACGGATGCTGTCACGCCGGGCCGACAGGACGACCGCATGTTCGCGATCTGCGGCTGGGGCCTGCTGGGGGGTCGCAGGCCTTCCCGAGGGGAGTTGATCGGCATGGCGCTCGGCTTGAGCGGGGTACTGCTGTTGATGCGCGGCGGCAGCTTCGTCGCATCGCCGGCGAGCGTCGCCTGCATCCTGGCCGCAACGGCCGGCTGGTCCCTGGGATCGGTGCTTTCGACCACCCACTTTGCGCTGGCGCCCGGCGCCAGCGGGTTCGCCAGCGAGAGCTATGCGGCGGCACGCTGCTCATGGTGGCGTCCTTCGCGCTTTGGCGAGCGCCCGCAGTGGCCGCCACAGCCTGCCGCCGCCGCGGCCTGGCTGTATCTGGTGGTGCTGGGGTCGCTGGTCGCTTTCAGTCCTATATGTACCTGCTGGCGCACGCCAGCGCACCGCAGGCTTCCAGCTATGCGTTCGTGAATCCGCTGATCGCGCTGCTGCTGGGCAGCGCACTGGCGGGCGAATCGGTCACCCCCGGGGAATGGCTCGCGTGCGCGGTCATCCTGGCGGCCGTGTTGCTGATCCTGCTCGCGCGGCGCCGCCGCTGAGGCGGGGCATGGGCGTCTCCGTCCTGGCTTTCCGCGCCCGGCGGGGCCGGGGCGGTACGACTTCGATAGCACAAAAGCCCCGTCCACCCTGCAGAAAGGCGGGGGCACTGCCGCAACAAATCGAGGCAAAAAAACCCCTTTCTCCCTTGGAAACGCGTTTTTTTCCCAGTAGCATCGCCGGAGCCAGTGGAGAAGCAGGTTTTCGCTGGTGACGTATTTCACTCCCCAACAAGGAAAACCCAACATGGCAACTGCAAAGAAGGCCCCGGCCGCTGACGCCAAGGCAGCAGCACCCGCAAAGAAGCGCACGCCCAACGCTGCCTTCATGAAGGCACTGACCCCCAGCCCCGCCCTGGCTGCCGTGGTCGGCTCCACGCCTCTGCCACGCACGGAAATCATCAGCAAGCTGTGGGTCTACATCAAGGCCAACAATCTGCAGGACGCATCCAACAAGCGCATGATCAATGCCGACGCCAAGCTCAAGGAAGTCTTCGGCAAGCCTCAGGTCTCGATGTTCGAGATGGCTGGCCTGATCGGCAAGCACGTCAAGTAATCGAGCGCCCTTCGGGCCCCCAAAAGCCGGCACAGTGTGCCGGCTTTTTTTTGGACTGATGCCCCCCGCTACCCCCGATTTCGGCTGATCACGATCAACGCCTGCTTACACAGAGACATGGAACGATTGATAATGCGATGAATTCGCATTTATAATTCCTATATCATTCACCAGCCAGCCACCACTGCCCGCTCCCATGATCGTCTGTGTATGCCGCCGGATTTCTGATCGCGAGATCGCACGCCACGCGCATGCGGGGATGAGCTTTGACGAGATCCAGTTCGAATTGGGCGTGGCCACCCAATGCGGGCGCTGCGAAAGCTGCGCGCGCGACGTCGTGGCCCAGTGCAGTTCGTCCCACCCTGTCGCGGCCCTGCACAAGGAATCCGCCACGCAGACGATCCAGCTTGCCAACTCCATACAGGAAAGCAAAGCATGGAACTGCTCTCAACGCTCGCTGGCAGCCTGATCCTCGTCGTGGGATCCGTCTGGTGGATTCTCCGTAAGTAATATTGCTCTTTTTGGCCTCTGGCGCTTGTAGATACAGCGCCGGCAGCTATCACTTTTATGTCCCAGTTTGATCGATATGGCTCCTCCGGGGGCTTGAGCCGCAATGCCGTGATCGCGGGCTCCGTGGTGGTGCTGCATGTGGCGGCGCTGTGGGCGCTGCAGTCGGGCCTGCTGCGCCGCGCGGCCGAAGTCATCGTGCCGGCGGAGGTGCTCAGCGAATTCATCGCGCCACCCGCGCCGCCGGCCCCTCCCCCGCCCAAGCCGGCTCCCCCGCCGCCGCCGAAGCCCGCGCCCCCCAAGGCAGCGCCCCGCCCTGCGCCGATGCCGGTGGCCGTTCCCTCGCCCGCGCCTGCCCCAAATGCACCGACGGGCATCGTCGAGCCCCAGCCGCCAGCGCCGCCCATCGAGGCCCCGGCTGCGCCCCCTGCGCCCGCGCCTGCCCCCCCAGCGCCGCCGGCGCCGCCCAAGATCGAATTGCCCTCGAGCGATGCGGCCTATCTGAACAACCCCAAGCCCACGTACCCCGCCATCAGCAAGCGGTTGGGTGAACAGGGCAAGGTCGTGCTGCGCGTGTTGATCGGCACGGACGGCCTGCCTCAAAAGGTGGAAATCAACAAGTCCAGCGGCTTTGACCGCCTGGACCGCCAGGCGCAGGACGCCGTGATGCGCTGGCGCTTCGTGCCCGGCAAGCGCAACGGTGTCCCCGAGACCATGTGGAACTTGGTCCCCGTCAATTTTGTTCTCGAATAATTTTCAGGAGTTTTCATGGAATCGCATTTCGGCATCGCCAACGTCTGGATTCAAGGCGACTTTGTGACCCGGGCCGTGGCCGTGCTGCTGCTAGGCATGTCTCTGGCGTCGTGGATCGTCATCCTCATCAAGGCCCTGGACATCGTGAAATTCAAGAAGCACGCCCGTGCGGCGCGTGACTTCTGGCACAGCGAAGACTTCGCGGCCGGCATGAACAAGCTCGGCCAGGATCCTCAGAACCCCTTCCGCCATCTGGCGCTGGAAGGCCGCGAAGCCACCGCCCACCACCGCAACACCAAGGCCCATCTGCACGACAGCCTGGATGTGAGCGACTGGGTGACCCGCAGCCTGCGCAACTCCATCGACGAGTTCACGGCCCGCCTGCAATCCGGCCTGGCCATCCTGGCCTCCGTGGGTTCGACGGCCCCGTTCATCGGTCTGTTCGGCACCGTCTGGGGCATCTACCACGCACTGGTGGCCATCGGCACGTCGGGCCAGTCGACCATCGACAAGGTGGCCGGCCCCATCGGTGAGGCACTGATCATGACGGCCCTGGGCCTGGCCGTGGCCATCCCCGCCGTGCTGGGCTACAACGCCCTGGTGCGCGGCAACAAGTCCATCCTCAACAACCTCAACAGCTTCGCGCACGACCTGCACGCCTACTTCGTGACCGGCGCCCGCGTGAGCGCGCCCGGCGAGAGCAAGGTTCTGCCGATCAAGAAGGGGTGATGCGCCATGGCATTCGGAACGCAAGACGACGCCGATGAGGTGATGAACGAGATCAACATGACGCCCCTGGTGGACGTCATGCTGGTGCTGCTCATCATCTTCATCATCACCGTGCCCGTGATGAAGCATGCCGTGCCCGTGGACCTGCCCAAGGCTTCGAACCAGCGCGAGGACATCAAGCCGGAAACCATCCGCCTGTCGGTCACCGCCGATGGCAAGTACCACTGGAACGAAACCACCATCACCGACGAGGAACTGGAGCCGCGCCTGAAGGCCGAAGCCGTCAAGGACCCGCAGCCGGATCTGCACATCCGCGGCGACAAGGAAGTGCGCTATGAGCGCGTGGCACAGGCCATGTCGGCCGCGCAGCGCGCGGGCGTGCGCAAAATCGGGTTCGTGACCGATCCGCAGTGAGATCGGTTCTTACAAAAAAAGACCGGCGCATCCTTGACGATCAATTGCGAATGGTTATCATTAATCAAATCGCAAAGCACGGAGATTTCTCATGCAAGCCACACTGACCGCCAACCCTTCCGCATCGTTCCTGGGCGCCTCGTCGTTCGACAGCCAGGCCGCAGGCCTCCAGGGTCGGGACGGCTCGCCTGCCGCCACCGTGGACAGCAAGTCGTTGCTGCAGGGGCAGAAGACCGTATCCATCTTCCACAACGGCTCGGTCTACCGCCTGCAGGCGACCAAGCTCGGAAAGCTGATCCTGACCAAATGAGTTTCATCGTGGGGCGACTCCTGGCTGGCTTAGTCCAGCCACACGGGTCGTATTGGCCAGCCAACGGGCATGCTCGCGTAGCCAGGCGCTTTTTTCCACGCTGTCACAACACCCACAAAAAAACCGGCCCTCGAGGCCGGTTTTTTTATGACGCCGCCCCCATCACGGACAGAGCAGAGGCAGGGCTCTGCCAGCGCCTGCTGGCGGGCCTGCAGAGATCAGAGACCGAGGGCGGCGATGCCGGCGCGGGCGATCTGCGCGTCTTCGGTGGACTTCACGCCGCTGACGCCGACGGCGCCCAGGCATTGGCCGTCCTTCATGATCGGCACGCCGCCTTCGAGCAGGCCTTCAATGCCGGGGGCGGTGAGGAAAGCCGTGCGGCCGTTGTTGATGATGTCCTCGAAGGCCTTGCTCTCACGGCGGGCCAGTGCAGCCGTGTGGGCCTTGGCCGGGGCGATGCCGGCCGACGTAGCGGCCGCGCCATCCAGGCGCTGCAGCCACAGCAGGTGCCCGCCGTCGTCCACGATGGCGATGGTCACCGCCCACTGGTTCTGCAGCGCTTCGGCTTCGGCGGCGGCGGCGATCTTCTTGACGTCGGACAGTTCGAGTACGGGCTTGGTCTTCATGGTGTGGAAACGGATGGGAAGAGGAAAAGAAGGGGGTGATGCCCCGGCGGACGGGACGGGGCGCAGAGCCCCGGCAGAAGCGCGCTTCGAGCATACTGGCAACCACCCGGCGGTGGGCCGGCGGCCGGGTCAAAAGATTGCATCCTAAAAGTACGGGAGTGCGGGAGGGTATTGCAATGGGGCCTTGGGGCCACCACCTAGAATTTGATCGTCTGCGCTGTGCAGGCGAACCAAGGAGAGATACAAGATGAACACCGAAGTCACCAACTATGGCTCCGCGGGCTACGGCATTTCGCAGGAGCAACGCCACAAGGTGCTGCGCAACACCTACTGGCTTCTGGCGCTGAGCCTGCTGCCCACGGTGCTGGGTGCCTGGATCGGCGTTTCCACGGGCATCACGCAGTCGCTGCGCGGTGGCGTGGGCCTGATCGTATTCCTGGGCGGCGCGTTCGGTTTCATGTTCGCGATCGAGAAGACCAAGAACTCCGCCGCCGGCGTGCCGGTGCTGCTGGCCTTCACGTTCTTCATGGGCCTGATGCTGTCGCGCCTGATCGGCATGGTGCTGGGCTTCAAGAACGGCGCCGACCTGATCATGACGGCGTTCGCCGGCACGGCAGGCGTGTTCTTCGTGATGGCCAGCCTGGCCAGCGTCATCAAGCGTGACCTGTCGGGCATGGGCAAGTGGCTGTTCGTGGGCGCAATGGTGCTCATGGTGGGCGCCATCATCAATGTGTTCGTGGGCTCGTCCGCCGGCATGATGGCCATCTCGGTGGCTGCCATCGGCATCTTCAGCGCCTACATGCTGTACGACCTGAAGCAGATCCTGGACGGCGGCGAAACCAACTACATCAGTGCCACGCTGGCCCTGTACCTGGACATCTTCAACGTGTTCCAGAGCCTGCTGGCGCTGCTGGGCATCATGGGCGGCGAGCGCGACTGACGCGCGGCAGCCACCCGCTTTCGAAAGGCCTCTCCGGAGGCCTTTTTTGCGCCCGGGCCGCACTTGCACCTCAACCCCCGGCAGGGCGTGCCGATAATCAAGAGACATGCCCGCCTCTCTCCACCTCCCCTCCTCGCGCTGGACCGCGGCCTCGCTGGCCGTGCTGCTGCTCGCCGGCTGCGAGATCCCCGGCCTCGGGCCCGACCCGCGCGTCACCCAGCGCGAAGCCGAGGCCAAGGCCGTGGGCGGCGCCTGCCGGCACGCGCTGCGCGGGCTGGAGGACTGCTTCACGCTGAACCCCAAGGCCAACAAGGCCCAGGTCTTCGCCGGCTGGAAGGAGATGGACCAGTACATGCGCGAGAACAAGATCGAGGGCACGCCGTCCGTCTTGGGCAAGGTCGAGAAGCCGGCCGCCCCCCGCCGCTCCGATGAGATCGAGACCGAAACCCGCGAGCCCGGTGCCGGCCGCAACCGCAGCTGACGGCCACCCAGCGCACACGCTCACTTATTGATAGCTATCTGCGCTTGCCAAATAAGGGCGGTTTCAAGTCCAAGTGCAACAGTGCAAGCTCAGATCACCTCCTCGGGCGCCAGTGTCAGGCGAGCCAGATGCTCCCCATACACCTGCAGCGGCGTACGCCAGCCCAGCGTCTGGCGTGGCC
>JAEWPH010000024.1 GCA_023460715.1 Pseudomonadota bacterium | reverse complement strand
CTGCGCCGCCCCGACGTGGGCGCGGCCGAGCGCACGCTGCGCGGCAGCTATGCCAGCATCGGCGCGGCGCGCGCGGCGTTCTTTCCCAGCATCACGCTGACGGGGTCGGTGGGCACGGCCAGCAATGCGCTGTCGGGCCTGTTCGACGGGGGCAATGGCACCTGGAGCTTTGCGCCGCAGATCCGCCTGCCGATCTTCGACGCCGGCCGCAACCAGGCCAACCTGCGCGTGGCCGAGGTGGCGCAGCAGACCGCCGTGGCGCAGTACGACAAGGCCATCCAGACCGCCTTCCGCGAGGTGGCCGACGCCCTGGCCGACCGCAGCACGGTGGACGAGCGGCTGGCGGCCCAGCGTTCGCTGCTCGATGCGACGCAGCGCGCGTTCGATATCTCGCAGGGCCGCTTCCGACTGGGCGCCGACAGCTACCTGGCCGTGCTGGACGCGCAGCGCTCGCTGTACGCCGCGCAGCAGACGCTGATCACGCTGCAGCTGGCCGAGCAGGCCAACCGGATCACGCTGTACAAGGTGCTGGGCGGCCATTGGGCCGATGGCGCCGTGGACCGGGACGACGTGGCCCGCGCGCCGGCAGGTGGTGCAGCCGCTGCGGCGCCCTGAGAACGTGTTTACGATCTCCCAGGGGCCGCGCAGCGGCGTTTGCGGGAGGGGATGCAAAGCGCGGCGCGCAGTGGATAGCTCGGCTATCCACAAGCGCCGCAACGCCGCAGACCGCCCGCAAACGCCACTGCCCGAAGGGTTGGAGCGAAATCGGGCGATTGAACGCCTCAAATGCTTGCATGGGCATGAGCCCGTGCGGCGCATCCGAGACATCCACTCATCCCGATTGCGCTCCAACGCGACCCCTGCGAGACCGTAAACACGTTCTGAGAGCGGCCCACCCCGCCCTGGCCGGCGCCGGGCCGGGCCAGGGGGCTGAGGGACCGCCAGCACCCCGGCCCCATTCCGCCTTCGGCCGCCCGCGCACGCACCAGGCTGGTGAATCGACCGCCCACAGCGGGCAACGGGGCCGCTGGGCCAAACCCATATCACTATTATTTTGATAGCGTCATGCGATTTACCCATAAGCGCCAGCGGCCTATTTCACTCCAACCCTCCGCAGCACCATCCACTGGCACGGCCATTGCTTGAATCCGGGGGCGGCCACTGCAGGCCGCACGGCGCACCCTCTCCAACGGCGGAGCGGGCCGCCAGGACGAAGGCGTCCCCACGTGCGTGCCAGGCCCAGCCCGGCGCGCCGTGCGGACGCCTTTTTTTCGTGGGTACCGGGCCGCATGGCCCGCTGGGCGGAGGGTGACGGCAATGGCAAGTAAACGACTGCGGCTGGTGATGGTGGGCAACGGCATGGCCGGCGTGCGCACGCTGGAAGAACTGCTGAAGATCGCGCCCGGGCTGTACGACATCACCGTCTTCGGCGCCGAGCCGCACCCCAACTACAACCGCATCCTGCTGTCGCCGGTGCTGGCCGGCGAGCAGACGCTGGACGACATCGTGCTCAACGGCTGGGAGTGGTATGCGCAGCACGGCATCACGCTGCATGCCGGCTGCCAGGTGCACACGGTGGACCGCGCGCGCCGCGTGGTGCACGGCACCGGCGCGGCGGGCCAGGCCATCGAGACGCCCTATGACCGGCTCATTCTCGCCACCGGATCCGACCCGTTCATCCTGCCCGTACCGGGCCGCGCCCTGGAAGGCGTACTGGCTTACCGTGACATCGCCGACACGCAGGCCATGATCGATGCGGCCGCCCGCTACCGCGAGGCCGTGGTGATCGGCGGTGGGCTGTTGGGGCTGGAGGCCGCCAGCGGCCTGATGCAGCGTGGCATGCAGGTCACCGTGGTGCATGCCGGCGGCTGGCTGCTCGACCGCCAGCTCGACGCCGCAGCGGGCGCGCTGCTGCAGCGCTCGCTGGAGCAGCGCGGCATGCGGTTTCAACTGGAAGGCCAGACGGAGGCACTGGTCGGCGACGGCGACGCCGCGGACACGGGCCGCGTGCGCGCCGTGCGCCTGCAGGACGGCACCGAGCTGCCCGCGCAGCTGGTGGTGATGGCCGTAGGCATCCGCCCCCGCACCGCGCTGGCCCGGCAGATGCGCCTGCACGTGGAGCGCGGCATCGTCGTCAACGACACGCTGCAGACCGTGACCGACCCGCGCATCTACGCCGTGGGCGAATGCGCCCAGCACCGCGGCATCGCCTACGGGCTGGTGGCGCCGCTGTTCGAGCAGGGCCGCGTGCTGGCCAGCCACCTGGCCGAATGGGGCATCGGCCGCTACCAGGGTTCGCGCCTGTCGGCCAAGCTCAAGGTGACGGGCATCGACCTGTTCTCCGCCGGCAACGTGCAGGGTGGCGACGGCACCGAGGAGATCGTCGTGCGCGACCCGGCCGGCGGCGTCTACAAGAAGCTGGTGCTGCAGGACGGGCGCCTGGTGGGCGCCTGCCTGTACGGCGACACGGCCGACGGCAGCTGGTACTTCCGCCTGCTGCGCGAGGGACTGGCCGTGGAAGGCCTGCGCGAGCAGCTGATGTTCGGCGAGCCGCCCACCCCGGCCGGCACGGCCCTGCAGCCAGCGGCCCGGGAGGCCGCATGAACCACGCCGCCGCCTCCTCCCGTCCGGCGGCACAC
>JAEWPH010000023.1 GCA_023460715.1 Pseudomonadota bacterium | reverse complement strand
GGCACCAGGTAGTCGCGCGCGCCTTCGGGCGTGCTGTTGGTGAGCATGGGGGTTTCGATGTCGACGAAGCCGTTGGCGTCAAGGAACTTGCGCACCTCCATCGACACGCGGTAGCGCAGCATCAGGTTGTTCTGCATGTACGGACGGCGCAGGTCCAGCACGCGGTGCGTGAGGCGCGTGGTCTCCGACAGGTTCTCCTCGTCGATCTGGAAGGGCGGCGTGACCGAGGGGTTGAGCACGTTCAGCTCGTGGCACAGCACCTCGATCTTGCCGCTCTTGAGGTTGTCGTTGGTCGTGCCCTCGGGGCGGGCGCGCACCAGGCCCTTGATCTGCACGCAGAACTCGTTGCGCACGCCTTCGGCGGTCTTGAACATCTCGGCGCGGTCGGGGTCGCAGACCACCTGCACATAGCCTTCGCGGTCGCGCAGGTCGATGAAGATCACGCCGCCATGGTCACGGCGACGGTTCACCCAGCCCGACAGGGTGACGGTTTCGCCCAGGAGGGCTTCGGTCACGAGACCGCAGTAGTGGGAGCGCATGGCCATGGTTCAGATCTTCCTGCGCTCCAGCGAGCGCGACACAGGGATGCATTCCTGGCGCGCCACCGGCGCGCTGGAACAGGGTTTCACTTGGGTTCGGAGGGGATGGCGGGATCCGGCGGAGTGACCACGCCCATCGACACAATGTACTTGAGCGCAGCGTCCACGCTCATGTCCAGTTCGACGCAGTCGCTCTTGCGCAGCATCACGAAGTAGCCCCCCGTCGGGTTGGGCGTGGTGGGAACGTAAACGCTCACGAACTCGTCGCGCAGGTACGCGGCCACTTCACCGCTGGGCGCGCCCGTGATGAACGCCACCGTCCACACGCCTTCGCGCGGCCATTGCACCAGCACCGCCGTACGGAAGGCGTTTCCGCTTTCGGAGAACAGCGTGTCCGACACCTGCTTGACGCTCGAGTAGATGGAGCGCACCACGGGGATGCGGCTCACCAGCGCATCGCCCCACTCCACCAGCTTGCGGCCCGCGAAATTGCTGGCCAATGCGCCCACCACCAGCAGGATGGCCAGCGTGAGCAGCACGCCGAAGCCGGGAATGTGGAAGCCCAGCAGCCGGTCGGGCTGCCAGGAGCCCGGCAGGATCTGCAAGGTCTGGTCCAGCGTGCCGATGATCCAGTTCAGGACCCAGGCGGTGATGACGCCGGGGACGATCACCAGAAGGCCCGTGAACAGCCATTTGCGCAAAGCGGACATGCGAGTGGAGTGAGTGAAGGAGGGGGTCAGGCAGCCGTACTGGACGGCGTGGAGGACGCTGGCGCGGCAGCGGGCGTGGGCGCAGCAGCAGCGCTGTCGCTGCCACCGGCGGGCGCATCGGCCGCCGGTGCCGCAGCGGGCTTGGGAGCGCTGCCGCTGTTCTTGAAATCGGTGGCGTACCAGCCCGAGCCCTTGAGCTGGAAGCCGGGGGCCGTCAGTTGCTTGGAGAACGCAGGTGAGCCGCAGGCCGGGCAATCGGTCAGGGGCGCATCGGAAATTTTCTGCAGCACGTCCTTGGCATGGCCACAGGCGCCGCACTTATAGGCATAAATAGGCATCGGATGCTTGCGCTACAGGAAAATGCAAAACCGCTGATTATAGGTGGCAGCCTCTGCAGCCAGACGGCGCGCGGATCACCCACACCGCTGCTGCCACCGGTCAACGGCGAACCGTGCGATCGCGGGGGCCTTGAAGAGTGCGACGCGGCCTGCGCATCGCACTCTGCAGGGTTCATGGCAGCGTCAGATCGTCCCTGCCGGGGCGGGACGGTGCGGTGTGCGGGTGTTCTGCACCCACTGCGGCAGCAGCGAGCCTGCGACCATGCCCACCACGGCCGCCAGCACCCCGGCCAACTGCGCAGGGAACACGGCGCCCCAAGGCATCGCCAGGCCGGCGAGCCAGGAGCCGATGCCCAGGATCACCGCGCACACGGCGCCCTGGGTGCTCGCGCGGCTCCAGTACAGGCCGAACACCAGCGGCACGAACGCACCCACCAGGGGCACCTGGTACGCGCCGGACACCAATTCGTAGATGGGCGTTCCTTCCATCTTGATGGAGTACATCAGCACCGCCAGGCTGAAGACCAGCACGCTGATGCGCATGGTCAGCAGGTTCTCGCGGTCGCTGGAACCCCGACGGAACTGGCGCCAGATGTTCTCGGTGAAGGTCACGCTCGGCGCCAGCAGCGTGGCGGAGGCGCACGACTTGATGGCCGACAGCAGGGCGCCGAAGAACAGTACCTGCATGACGAACGGCATCTTCTCCATCACCAGCGTGGGCAGCACCTTCTGCGGGTCTTCGGCCAGCAGTTCCTGGGCCCGCTCCGGCATGATGATGAGTGCGCTGACCACCAGGAACATGGGCACGAAAGCGAACAGGATGTAGGCGCTGCCACCGATCACCGTGCCGTGCGTGGCCGCCCGCATGGAGTTGGCCGACATCACGCGCTGGAATACGTCCTGCTGCGGAATGGAGCCCAGCATCATGGTGATGGCCGCCGCGAAGAAGAACACGATGTCGTGCAGCGTGGGCTCCGGCCAGAACTTGAACAGGTCGCGGCTCACCGCCAGATCGAGGACCTTCCCGGCCCCGCCCGCCATGTCGCCAGCAAAGAAGGCGAGAACCATCAGCCCCACGACCAGGATGATCATCTGCAGAAAATCGGTCACCGCCACGGACCACATGCCCCCGAACAGGGTGTAGGCCAGGATGGAAACGACGCCGATGGTCATGCCGACAGGAATGCTGACGGCGCCGCCGGACAGGAGGTTGAACACCAGCCCCAGCGCCGTGACCTGGGCCGATACCCAGCCCAGATAGCTGAGCATGATGATGAGCGAACAGGCCACCTCGATGATGCGGCCGTAGCGCTCACGGTAGTAGTCGCTGATCGTCAGCAAGGTCATGCGGTAGAGCTTGCCGGCGAAGAACAGGCCCACCAGGATCAGGCACATGCCCGCGCCGAACGGGTCTTCCACCACGTTGTGCAGTCCGCCTTCGATGAACTTGGCCGGCACGCCCAGCACGATCTCCGAGCCGAACCAGGTCGCGAAGGTCGTGGTGATGATCATGAACATCGGCAGGTGGCGGCCCGCGATGGCGAAGTCGGTCGTGTTCTTCACCCTTCGGGCAGCGACCAACCCGATGGCGATGGTGACCAGGAGATAAACGATGACCAGCGTCAACAGCACGGCATGCTCCTCGATGTCGCGAAGTGGTGAAAAAGAGAACGGTAGAGAGAGAAAGCGGCGACAGCGCGGGCTAGAAGACCCGGATGCGGATCAGCAGCTGCATTGCCAGCAAACCCAATACAAAACCCATGCCACCGTAGACCAGGCTCTGCAGCAACTGGTTGGTGCGTTTCTGGGCCGCCAGGAGCTCGTGCAGCTCCCGGTTCGGGCCCTGGGGTTTGTCACGCAGGTACGCATGCAGCAGGCGCGGCAGCTCCGGCACCATCTTGGCGAAGTGCGGCGCCTCTTCCCGCAGCTCGCGCAGGAAGCGCTGCGGGCCGAGCTGCTCAAGCATCCACTTCTCAAGGAAGGGCTTGGCTGTGCTCCAGAGATCCAGTTCCGGGTCGAGCTGGCGGCCCAGGCCCTCAATGTTGAGCAGCGTCTTCTGCAAGAGCACCAGCTGCGGCTGGATCTCCACGTGGAAGCGGCGCGAGGTCTGGAAAAGGCGCATCAACACCATGCCCAGGGAGATTTCCTTGAGCGGGCGGTCGAAGTACGGCTCACAGACGGCACGGATGGCGGACTCCAGGTCGTTGACCCGCGTGTGCGCCGGCACCCAGCCGCTTTCGATGTGAAGCTCGGCCACACGCTTGTAGTCACGCCGGAAGAACGCGGTGAAGTTCTGCGCCAGGTATTCCTTGTCGAACTCGGTGAGCGTGCCCACGATGCCGAAGTCGAGCGAGATGTAGCGCCCGAAGGTTTCCGGCTCCAGGCTGACCTGGATGTTGCCGGGATGCATGTCGGCGTGGAAGAAGCCGTCGCGGAACACCTGCGTGAAAAAGATGGTGACGCCGTCGCGCGCCAGCTTCGGGATGTCGACGCCTGCGCTGCGCAGCCGCTCGATCTGGTTGATCGGCACGCCCTTCATGCGCTGCATCACCATGACCTCGGGGTGGCAGAAGTCCCAGAACACTTCCGGCACCAGCACCAGTTCGAGGCCTTCCATGTTGCGGCGCAACTGCGCAGCATTGGCGGCCTCGCGCACCAGATCAAGCTCGTCGTGCAGGTAGTTGTCGAACTCGGCCACCACCTGCCGGGGCTTCAGTCGCTTGCCGTCCGCCGACAGGCCTTCGACCCAGCCCGCCATCATGCGCATGAGGGCCAGGTCCTTCTCGATGACCGGCAGCATGCCCGGACGCAGCACTTTCACGGCCACTTCGCGCTCGATGCCCTGGCGGTCGCGGATGACGGCGAAGTGCACCTGCGCGATCGAGGCGCTGGCCACGGGAACGCGGTCGAACGACACGAAGATCTGGTCCAGCGGACGCCGGAAGGCACGTTCGATGGTCGCAACGGCCACCGCCGGATCGAACGGGGGCACCCGGTCCTGCAGCAGAGCCAGTTCATCGGCGATGTCCGGCGGCATCAGATCGCGGCGCGTGGAGAGCACCTGGCCGAATTTGACGAAGATCGGTCCCAGCCGTTCCAGCGCCTCGCGCAGGCGCCGGCCCCGCGGGGCATCCAGGTTGCGGCCGACGGAGATGATCCGGGCGAGCAGGCGCAGCCAGGGTTTCTGGAAGCTGGTCAGTACCAGTTCATCCAGCCCATAGCGCAGCACCATCCAGACGATGGTGAAGCCACGGAAGAAGTGGCTCATGGTGGCGAACGGTCCGGAGCGGAGGCGCTGTCCACGCCGGTGCCCGCAGCGCTCGGCGCCATGCGTGCGCCAACGAAGCGCCGCAGGGCATCCGCCGCGCGGCGCGCCACGGAGCCTACGGCGTGGGCCGGAGCGTCGCCGATCACGCGGGCCAGGTCTTCCTCGACGTCCCAGCGCACATGGTCCACCAGCCAGTGGATCTCGGCCGCCAGCTGCACGTCGCCTTCGATGCGGATGGCCGGCTTCTCGCCCCGCAGAGCGGTCTGGGCCAGGGCCAGCGGCGAGGTGTCGGTGATTTCCAGCAACAGGTCGGGCGTGCCACCCTGGGAAGCCAGGTCGAGCAGCCCTGCCGGGGTGATCTGCAGGGCCATGGAATACGCCCTCCACTGCACCCTTGCCGTCCGGCCGCGCTGGCGGACCAGGCGGTCCATGGCCTCGCGTTCCTGCATGAGCACATGGTTGAGGAACAGCACGACGCGGTGCTGCACCTCATGCACCAGCCATTGCGGTGGCTGCGGACCACTGGCGATGCGCTCGAAAAGCCCATCCAGCAAAGAAAAAGGGGACTGTGTTGCCATAGTCCCCATTATTACTGTGCAGGGCAGGCCCGGATGGCCGCCCTCCTCGCCTTGCACGCCTTACTGCATGGCTTGAACGCCCGCCACCAGCCAGCCGCCGCGCCCGTTCTTGGGCTTGGTCATGTTCCAGACTTCGCGGAACGGGCTGGGGCTGGGCGCGTTGTCTTCGCGGATCATGCCGCTGAACTCCACGCTGGCCATGTACACGTCGTCCAGCTCTTCGATGCCCAGCAACTGCGCGTCCAGCATGACCACGTCGGTCTTGTTGGCCTGGCCGGGGGCCGTGCGCTCGCGCTCGGCCAGCTGCGACTGGATTTCAGCCAGCATGTCGTTGGTCATCATGGCGCGCAGGGCCGGGATGTCGGAGCGGTCCCAGGCGTCCTGCAGGGTGATGAAGTTGCGCTTGGCCGCGTCCAGGAAGCCGTTGATGTCGAAATCGGCCGGCACGCCCCAGCTTTGCGAGCCGCTCAGGGC
>JAEWPH010000022.1 GCA_023460715.1 Pseudomonadota bacterium | reverse complement strand
GCCCTGATCCGGTCGCCCGGTGCCGCGGCGAACCGGCCCCGGCCTACGCGAGATCATCTCCACGTCCCTAGCGGGGTTTTGTACAATCGGGGCCATTCCGAGGAGCGTTGCAGCGCCCCCAGCACAGCGGGGCGTGAGGCTCGGACCAGACAAGCAACGACGCTCACCCACGCTATTTCCGGTGCGGTGAGTGCCTTTCCCAGAGCGTGGTTTTTCACAAACGTCCTTTGTTGGAGAAACCCATGAGCGCAGTTCTCAAGACCCCGGCCGACCTGGCCATTGCCGATATTTCCCTGGCCGACTGGGGCCGCAAGGAAATCAAGATCGCCGAGACCGAGATGCCCGGCCTGATGGCCATCCGCGAGGAATACGCGGCATCGCAGCCCCTGAAGGGCGCGCGCATCACCGGCTCGCTGCACATGACGATCCAGACCGCCGTGCTGATCGAGACGCTGAAGGAACTCGGCGCCGACGTGCGCTGGGCCTCGTGCAACATCTTCTCCACGCAGGACCACGCTGCCGCCGCCATCGCCGCAGGCGGCACGCCCGTGTTCGCCATCAAGGGCGAATCGCTGGAAGACTACTGGGACTACACCCACCGCATCTTCGACTTCGGCCCCAAGGGCTCGGCCGGCGAAGGCCCCAACATGATCCTGGACGACGGCGGCGACGCCACGCTGCTGATGCACCTGGGTCAGCGCGCCGAGAAGGACGCTTCCCTGGTCGCCGGCAACGGCGGTAGCGAGGAAGAGCGCATCCTGTTCGCGGCCATCCGCAAGAAGCTGGCCGAAGACGCCACCTGGTACACCCGCAAGTCGGCCGAGATCATCGGCGTGACCGAAGAAACCACGACCGGCGTGCACCGCCTGAACGAGATGTCCGCCAAGGGCACGCTGCTGTTCCGCGCGATCAACGTGAACGACTCGGTCACCAAGAGCAAGTTCGACAACCTGTACGGCTGCCGCGAATCGCTGGTGGACGGCATCAAGCGCGCCACCGACGTGATGATCGCCGGTAAGGTCGCCGTGGTGGCCGGCTACGGCGACGTGGGCAAGGGCTGCGCCCAGGCGCTGGCCGCCCTGCGCGCCCAGGTGTGGGTCACCGAGATCGACCCCATCAACGCCCTGCAGGCCGCGATGGAAGGCTTCAAGGTCGTGACCATGGAGTACGCCGCCGACAAGGCCGACATCTTCGTGACGACCACGGGCAACAAGGACGTGATCCGCCACGAGCACATGATCGCCATGAAGAACGAGGCCATCGTCTGCAACATCGGCCACTTCGACAACGAGATCGACGTCGCCTCGCTGGAAAAGTACCAGTGGGAAGAAGTGAAGCCGCAGGTGGACCACGTGATCTTCCCGGACGGCAAGCGCATCACCCTGCTGGCCAAGGGCCGCCTGGTCAACCTGGGTTGCGCCACGGGCCACCCCAGCTTCGTCATGTCCAGTTCCTTCGCCAACCAGACTATCGCTCAGATCGAGCTGTTCACCAAGCAGGGCGACTACGAGGCCGGCAAGGTCTACGTGCTGCCCAAGATCCTGGACGAGAAGGTGGCCCGCCTGCACCTGAAGAAGGTCGGCGCGCAGCTGACCGAACTGACCGACACCCAGGCTGCGTACATCGGCGTGAGCAAGGCCGGCCCGTACAAGCCCGATACGTATCGGTATTGAGCAACCCCCTGAGGCGCTGCGCGCCTTCCCCCTTCTCTCGCGCTGCGCGCGGGAAGGGGGACGCAGCCAGCGCTGCGGGGCGGCCCTTGCGCGGCTGCCGCTGGCCTAGTGTGGTGCGGGAGTTGACGCACTGCGCAAAATTGATAGCTGCTTGCGCTGATGTGCAAAAGCTTTGCAATAGAAAAGTATCTGAAAATGGCTGCCAGCAAGCGCTGCCAGCTATCAAAATTGAATAGGAAGGCGCCATGCGCGCAGATGTGTTTCTGGTGGAGCGCGGCCATGCCACGACGCGGTCGCAGGCCCAGCGGCTGATTGCGGCGGGCGTGCAGTGGCGCCTGTCGCCCGGCATGCCGTGGACGAAGGTCGCGAAGAACGGCGACGAGATCCCCGAGATCGCCGAAGTCGAGCTGCTCGACGCGGCCGAGGCCAAGTACCTCTCGCGGGGCGGGCTCAAGCTCGAAGGCGCCCTGCGTGCCACGGGCCTGTCCGTGGCCCGGCTGCGCTGCCTGGACGTGGGGCAGAGCACCGGCGGCTTCACCGACTGCCTGCTGCAGGCCGGCGCCGCGCAGGTGATCGGTGTGGACGTGGGCCACGGCCAGCTGCATGAGCGCCTGCGCGCCGACGTGCGCGTGGTCGGCGTCGAGGGGCTGAACGCCCGCGCCATGACGGCCGAGTCGCTGGAGGACGCCTGCGAAGAGGCGCTGTCCGAGCGCGTCGAGCGCGACGCGGAGGACAACGACACCCAGCCCGTCGCGCCCTATGCCTGGATGCGCAACGGCGGCGAGGTGGACGACGACTACGACGACAGCGACGACGCCAAGGAGCACGACGTGGAGGCCTTCAAGGCCGAGCGCGCGGCCAAGGCCCGGGCGCGTGCCGAGGGCGCGCTGCCCACGGTACGCCGCCGCCGCGCGGACCGCGAAGGCGTCGACGTCACGCCCGCGTTCGATCTGGTGACGGGCGACGTGTCCTTCATCTCGCTCACGCTGATCCTGCCCGCCGCCGCGCCGTTGCTGAAAGCGGGTGGCGATCTGCTCATGCTGGTCAAGCCGCAGTTCGAGCTGCAGCCCGGCCAGGTGGGCAAGGGCGGCATCGTGCGCGACGCGGCGCTGTACCCGGTGGTCGAGCAGCGCATCCGCGACGCCTGCGCCCAGGCCGGGCTGCAGGTCGTGGGCTGGCATGACAGCGCCATCGACGGCGGCGACGGCAACCGCGAATTCTTCATCCACGCAAGGAAGCCGGCATGAGCGCGCAGCACCCCCCCGCGTTTCCCATCAGTTTCGAGTTCTTTCCGCCCAAGACGCCGGAAGGCGCCGAGAAGCTGCGCGGCATCCGCCAGCAGCTGTATGCGCGGCGGCCCGAGTTCTGCTCGGTGACCTACGGCGCCGGCGGCTCCACGCAAGAGGGCACCTTTGCCGCCGTGCGCGAGATCCTGGCCGAGGGCGTGGACGCTGCCTCGCACTTCTCGTGCATCGGCGCCACCCAGGGCAGCGTGCGCGAGCAGCTGGCCACGCTCAAGGCCATGGGCGTGAAGCGTCTGGTGGCCCTGCGCGGCGACCTGCCCAGCGGCTACGGCGCGGGCGGCGAGTTCCACTACGCCAGCGATCTGGTGGCCTTCATCCGCGCCGAGACGGGCGACGACTTCCACATCGAGGTCGCCGCCTACCCGGAAGTGCACCCGCAGGCCCGTTCGCCCGAGGCCGATCTGCAGGCCTTCGCGGCCAAGGTGCGTGCCGGCGCCGACTCGGCCATCACGCAGTACTTCTTCAACGCGGACGCGTACTTCCGCTTCGTGGACGACGTGCGGGCCCTGGGCCTGGACGTGCCGGTCGTGCCGGGCATCATGCCCATCCTCGGCTCGTCGCAGCTGATGCGCTTCTCCGACGCCTGCGGCGCCGAGATCCCGCGCTGGATCCGCCTGCGCCTGCAGGGCTTTGGCGACGACACGGCCAGCATCCGTGCGTTCGGCCTGGATGTGGTAGCCGGCCTGTGCGAGCAGCTGCGCGCCGGCGGCGCCCCGGCGCTGCACTTCTACACGATGAACCAAAGCGCGGCCACGCTGGGGCTGTGCGACCGCCTGGGGCTGCATGGCTGAGGGCATGGCGCGCTGCGGGCGCCGCTGGCGGGGCGCCCTGGGCCTGGGCGCTGCGCTGGCCCTCGCTGCCTGCGCGCCCCTGCCCGTGGC
>JAEWPH010000021.1 GCA_023460715.1 Pseudomonadota bacterium | reverse complement strand
GGGGCCGCCTGGGGGGGCGCCACGCGCGCCGATACCGTGCTTGGCGGCCTCGCGGAACTCGCTGCGCGCGGGGCTTCGGATACCGACTGGGTGCTGGTGCATGATGCGGCGCGCTGCCTGCTGACGCCGGAGCTCGTGGACCGGCTGATCGACGCCTGCCTCGGCGACCCGGTGGGCGGGCTGCTGGCGCTGCCGCTGCCCGATACGCTCAAGTCGGCGCATGCCGAGGGCGGGGTGGCGCGGGTTGCGGCAACGCTTGCGCGTGGCGACAAATGGCTCGCGCAGACGCCGCAGATGTTCCGCCTGGGCCCGCTGCGCGCAGCGCTGCAGGCCGTGGGCGCGGCGGCGACCGATGAATCCAGCGCCATCGAGGCGCAGGGCCGGCAGCCGCGCCTGGTCGCGGGCAGCGCGCAGAACTTCAAGGTCACCTACCCCGAGGACTTCGCGCTGGCCGCGGCCGTGCTCGAGTCGCGCGGCCGTGCGCGCAACGGATAATCGGCGTTTTTGCAGACGGGTCAACGCATGTCAATTCAATTCCGTATCGGAGAGGGCTGGGACACCCATGCCCTGGTGCCAGGGCGCAAGCTGATCATCGGCGGGGTGGAAATCCCGCACAGCATGGGCCTGCTCGGGCATTCCGATGCCGACGTGCTGCTGCATGCCATCACCGACGCGCTGCTCGGCGGCGCGGGGCTGGGCGACATCGGCCGGCATTTTCCCGACACCGATGCGCAGTTCAAGGGCGCGGACTCGGTCAAGCTGCTGGTCGAGGCCGCGCGGCGCGTGCGCGCGACGGGCCTGGAGATCGGCAACATCGACAGCACGGTGATCGCGCAGGCGCCCAAGCTCGCGCCCCATATCGGCGCGATGTGCGCCTGCATCGCGCAGGCGCTGGGGCTGGAGCTGGGCCAGGTCAACGTCAAGGCCAAGACGGCCGAGAAGCTGGGCCCGGTGGGCCAGCTCCAGTCGATGGAAGCGCGCGCCGCGGTGCTGCTGTTCAGGCCTGCTTGGGCGGGCGCGGCGGCAACTGGCGCTTGACCTGCGGGCGCTGCAGGCGCTGCTCGGGGTCCTTGCCGTCGGGCAGGTTCGGCGCGCGCTGCAGCTGGATATGCGCGGCCAGGCCGCCCGAGGAGGCGTTCGACAGCGCGAACACGCCGCCCATGCGCTGCACGGTCTTGTCGACGATAGACAAGCCCAGGCCCGCGCCCGCGGCCGCGGTGCGCGCCGAGTCGCCGCGGAAGAAGGGCTGCGTGAGCCGCGCCAACTGCTCGGGCGGCACGCCGCGGCCGTGGTCGCGGATGCGCACCACGACCCAATGCTCGCGTGCCTTGGCCGTGACTTCGACCTGGGTGGTCTCGGTATCGGCGGTCTTGCCATAGCGGCGCGCATTCTCCAGCAGGTTGGACACCACGCGCGCCAGTTCGATCTCGTCGGCCAGCACATACAGGCCTTCGGGCACGTTCATCGTGATCTGCAGCTCGCGGTGGTCTTGCACCGCGTACACGCATGACGACACCACGGCATGCAGGTTGACCGTGGTCAGCGTGACATGGTCGGGGCGCGCGTAATCGAGGAACTTGTCGATGGTCGCGTCGAGCTGCACGATGTCGGCCACCATGTGGTCGCGCGCCACGTCGTCGGCCACGCTCATCTCGGTTTCAAGCCGCAGCCGTGCGAGCGGCGTGCGCAGGTCGTGCGAGATGCCGGCCAGCATCACGGCCCGGTCCTGCTCCAGCTTGGAGAGCTTTTGCGCCATGCGGTTGAAGCCGATGTTGACCTCGCGGATCTCGCTGGTCACGGCCTGCTCGTCGAGCTGGCTGGCATCGAAGTCGCCGTCGCGCACGCGGTTGGCCGCGTCGCTGAGCTGTTTCAGGGGCCGGTTGATCAGCCGCGCGATCACGGCGGCGCCGGCCAGCGACAGCACGCCCGCGGTGATGAGCCACACCAGCCAGGTGCGCCCGCCCGCGGGACTGAAGCGCGAGCGGTCCATGAGCAGCCAGTTCGGGTCGCCATTGATGGTGAAGCCCACCCACAGGCCGGCCTCGCCGTTGACGCTGCGTGCAACGATGGTGCCCGGGCCGAGGCGCGAGGTCAGCTCCTCGTTGAGGCGCCCGCCCAGCGCGCTCGGGTCGAGCAGCTCGAACTTGTCGCCCGGCTCGCGCGGCAGGATGCGCACGCCTTCCTGGTCGGCCATGGTCTTGATCAGCGAGACGCGCGCGATCGCGTCGGCGTGCACCAGCGCCGCGCGGCTCAGATTGACCAGCGATGCCACCTGCTGCGCGGTGTGCAGCGTGCGCGGCTCGAACTCGAAGGCGCGCAGTGTCTGCAGCCAGGCCAGGATGCTGCCGATCAGCAGCAGCGCCAGCAGGCAGAAGGTGCGCCAGAAAAGGTTCAGATTCAGCCGCGAGCGCGAACGCGCACCGCCGCCGCCATGCGGATATTCAAGCGGGACCGGGCTGGTGGCGTCGGGCGCTGGAGCAGTGGAAACAGTCATCGGTGGCTTGCGCCTGGGCGGGGTGGGGAAGCAGGTGATCCTGGCAGGAAAAGGTGATCAGGGTGATCAGTTGTTGCCGTCGGGCACGAAGACATAGCCCACGCCCCAGACCGTCTGGATGTAGCGCGGCGCGGCCGGATCTTCCTCGATCAGCTTGCGCAGGCGCGACACCTGCACGTCGAGGCTGCGGTCGAAGGGTTCGAACTCGCGGCCGCGCGCCAGCAGCGCCAGCTTCTCGCGCGACAGCGGCTGGCGCGGGTGGCGCACCAGGGCCTTGAGCATGGCGAATTCGCCGGTGGTCAGTGGCAGTTCCTCGCCGTTCTTCTGCAGGGCGCGGGTGCCCAGGTCGAAGGTGAAGGGGCCGAAGGTGACGACCTCGTTGTCGCCAGAAGGCGCACCGGGCGCTTCCTGCGGCGGGCGGCGGCGCAGCACCGCGTGGATGCGGGCCAGCAGCTCGCGCGGGTTGAAGGGCTTGCCCAGGTAGTCGTCCGCACCCACTTCCAGACCGACGATGCGGTCCACGTCCTCGCCCTTGGCGGTCAGCATGATGATGGGCGTGCGGTCGTTGGCGGCGCGCAGGCGGCGGCAGATGGACAGGCCATCCTCGCCGGGCATCATCAGGTCGAGCACGATCAGGTCGACGGTTTCGCGCAGCAGGATGCGGTTGAGGGCCTTGCCGTCTTCCGCCACCATGACTTCGAAGCCTTCCTGCGTGAGATAGCGGCGCAGCAGATCACGGATGCGCGCGTCGTCGTCCACCACGAGAACTTTGTCGGTACGGTTGGTTGTTGAGGCCATTTCTTTCCCAAGTCCAATTTGTAACAGAGCCGATTCTGACCACGTCGCAGCCGTAAGTTCGCGTTTTTGAAGGGTTTTTGACCAAATGTTACAAATCTTGCGCCGTCTCGCACTGGCGCTATCGGCTCTTCACGAAGCAGCCTGGGAAGAGCGGTTACCGTGTCATGGCGCAGGCGTCTGGCTGCCTGCGATCACTGATCCAAAGGACTGACAATGACTAAGAACATTAAAAAAATGATAGCGGCAACCGCTTTGCTGGCGAGCGCTGCAGGCGTAATGGCTCAGGAATCCCATGTGCCCCCGCTGCAGAACGTGCTGCAGCTGTCGGCCGCCGGTACGGTCGAGGTGCAGCAGGATCTGCTGGTGCTGACCCTGGCCACCACCAAGGAGGCCGCAGACGCCGGCCAGGTGCAGACGCAGCTCAAGCAGGCGCTTGACTCGGCGCTCGCAGAGGCCAAGCGCAATGCGCAGGCCGGCCAGATGGATGTGCGCACGGGCGGCTTCGGACTGTTCCCGCGCTATGGCAAGGACGGCAAAATCACCGGCTGGCAGGGCCGCGCCGAGCTGGTGCTGCAGGGCCGCGACTTCGCCCGCATCACCTCCACCGCGGGGCGCATCCAGACCATGCCGATCAGCCAGGTGGCGTTCGATGTGTCTCCCGAGGCGCGCGCCAAGGTGGAGGGTGAGGCCCAGACCCGCGCGATCGAGCAGTTCAAGGCCCGCGCGACCGATCTGGCCAAGGGCTTCGGCTTTGCTGGCTATACGCTGCGCGAGGTCTCGGTGAACAGCAACGAGATGATCCCCGGCCCGCGCCCACGCATGATGGCCATGGAGGCCAAGGCGGCGTCGATGTCCGCCGACGCGCCGGTGCCAGTCGAGGCCGGCAAGGCACAGGTCGTGGTGAATGTGTCCGGTTCCGTCCAGCTGCGCTGATGAACGAACGCCGGGGCGCCGAATGCAAAGGGGCGCCCCGGCCTCAGATTTTGAGGTGTTTTAGGCCTCTGGCGCTTATCCAGTAAGCGCAGGCAGCTATCAATGATGTAGCAATCAAGGCATGGACGCGGCAGCGCACGGATTGCCCGTGCGCCGGCTCATTGGGCAGCCCAGCCGCCGTCCATGTTCCAGGCCACGCCGCGCACGTTGTTGGCCGCCGCCGAGCAGAAGAACACCGCCAGCTCGCCCAGTTCCTCGGGCGTGGTGAACTGCATGGAGGGCTCTTTCTCGCCCAGCAGCAGCTTCTTGGCGTCCTCGTTCGACAGGCCGTGCTCCGCGGCCTTGGCATCCACCTGCTTCTGCACCAGCGGCGTGAGCACCCAGCCCGGGCAGATCGCGTTGCAGGTGATGCCGGTGGTGGCGTTCTCCAGTGCCGTCACCTTGGTCAGGCCCACGATGCCGTGCTTGGCGGCCACGTAGGCCGACTTCTGCGCTGAGCCCACCAGGCCGTGCACCGACGCCACGTTGATGATGCGGCCCCAGCCGGCGGCCTGCATGGAGGGCAGTGCGAGGCGCGTGGTGTGAAAGGCGCTGGTCAGGTTGATGGCGATGATGGCGTCCCACTTCTCCACCGGAAACTGCTCGACCGGCGCCACATGCTGGATGCCGGCGTTGTTGACCAGGATGTCCACGCGGCCGAACTGGCTCGCGCTGCACTTCAGCATGTCCTCGATGTCCGCCGCGCGGCTCATGTCGGCGCCGTGGTAGGCCACCTGTGCCCCTGCGGCCTGGCCGGCCTGCAGCACCTCGGCGCGCGGGCCGTCCACATCGCCGAAACCGTTGAGCACGATGTTCGCACCCTGGCGCGCCAGCGCCTTCGCGATACCGAGGCCAATGCCGCTGGTGGAACCGGTGACGAGGGCAGTCTTGCCTTTGAGCATGTGAGTCTCTCCGAATGAATTAGGATGAACGAGAACATTATCGAGGGGCACTCTGGCGCCCGCGTTTCCATGATTGAACCTACGCTGAACTACGTACATTGCCCCGCGCCCGATGCCGTTGCATCGGCCTCCGCCGGGCAGGCCCCTGCGGCGGGGCACCGCATGGCGTATTGGGAGTGGAACGCGACGGGCAACCCGGCCCATCCGCACGTCATCGTCTGTGTGCACGGCCTGTCCCGGCAGGGACGGGACTTCGACGTGCTGGCCCGCCGGCTGAGCCAGCACGCCCGCGTGGTTTGTCCCGATGTGGTGGGCCGCGGGCAGAGCGACTGGCTGGCCGATCCGCAGGGCTACCAGGTGCCCGTGTATGCGGCCGACATGCTGGCCTTGCTGGCGCAACTGCACCATCAGGCGCCCATCGCCACGCTCGATTGGGTGGGCACGAGCATGGGTGGGCTGATCGGTCTGGGCGTGTGCGGCCAGCCGGGACTGCCGCTGCCCGTGCCGGTGCGCCGGCTGGTGCTCAACGACGTGGGGCCCGCCATCGAGTGGCAGGCGCTGCAGCGCATCGGCACCTACCTGGGGCGGCCGGTGCAGTTCGCCTCGCGCGAGCAGGCGGCCGATGCCTTGTGGCTGATCTCGCAGAGCTTCGGACCGCACACGCCCGAAGCGTGGCAGGCGCTGTCGCAGGCCATGGTTCGGCCCAGCCCTGAAGGTGGCTGGGTGCTGCACTACGACCCGGCCATTGCCGAACCCTTCCGCGCACTGACCGAAGATGCCGCGCGGGCCGGCGAGGCGCTGCTGTGGCAGCTGTACGACCAGGTCCAGGCCCAGGTGCTGCTGCTGCGCGGCGCGCAATCGGATCTCCTCTCGACCGCCACGGCGCAGCAGATGGCGCAGCGCGGCCCGCGGGCGGAGCTGGTGGAATTCGCGGGGGTGGGGCACGCGCCCACGCTGGTCGCGCCGGATCAGGTGGCCGTGGTGGAGCGATTCCTGCTGGGTGCTGATGCGGGAGAGGCGGCCACGGCATGAAGAGCCATCCCGTATCCAACGCAGCGGGCCACGCAGCCGGCCTGGCCGTGATGCGCCAGGACGCCGTGCCGCAGCTCATCACGGCCACGGCCCACGCGCTGCCCGAGCAGGTGGACGCGCTGGTACGCGCCCGTGCGTTCGCAGAGCCGCTGCTGATCGGCGAGACGCTGGAGACCGGCGAGAACACGCTGGCCCATGCCGATGCGGTGGCGGCCATCCTCAAAGGCATCGGGGGCTCCGAGGCCATGCAGGCGGCGAGCTACCTGGTGCATGCCTGCTCGCACCTGAACAAGCCCGAGGAGGTCATCAGCAAGGCCTTCGGCGAGCACTTCGCGGCGCTGGCGGTGGAAACCACCAAGCTCATGCGCGTGCAGCAGCAGGCGCGGGAGGCGCGCGTGGCGGGGCTGCAGGTGGACGATCCTGCCACGCAGACCGAGAACATCCGCAAGATGCTGCTGGCGTTTTCGCGCGATCTGCGCGTGGTCATGCTGCGCCTGGCCTCGCGCCTGCAGACGCTGCGTTTCTACGCGGCCAGCAAGCGGCCGGTGTCGCCCGGCATTGCGCGCGAGGCGCTGCAGGTCTTCGCCCCGCTGGCCAACCGGCTGGGTATCTGGCAGATGAAGTGGGAGCTGGAGGACCTGTCCTTCCGCTTCCTGGAGCCCGATACGTACAAGGAGATCGCCCGCCTGCTCGACGAGAAGCGGGCCGAGCGAGAGCTGTACATGGAGCAGCTGCGCGGCCGGCTGGAGTCCGAACTGCGCAGCCGCAGCATCAGCGCCAGCGTGCAGGGCCGGCCCAAGCACATCTACAGCATCGTCAAGAAGATGCGCGGCAAGTCGCTCAACTTCGACCAGGTGTTCGACATCCGCGCGCTGCGCGTGGTCGTGCCCTCGGTGAAGGACTGCTATGCCGCCCTGTCGTGGGTGCATCAGCACTTCCATCCGGTCGAGGCGGAGTTCGACGACTACATCGCCAAGCCCAAACCCAACGGCTACCAGTCGCTGCACACGGTGGTGCGCGACGACCACGGCAAGGCGATCGAGATCCAGATCCGCACGCAGGCCATGCACGACCACGCCGAGCACGGCGTGGCGGCGCACTGGGCCTACAAGGAAGCCGGCACCAAGGGCTACGCCGGCGTGACCGCCAGCAGCGAGTACGACGCCAAGATCGCCGTGATGCGCCAGCTGCTCGCCTGGGAGCGCGACCTCGTCGGCTCGGCGCGCCACAGCGGCCTGTTCGAGGACCGCATCTACGTGCTGACGCCCGACGCCGCCGTGGTCGAGCTGCCGCAGGGCGCCACGCCGGTGGACTTCGCCTATGCGGTGCACACCAGTGTTGGCCACCGCTGCCGGGGCGCGCGCATTGATGGCGCGATGGTGCCGCTGAACACGCCGCTGCAGAACGGGCAGACGGTGGAGATCACCACGGTGAAGGAAGGGCGGCCGTCCCGCGACTGGCTCAACCCCGAACTGGGCTATCTCACCAGCCACCGCGCACGCGCCAAGGTGCGTGCCTGGTTCAATGCCCAGGCCACGCACGAGACCGTCGCGCGTGGCCGGGAGGCGGTCGAAAAGCTGCTGCAGCGCGAAGGCAAGACGGCGCTGAAGCTCGACGACCTGGCCGTGCAGCTGGGATTCAAATCGGCCGACGCGCTGTTCGAAGTGGTGGGCAAGGACGAGTTCTCCGTGCGCACCATCGAGGCGCTGCTGCGCCCGCCCGAGCCGGTGATCGCGCCGGACGACCAGTTGCTGCTCAAGAAATCGCGGCACGGCGACAGCGCGCCGAAGGGCGGCGTGCTGGTTGTCGGCATCGACTCGCTCATGACGCAGCTGGCCAAATGCTGCAAGCCGGCGCCGCCGGACGAGATCCGCGGCTTCGTCACCCGTGGCAAGGGCGTGAGCGTGCACCGCTCCGATTGCAGCAATTTCCGGGAAATGCAGGCACGCAATGCGGAGCGGGTGATCGAGGTCGAATGGGGCTTGCCCAAGGCCGCGGTCGGCGCCGCGCTGTACCCGGTGGATGTGGCCGTGGAAGCCTCCGACCGCCAAGGCCTGCTGCGCGATATCTCCGAAGTGTTCGCGCGCGAGAAGACCAACGTGATCGGTGTGCAGACGCAGTCCGTCAAGGGCACGGCGTGGATGACGTTCACCGTGGAAGTGTCCGACGCGGGCCGGCTGAACAAGGTGCTGGGCATCGTCGCGTCGGTGCAGGGCGTGCGCTCCGCACGGCGGCGCTGAGCCGCGCAGCGGAGCGCTGCATGCGTGGTTTCACAAATTCTGCGCAGTCGCCGAAAGCCGGATTTTTTACTGCTACAATCTCGCTTCTCGAATACACACAGGCGCGTAGCTCAGCTGGTTAGAGCACCACCTTGACATGGTGGGGGTCGTTGGTTCGAGTCCAATCGCGCCTACCAAGTTTTCCATCTGAAGTTGACCAGGCTTCAGAATGCCCGGGAAATCTTGGCGAACCTTTCAGGTTCTTTCTCCGATCAAGCCGCCCCTCTGGGCGGCTTTTTCATTTCCGCCGGTCCTTCGCTTCAGCGTCAGTGAATTGCCCGTCAAAGCCGCGCAGGGTGCGCCCAGCGGTTCGAAGCCTGCTTGATGCACGACGCAGAGCGCTGATCGGCGTGTTGCACACGTCCTGCCTTTTGCGTGTATCTCCTCAGTGCTGACGGGCCACTTCGGTGATCCGTTCGCGAACCAGCGGTGCCCGCTGTGACCATGGTTGCGTTCGTGCCAGAGCATGCCCACGGCGAAGCCGGCAACGCGGAAAGGCGGGGCGATCACGTTGAGCGCCTCTCGATTGCCCCGCACCAGCCGCCGCAGCGGGCGCATAGGGTATTCCTGCGCGAAGGGGAGGGCTGCGCTGCCTAGAATCCCAGGCACTGCAAACGAACACATGAAGGGCCGCAGGCCCGAGGAGCCCGCTGTGCCAGATCCCCATTCCGCCGCTGCTGCATCGGCACCCGCTTCCGCCGCACAGCGCGTCATCAAGAAGTACCCGAACCGGCGTCTATACGACACCTCCACGTCCACCTACATCACGTTGACCGAAGTCAAGCAGTTGGTGATGGAAGGCGAAAGCGTCGTGGTGCGCGATGCCAAGACGGGCGAAGACCTCACGCGCAGCATCCTGCTGCAGATCATTCTGGAGGAAGAGGCTGGCGGCGCGCCGATGTTCACCGAGGCGGTGCTGGCCAACATCATTCGCTTCTACGGGCATGCCATGCAGGGCTTCATGGGCGCCTATCTGGAAAAGAACGTGCAGGTCTTCACCGATATCCAGGCCAAGCTGGCCGAGCAATCGGGGGGCGTCACACCGGAGATGTGGACGAAGTTCATGAACCTGCAGTCCCCCATGCTCACGGGCGCCATGGGCAGCTATATGGAGCAGTCCCAGGCCATGTTCACGCAGATGCAGGAGCAGATGCAGAAACAGACCGAGCAGATGCTGGGCGCCTTCGGCATCAAGCAGCGCTGATACGGCCTTGCACGGCTGACGCCACGGGGCGCGCCCGTCGCCGCTGCGGATGCCGCATCATGGGCTGCGGCGGCGAGGGCGCCGTGGCTGCCGTCATCCGCGCAAGCCGGGGCAGGGCTGGGTCTCCGCAAAATCCTGCCTGCGTGCGCGCGACAGCCACAACAGCGCTGCGGCGCCGCCCGCCCACGCGGCCAGCAGCAGCGCCACATAGATGCTGGCCGGGTAGCTGTAGACCACCGTGTGGTTCCACCCCCGTGCAATGCCCAGAAAGCTCGCATACATCCACGAGACCGACGAGGCGCTTGCCAGTGCGGCCAGCCCCGCGATCTGCAAGGTGGGCAGGCCCAGGAAAGGTGTCGGGCCTTGCAGGAGCGGGAAGGCCCAGTGGTGCAGCGCCCAGCCGTTGACCGTCAGGCACAGCACGACGAAAGCCTTGACCCAGAGCTTCTGGTTGTCGAGGTACTGGGGCGACTCCAGATAGCCCTGGCCCACGAGCGCCAGACCGGTGATCCACAGCACGCCCAGGCAGGCCGTCACGACCGTCTTGGTGAGTTGGAGCGATTCCAGCATGGAGCGCGTCAGGGGCGCACGCGCGTGCAGCAGGAAGCGCACGTCGAACTCCAGGATCTTTCCCACGGCCAGCGCCATGGCGATGAGATGGATGAAGACTACGGCGGTTTTGAACATCATGGTGGAAGCGGGGGCGGTGCCGTCGGAAAAAGGCGGGGACTGGGTGGCTGGGGTGGTGGCGCCGCTGGGCTCGGTGATGGCGGTCAGCGGGTGATGTCGGGCGCCTCGCCCTTCAGCGCGGGATCCCAGTGTTCGTCCGCCCTGCCATCGCGGATGCGCCAGGTGTCGAACCAGGTCGTGGTGTAGCGGCCGGTGGGGCCATTGACCGACCGTGGGTAGAGCACGGTGACCAGGTCGCCCTCGGCCATGACTGCGACGATGGGCGTGGCGATGCGCTCGGGAAGGGGCCGCGGGCTGACCTTGAGCACATCGACGAAGTAGCGCACCACGGCCGCGCGTCCGGACTGGGCGTTGGGGTTGTGCTGCACATAGCGCTCGGACAGGTAGCGGTCGGCGCGATCCCATTGGCCCGCCTCCAGCAGCTCGCGGATGATGGCGTAGGCCACCTGTTTGTTGGCATGCAGCTGGGGGTCGGGGCTGGTGAACAGCGCCTCGGCGTCCGGCGCCGCGGTCACGGCTTCCTGGGCGTGGGCCGACCCGAGCAGGCCGCACAGGGAGAGGGAGAGGGTGAAGGCAGTCAGGCGTCGCATGGTGTGGTGGGAGGGTTAGAGGAAGAGGGGAAGCGCTGCGGCACCCGGGCGCAGCAGCGGGATGGAAGAGGTTGCGGCATACCGCGAGCCCGCTGGCTGCTCGCTCATCGCACCGCGCCCCGTTTGCGCGCCTAGGCGCGTCACCGCCATGGCGCTGGGCGTCCCGGGGTCAGGCCGTTTGCTGGCGTGCCTGGTGCGTTCGTGAAAATTCATGCGGTGTCCCTTGCTCGGTGTCACGGGCCGGATGCTTTCACTTAAACTAACTATTCGCAAGTACGCACGAAAAGGTTAGTGATGCATTCAGATCCCTCTGTCGCCCCGGCCGGCGAAGGCACCCTGGAGGACAAGCTCTCACGCGGCAATGTCTTCGCGGTGGGCTGTCCTGCCCGCGCCATCCTGACCAATGTCACCAGCCGCTGGGGCGTGCTGGTGCTGATCGCGCTGCGCGGCGGAACGCTGCGCTACAGCCAGATCCGCCGCAAGATCGGCGGGGTGAGCGAGAAAATGCTGGCCCAGACGCTGCAATCGCTGGAGGCCGATGGTTTCGTGCGCCGCGTGTCCATGCCGGTGGTGCCGCCCCATGTCGAGTACTCGCTCACGCCCATGGGGGAAGAGATCAGCCAGTTGGTGCAGGGCCTGACCGACTGGATCGAGACCAACCTCTCGGGCGTGTTCGCTGCGCGCAGCGCCGCCGCGGCCTGAAACAGGGCGCCGGGTATAATCTGCGGCCTTCCGCACGGCACCTTCGGTGGCTTCTTGATGGCGCTCTCCGCAGTCGCGTGGGGCCCAACTGCAGGACAGACCCGACTCACCAGAGCGTTGCCCGCTCTCCTTCGATGCCGGGCCTTTCGCTGCGCGACAGCAGCAACGGCCCCTGAACATAACCCGCCGGCGGTACCGTTGCCGCTCGAGTGAGTGAATGAATGGGGCGGCGGGCAGGCAGCAGGGCGCTCAGAATCGCCCGCAGCAGGGCGCAGGCCCTCTCCAATTTCCACAGGTACAACACGATGAATGCGATCACCGAAGACGCCGCCCTGGCGGCACCGAAGAAGCGCGCGCCCAGCATTGGTATGGTAAGTCTTGGGTGCCCCAAGGCCCTGACCGATTCGGAGCTGATCCTCACGCAGCTCAGCGCGGAGGGCTACGAGACTTCCAAGACCTTCCAGGGCGCTGACCTGGTCATCGTCAACACCTGCGGCTTCATCGATGACGCCGTGCGCGAGAGCCTGGACACGATCGGCGAGGCCCTGGCCGAGAACGGCAAGGTCATCGTGACGGGCTGCCTGGGCGCGCGCGCGTCCGAGAGCGGCGGCAACATGGTGCGCGAGATGCACCCCAGCGTGCTCGCCGTGACGGGCCCGCACGCGACGCAGGAGGTGATGGATGCCATCCACCTGAACCTGCCCAAGCCGCACGACCCCTTCATCGACCTGGTGCCCGGCAGCTTCGGCGTGGCGGGCGTCAAGCTCACGCCCAAGCATTACGCCTATCTGAAGATCAGCGAAGGCTGCAACCACCGGTGCACGTTCTGCATCATTCCGTCGATGCGCGGCGACCTGGTGTCGCGCCCCATCGGCGACGTGCTGAGCGAGGCCAAGGCCTTGTTCGAGGGCGGCGTGAAGGAGCTGCTGGTGATCAGCCAGGACACGTCGGCCTACGGCGTGGACGTGAAGTACCGCACGGGTTTCTGGGACGGCAAGCCCGTCAAGACGCGGCTGCTGGAGCTGGTGCAGACGCTGGGCGAGATCGCCGAGCCCTACGGCGCCTGGGTGCGCCTGCATTACGTGTACCCGTACCCCAGCGTGGACGAGATCATTCCGTTCATGGCCACGGGCAAGGTCCTGCCTTACCTGGATGTGCCGTTCCAGCACAGCCATCCCGACGTGCTCAAGCGCATGAAGCGCCCCGCCAGCGGCGAGCGCAACCTGGAGCGCATCCAGCGCTGGCGCGAGATCTGCCCCGAGCTGGTGATCCGCAGCACCTTCATCGCCGGCTTTCCCGGTGAGACGGAGGAAGAGTTCCAGCACCTGCTGGACTTCGTGCGCGAGGCGCAGATCGACCGCGCCGGCTGCTTTGCCTACAGCGACGTGAACGGCGCGGCCGCCAACGAGCTGCCCGGCATGCTCCCCATGGAAGTGCGCGAGGAGCGCCGCGCGCGCTTCATGGCCGTGGCCGAAGAAGTGTCGATCGCGCGGCTGCACAGCCGGGTGGGCGCGACCATGCAGGTGCTGGTGGACCATGCGCCGGCGCTGGGCCGCAAGGGCGGCACGGGCCGCAGCTACGGCGATGCGCCGGAGATCGACGGCGTGGTGCACCTGCTGCCGCCCGAGAAGATCAGCAAGACGCTGAAGGTGGGCGAGTTCACCCGCGCGCGCATCGTTGGGGTGCAGGGCCACGATCTGGTGGCGCGGCCGATCTGACCTGCGCCATCGGCTGGAGTGGCGAATTAGTTTGCTATGAAATAGTGAGCTGCTTGCGCTTGAATGTAAAGCGATTCGATATGAAATCGCTTTGAAGTCAAGGTGGATCAGGCGCCAGCTGCTATATTTTTATATATCTCCGCTGCGAATGGCCGGTGTCGTCCAGACGCCACGTGCCAGATCGGCAGGCATAAAAAAAGGCTTCTCGATGAGAAGCCTTTTTCATGGGCGGGACGGCGGCTGCGCGTCGCCCCGCGGAGCGCCGTGCGCTCAGACGCGCTTGCGGTACTCGCCCGTGCGCGTGTCGATTTCGATCTTGTCGCCCTGGGCCACGAACAGCGGAACGGCCACTTCGAAGCCAGTGGCGATCTTGGCGGGCTTGAGCACCTTGCCGGACGTGTCGCCCTTGACGGCGGGTTCTGTCCAGGTGATTTCACGCTCGACGGCGGTGGGCAGCTCGACCGAGATGGCCTTGCCGTCGTAGAACACCACTTCGACGGCCATGCCGTCTTCCAGGTAGTTCAGCGCGTCGCCCATGTTCTCGGCTTCGACTTCGTACTGGTTGTATTCGGTGTCCATGCAGACGTACATCGGATCGGCGAAGTAGGAGTAGGTGCACTCTTTCTTGTCCAGGATCACGTTGTCGATCTTGTCGTCGGCCTTGAACACGTTTTCGGTGCCGAAGTTGCCGATCAGGCTCTTGAGCTTCATGCGCACGGTGGCTGCACCGCGGCCGCCGCGGGCGTACTCGGTCTTCAGGACGACCATGGGGTCCTTGCCGTGCATGATGACGTTGCCGGCGCGGATTTCTTGAGCGATTTTCATAGCAGATTGCTTGGGTTGGAGCCGCTCTACGTGCCGGTTCGCGGAAGGCGCTGCCGTGGCGGCAGGCCCCGCGCCAGCGCATGTTCCGCGGCGGGGTGCGCCGGCTGGGCACTCATTGCATTCAAGAAGTGCGGCCTGGTGATGGCGCAAAACCACGGATTTTAGCTTTTTTCGGCCACGAACCCCAGCAGCTGAGTCAACAAATCCTCCTGTGCCAGCAGCCGCTGGCGCGCGGCCAGCACGCACGCGCGCCACGGCTGCAGCGTGGATGCGTCCACGAGGGGCAGCGTCGCGCCGGGCTCCAGGCCATTCCATGCCGCATGCATCGCGCGCAGCGAGGCCGGGGCCTGCAGCCAGTCGAGAAACGCCTGCAGCTTGGCGTGGTGCGCGTTGTCTTCCTGGGGGTAGATGTGCCACACGAACGGCTGGCCGGCCCACAGGGCCCGCACCAGCGAGTCTTCCCCGCGCACGCAGTTGAGGTCGCAGGCCCACAGCATCTCGTCGAAGGCGGGTTGCGGGCAGGGTTCGAGGTAGGTGATCGATAGCGGATGGCCGGGTCGCTGCGGGCGCTGTGGCGTTTCGTCGTTCTGGCCCGCCTGCCAGGCCCGGACCGCCGCCGCAGCGCGGCCAGGCGTGACCAGCAGGCGCGTGGCCGGGCCGCTGTGCCACTGGTCGAGCAGGGCGGGCAGGGCCGGGGGCTCATAGCAGAACAGCGAGACGGCGCAGTCGCCCGGTGCGATGGCATGCCGCGCCCGCCAGGCGGCGCGGTCAAAGCCCGCCTGCCGCTGCGCCAGCGCCGGCTCGCGCAGCAGGCCGCCCGTGCCCGCCGTGAAGCCGGGGTAGTAGAACCAGCGGGTGCAGCCGGCCGCCGGGCCGCTGAAGATCGGCGAGGCCAGCCGGTGGCTGCGCTCCACGTAAGGCTCTGCGGACAGGTATTCGAGGTTGATCCACAGTGGCGCCCGGCTTGCACCGTTCGCCGCAGCACGCGTTGCGGTGCCGATGGCGGCCTGGAAGGCCGGCGGTATCTCGCAGCCGAAGGCCTCCACGATCACGTCGCCCGGCCTGCTGGGGGGCGGCTGCTGCGGCCAGGGCAGCACCTGCACGCCGGCCGCGCCCTGCGGCGCCATCCAGGCCAGCGCGCTGGCATCGTCCGTCCACAGCCGCACCGCGTGGCCCCGGGCCGCCAGGTCGGCGCTGAGGCGCCAGCACACGCCGATGTCGCCGAAGTTGTCGATGACCTGGCAGAACACATCCCAGGTGAGGGGGCTCGGGGGGAGGTGGGACGTCGTCATGGCATCGGCGCCGTGGTAGCGCGCAGGTGGTCAGCCAGCAGGCGCGCGGCGGGCGAGAGGGATTCGTGCGAACGCCGGCACAGCATCAGCTGGCGCCGGGCCCAGGGTTCGTCCAGGGTGATGGTGCGGACGGCCAGCGCGCTGCCGTACAGGCGGGCGCTGCCGCGCGGCATCACGCCCACGCCCAGGCCGGCCGCCACCATCAGGCACAGCGCGTCGTAGCCGGTGACCTGGATGCGCAGCTTGAGCGGCATCTCCAGCGCGGCTGCGGCGCGCGTGAGCTGGTTGTTGATGGCGCTGCCGGGGTGCATGCCCACGAAGTCGTGCACCAACGCGTCGGCCAGGCGCAGCTGGCGCCGTCGCGCCAGGGCATGGCCGGCGGGCACCACCAGCACGAGTTCGTCCGTGCGGTAGGGCTCCAGGGCCACACGGTCGCCGTAGTTGCCTTCGTTGAGGATGCCCAGGTCGGCCGCGTTCTCGGCCACAGAACGGGCCACCGCGGTGCTGATCTGCTCCTGCAGCTGTACCTGCACCTGCGGGTGCGATGCCATGAAGCGCTGCAGATCGTCCGGCAGGAACTGCGTGATGGCCGAGACATTGGCCACCAGGCGCACATGGCCGCGCACGCCGGCCTGGTAATCGCGCATCTGCACGGCGATGCCGTCCAGGTCGTGCAGCACGCCGCGCGCCATGTTGAGCAGGGCGTACGCAGCGGCCGTGGGCTCGCTGCCGCGGTTGCTGCGCGCGAAGAGGGCCACGCCCAGCGCATCCTCCAGCTCGGCCAGCCGGCGGCTGGCGGCCGAGGCGGCGATGTGCTCGCGCGCGGCGGCGCGGGCGATGGCGTTTTCTTCCATCACTGCCACGAACAGGCGCAGGGACACGGGGTCGAGTTTCATGGGGCCGATGGTACCGGCCGGCGATCGGCTATGCCGGTTTGCGATGGCGGCTTCGCCTTTCAGCGTTTTGTGCTGGCCGTGGCCGGGGGCATCATGCGGCTGCAAGGAGACAAGCAGGATGGATGGAATGCAAGTCGCTACCCCGGCCGCCCTCGCAGGCGTGCGTGTGATCGAGATGGGCCAGCTGATCGCCGGCCCCTTCTGCGGCAAGACGTTGGGCGAGTTCGGCGCCGAGGTCATCAAGATCGAGGCCACGGGCGCGGGCGACCCGCTGCGCAACTGGCGCATGATCAAGAACGGCACCTCGGTATGGTGGCAGGTGCAGTCGCGCAACAAGCGTTCGGTGGCGCTCGATCTGCGCCAGAGCGAGGCGCAGGACATCGCCCGCCAGCTCATCGCAGAGGCCGACGTCCTGATCGAGAATTTCCGCCCCGGCACGCTCGAAGGCTGGGGCATGTCGCCCGAAGAGCTGCACGCACTCAACCCGGGGCTGGTCATCCTGCGCATTTCGGGCTACGGCCAGACGGGACCGTACCGAGACCTGCCCGGCTTCGGTGTGATCGGCGAGGCCATGGGCGGGCTGCGCCACCTGACGGCGGAGCCTGGCCGCGTGCCGGTGCGTGTGGGGGTGTCCATCGGCGACACGCTGGCGGCGCTGCATGGCGCCATCGGCGTGCTGACGGCGCTCTACCACCGCAAGGTGAATGGAGGGCAGGGCCAGGTCATCGACGTGGCGCTGCACGAGGCGGTCTTCAACGTGATGGAAAGCCTGATCCCCGAATACAGCGCGTTCGGCGCCGTGCGTGAGGCGGCCGGCAGCGCGCTGCCCGGCATCGCACCCTCCAACGCCTACCCCTGCCAAGACGGCTGGGTGCTGGTGGCCGGCAACGGCGACAGCATCTTCAAGCGCCTGATGGCCGCCATCGGCCGGCAGGATCTGGCCGATGCCCCCGACCTGGCCAGCAACGCCGGCCGCGTGGCGCGCGTGGGCGAGATCGATGCAGCCATCGGCGCCTGGACGGCCTCCCGTTCGGTGGCCGAAGTGATGCAGGTGCTGGGCGGCGCGCGCGTTCCGGCCGGCAAGGTCTACACGGCCCAGGACATCGCACAGGATCCGCATTACGCCGCACGCGACATGCTGCTCACGCAGACCACGCGCGACGGCTACGACGTGCAGGTGCCGGGCATCGTGCCCAAGCTGTCGGCCACGCCGGGCACCATCCGCTCCAGCGCGCCGCACCTGGGCGACGACACCGACGCCGTGCTGCGCGAGATGGGCCTGGACGATGCCCAGATCGCCACGCTGCGGCGCAAGGCGATCATCCAGTGAAGGCACTGCGCGCTGGGCTCTTCAATAAGAAATTGTCCT
>JAEWPH010000020.1 GCA_023460715.1 Pseudomonadota bacterium | reverse complement strand
TCTGGACATGCCTGAGTCCATCCTGGTGCGCTTCAAGGGTGAAATGCAGCCTGGCGTGACTCTGCGCGACCTGGTGCACGCCATTCCTCTGTACGCCATCAAGCAAGGTCTGCTGACCGTTGCCAAGGCCGGCAAGATCAACGAGTTCTCGGGTCGCATCCTGGAAATCGAAGGTCTGCCAGACCTGAAGGTCGAACAAGCATTCGAGCTGTCCGACGCCTCTGCCGAGCGTTCTGCCGCCGGTTGCACGATCAAGCTCAACCCCGAGCCGATCAAGGAGTACCTGACGTCGAACATCGTTCTGATGAAGAACATGATCGCCGACGGTTACCAGGACGCGAAGACGCTGCAGCGCCGCATCGAGAAGGTCGAAGCCTGGCTGGCCAAGCCCGACCTGCTCGAAGCCGACAAGGACGCCGAATACGCCGCCGTCATCGAGATCGACTTGGCCGACATCAAGGAACCCATCGTCTGCTGCCCGAACGATCCGGACGATGCCAAGTTCCTGTCCGAAGTGGCTGGCACCAAGATCGACGAAGCCTTCATCGGCTCGTGCATGACCAACATCGGCCACTTCCGTGCAGCTGCCAAGCTGCTGGGCGGTCAGCGCGATATTCCTGTGAAGCTGTGGGTGGCACCTCCCACCAAGATGGACCAGAACGAGCTGATCAAGGAAGGCCACTACGCTGCCTTCGGCACGGCCGGTGCGCGCACCGAAATGCCGGGCTGCTCGCTGTGCATGGGCAACCAGGCACAGGTGCGCGAAGGCGCGACGGTGATCTCCACCTCCACCCGCAACTTCCCGAACCGCCTGGGCAAGAACACCAACGTGTTCCTGGGCTCGGCCGAGCTGGCCGCCATCGCCTCGCGCATCGGCAAGCTGCCCACCAAGGAGGAGTACCTCAAGGAGATGGGCATCATCGACGCGGACAAGGCCAGCGTGTACCGCTACATGAACTTCGACCAGATCGAGGAGTACGCGGAGAAGGCCAAGGCCGAGGCCGCTCCGGCCTGCTGATCCGGCGCGCTGCACCGGCCCCGGTCGGTGAGGCAAGCCTCTGAACAAAGCCCGCTTCGGCGGGCTTTGTGGTTTCTGCGGGGCGGGTGTGGCGCCATGGCAAGGCAGTGACAACGTTCGGCAGCGGGCGAAGTGCAGCCCAGCGGCGGCCAGACGGTGGAAGGCAAAGGGAAGAAGCGGGGGCCACCTTGATCGGGAGCAAATCCCTGAGGGGCGCATGTGCGCACACTGGTGGCGTTCCCTGCGGCGCCGGCCCGTGCACCGGCTCCGGCAGCGCGCCGCCAGGGGACCGCAAACGCCATGGCCACCTCGAAGAAATTCCCCATCCATCCGCCGCACCCCGAACGCAACTGCTGGGGGTGCGACAAGTACTGCGCGGCCGGGTCGATGCTGTGCGGCAACGGGTCGGAGCGCACGCAACACCCGATGGAGCTGTTCGGTGACGACTGGGCGGAGTGGAGCGCTCCGGGCACGGGCGGCTCTGCGCAGGGCAAAGGGTGCGGCACGCAGGCGTCCACCGATATCGCCCCGCATGCGCCCGCGGAACTGTAGCGGCAGCCCAGTTCCCGGGTGGCCTCGCGTACGAGGCAGGCGCGACAGGCTCGAACCGTCGGGCCGCGGGCCCTGGAAGGCGGGAGTAGACCCTGCACCTGCTTGGTGGCCTAACTCCTGATTTGATAGCTGCCCGCGCTGGATTTAAAAGCGCTGGAGCCCGATTGGGCTTGAATCTCCCTAGGGGTCCTTCGTTGCGCATTGCGCCGGCAAACCACCGGCAGCGACATCAGAACAGCCGTGCCAGCATGGCGCCGTCCGCCGGGCCGTCCAGGGGGATGCGCACGCGCAGCGGGCTGCCTGCGGCCACCTCCAGCGGGGCGCCGTCCAGGGACCGCATGCGCTCCACGCGCACCTGCCGGTTGCCCGTGGGGTGGACCACTTCCAGCGTGTCGCCCACGGCAAAACGGTTCTTGGTTTCCACCTCGGCCCAGCCGCCCTCGGCCGACAGCACCTGGCCCACGTACTGGCTGCGCTGTGATGTGGAACTGCCGGTGGCGTAGTTCTGGGTGTCCTGGGCCGGACGCCGCTCCAGGAAGCCGCTGGTGTAGCCGCGGTTGGAGAGGCTCTCCAGTTGCGTCAGCAGGGCCGGGTCGAAAGCGCGGCCGGCCATGGCATCGTCGATCGCGCGCCGGTAGACCTGGGCGGTGCGCGCCACGTAGTACTGGCTCTTGGTGCGGCCCTCGATCTTGAGCGAGTCCACGCCGATCTGCACCAGGCGCTGCACGTGCTCGACGGCGCGCAGGTCCTTGCTGTTCATGATGTACGTGCCGTGCTCGTCTTCCATGATGGGCATGAGCTGGCCGGGCCGCTCCTTTTCCTCCAGCAGGTAGACCTGGTCCGCCAGTGGGTGGCGCGCGCTGCCGCCGCACGCCGCAAAGCGCGCGTCCGCATCCTGCTGCTCCTCGGCGAAGGCGAAGTCGCTGTCCAGCCGCGCGGCCGGCAGCACCTCGCCGGTATCGCTGGCATCGCTGGCGTCGGTGCCGGCCTGGGGCGTGTAGCTCCAGCGGCAGGCGTTGGTGCAGGTGCCCTGGTTGGGGTCGCGCCGGTTGAAGTAGCCCGACAGCAGGCAGCGGCCGGAATAGGCGATGCACAGCGCACCGTGGACGAACACCTCCAGCTCGATGTCCGGGCACTCCTGGCGGATCTTCTCGATCTCGTCCAGGCTGAGTTCGCGCGACAGGATGATGCGGGCGATGCCCGCGCGTTGCCAGAACTTCACAGCCATGTAATTGACCGTGTTGGCCTGCACCGAGAGGTGGATGGGCACGTGCGGCCAGCGTTCGCGCACCATCATGATCAGGCCCGGGTCGGCCATGATGAGCGCGTCGGGCCCGAGGGCAATGACGGGCTCGATGTCGCGCAGGTAGGTGCGCACCTTGTCGTTGTGCGGCAGCAGGTTGCTGGTGACGAAGAATTTCTTGCCCCGCGCATGGGCGTGCGCGATGCCTTCGCCGATCTGCTCCAGCCGGAACTCGTTGTTGCGTGCGCGCAGCGAGTAGCGAGGCTGGCCCGCGTAGACGGCATCGGCGCCGTAATCGTAGGCGGCACGCATCTTGTCGAGCGAGCCGGCAGGGAGCAGGAGTTCGGGGGCAGAGGTCATCGGTGTGGCGCCGCCGCGGTGCAGAGCACCGCCGCGGTCAGGCTGGAAAGGCGCGTGATTGTGCGCAGCCGCTGGCCGCTGTGCCTTGATGGCCGTCAAGCATCGGCCCGAACGAGACGCCGAGGGTGCTCCCGAGATGCAGCGCGGCGCGGCCGGGGTGCGCCTGCCCGGCGTCGTTCAGGCCCGATTCGCCAGGTGTTCGAAGAGCGCCCGTGCCGGCGCGGGCAGGCTGTCGGGCGCATCGCGCGTGCACAGCACCAGCCGGCGCTGCGCCCAGGCATCCGCCAGCCGCAGCCGTCGCACGCCGCTGGAACGCGCCAGCCGGGCCGCCGTGGCGCGCGGCACGATGGCGATGCCGGTCCCCAGGCCCACCAGCCGGCAGATGGCGTCGAAATGCCGCAGGCGCACGCGGTAGCGCAGGCGCTGTCCTTGCCAGCGCGCCTGCTGCGCCACGTGCGCCTGCAGCGGCGTGGCGTCGGGCAGGCCGATGAAATCGTAAGCCGCGGCGTCCTGCAGCGCGACCGTCTGCCGGCCTGCGAGCGGGTGGCCTGCAGGCACGATCAGCGCGAGCGGATCGTCCGCAAACGGCCGCACCTGCAGATGGCGCAGGTCGGCTGCGTCGGAGGCGATGCCGATGTCGCACAGGCCATCGCGCACCGCCTCGGCCACCTGGGAGCTGCCGTGCTCTTCCAGGTCCAGTGCCGTCTGCGGATGCTGTGCCAGAAAGGCCGCCAGCCGGTCGGGAAGGTGTTCGCTGAGCGCGGAGGTGTTGCACCGCACGCGCACCCGGGCGGCCAGCCCTGCGCCATGTTCGCCCAGCTCGCCGCGCAACTGCTCCATCTGCGCCAGCACCAGACGCGCATGGTGCACCAGCGTCGCACCGGCGGCCGTGGCCTGCACGCCGCGGGCCGTGCGCGTGAGCAGCGGGGTGGCCAGCTGCTGCTCCATCGAACGGATGCGCTCGCTGGCCGACGCCAGTGTCATGTGCGACCGCTCGGCGCCCGCGGTGATGGTGCCGGCCTCGTGGACGTGGAGGAACAGCCGCAGATCGGTGAGGTCGAAGCGCATCGGCCCATTGTGCCGCCTGCGGTGCAGGAATTGCGTGCGCCGCGGGGGCGGGCGGTGCTGTGGCCCCGGGGTGGCGCGGTGGCGCCGGTGGTCTCAGGCGGGGCCTGAGCCGGCCTGCGTTTCTTCCGCATTTCCCGGGCGGCGCGGCGAGGTTGCAATACGGCATCGCAACGGACGGAGCCACGCCATGCAGGCCAGGGTATCGAGGACAACGCAGGATGGGGGGCGGGCGTATGGCTTTCGCTGACCTGGCCGGCCCTGTCGCTTGGGGCACGCTGGCGGCGGCGGGTGTATTCGCCGTGGCGGGCATGGTGAAAGGTGTCGTCGGACTGGGCCTGCCCACGGTGGCCATGGCGCTGCTGGCGCTGTGGATGGCGCCGGCGCAGGCCGCGGCGCTGCTGATCGTGCCCTCGCTGCTGACCAATGTGTGGCAGATGCGCCCCTGGCAGGGCGTTCCGCCGTTGTGGCGCCGGCTGGCTGGCCTGCAGCTGGGCGTGTGCGCCGGGACGTGGGGCGGCGCGTGGTGGCTGGGTGCGCCCGCGGGGGAGGGCGCCCGCCTGGCCTTGGGTGTGGCACTGATCGCCTACGCCCTGTGGTCGCTGGCCGGTGCGCAGGGGGTGACGCCGCCCCGGCACGAGCGCTGGCTGGGGCTGCTGGTGGGCGTAGTGACGGGGACCGTGACGGCCGCGACCGGGGTCTTCGTGGTGCCGGCCGTTCCGTACCTGCAGTCCCTGGGCTTGCAGCGCGATGCACTGGTGCAGGCCATGGGGCTGAGCTTCACCGTGTCCACGCTGGCCCTGGCCGGTGGCCTGATCGCGCAGGCGAGTCTGCCGCCCGCGGTGTGGGCCGCGTCGCTGGGGATGCTGGTGCCTGCGCTGCTGGGCATGGCCGCCGGGCAGTGGCTGCGCCAGCGGCTGTCGCCCCCGGCTTTCCGGCGCTGCATGCTGGCGAGCCTGCTGGCGCTGGGCGGCTATCTCGTGTGGGCCGGCAGGGCTGTGTTGCTATGAAATAAAGAGCTGCTTGCGCTGGTGTTCATTGCGATTGCATGCCCTGGAATGCTGAAAACCAAGCGTATCAAGCGCAAGCAGCTATGCTTTTTGCAAGGCCTCAGTTCACCTGGCGCTTGTCCAGCTTGCGCGTGAGCGTGCGGCGGTGCATGCCCAGGCGGCGCGCCGTCTCGGAGATGTTGAAGCCGGTCTCGGCCAGCACCTCGTGGATGCGCTCCCATTCCAGGGTCTTGATGGAGCTGGAGCGGTTGGTCAGTTCCACCTCGGTGTTGCCCTCGGTGAAGCCGAAGGCGGCCTCGATATCGTCGGTGTTGGACGGTTTGGCCAGGTAGTGGCAGGCGCCCAGCTTCACCGCCTCGACGGCCGTGGCAATGCTGGCAAAACCCGTGAGCACGACGATGAGCATGTCTTCGTTGCGCGCGTGCAGCTTCTGCACGCAGGCCAGGCCCGAGGCTTCGCCCTTGAGCTTCAGATCGACCACCGCGTAGCCGGGGTTGTGCTGGGTGAGCATGTCCTCGACCTCGGCCAGGCTGTCGGCCTGCAGCACGCGGTAGCCGCGCCGCTCGAACGACCGCGCCAGCGTGCGCGCGAAGGCCTCGTCGTCCTCCACGATGAGCAGCAGGCGTTCTTCCTCGACGTCCATGAATTCAGTGTCCGGTTGATGGCAGCGCGATGGCTGCCAGGGGCAGGTGGATGACGACTTCGGCGCCACCCTCCGCCAGGTTCCGCGCCTTGACGCTGCCGCCCAGCGTGCGTGCCACGCTGATCGCCAGGAACAGCCCCAGGCCGCCGCCGGGGCGGCCCTTGCTGGACTGGTAGGGCTTGCCGAGCTGCGCCAGGATGGCCGGTGCGAAGCCCGGGCCGCCGTCGGTCACGGTGATGCGCAGGGCGTCGTCCTCGCGGTCTACGCGCAGGCAGACCCATTCGGGGGAAGCGTCCCGCGCATTGTCCAACACATTGAAAACCATTTGCTCCAGCGTGGTGTCGGACACCATGGGCGTGTCGGCGCCGAAGCGGTTGTCGTACTCGAAGCGCGTGACCGAGCGCGTGGCCTGCCAGTCGCGGGCCAGCGAATCCACGAAAGTGCGCACGGTGGTCTGGGCCGAGGCCTCGCCGCGCGTCTCGCCCGCGGACAGCAGGATGCCGCTCACAATGTGCTTGCAGCGCTGCACCTGGGCCTGCATCTCGGCGATGTCCTCCTGCAGCGCGGCGTTGCCGGCCAGCGTGCGGTCGTGCCGCCAGTCGCCCAGGATCACGGCCAGGGTGGCCAGCGGCGTGCCCAGCTCGTGCGCGGCGCCGGAGGCCAGCAGCCCCAGCCGCACGATGTGCTCCTCTTCCAGCGCCCGCTGGCGCGCGGCTGCCAGGCGCGAATCGCGCTGGCGCAGGTTGCGGCCGATGCGGGTGATGAAGATCACCACCAGGATGGCATTGATCACGAAGCACACCAGCAGGCCCTGCATGTACAGGCTGGGAAAGCCGCGGTGCAGGTCCGGCTCGGGCGGAAGCGGCAGATGGTTCTGCGCCAGCAGCGTAAAGCACGCGGTGGTGATCAGCACGATGGACCAGATGTACCCGCCGCGCAGCAGCACGGCGCCCAGGGCGATCTGCAGCAGGTACAGGAACACGAACGGGTTGCCCGTGCCGCCGCTCAGGTACAGCTGCACGGTGAGCACCGCCACGTCGATCAACAGCGCCAGGAACAGCTCGACGTTGCGCACGCCGCGGCCGGTGCGCCAGCGCAGCAGGCTGATGGTGTTGAACACGGCCAGGCAGCCGACCACCATGAGCATCTCGCGCAGGGGCAGGGCGAGGCCCAGGCTGTAGTGCGCCACCTCGATGGTGAACACCTGGCCGATCACGGCGATCCAGCGCAGCTGGATCAGCTGCTGCAGGTTCTTCAGGCCGGCAGCGGTGTTGGCGGAGCGCGGTGCGCGCGGAGCAGGGGGGGCGGCAGGGGCGGAAACGGTCGCGGGCGGGCCGGGTTCAGCGCTGGGACTCATGGACGGAGGGCGCACGGGGCGCGGCACGCAGACGAAGCTCGTATCGTGCCACATACCAGGCGGCGCCCACCACCATCAGGGCGAGGCCATACCACGTCAACGCGTACACCGCGTGGCTGTTGGCGAACCGGATCACGGTCATGCCGGAGCGGGGTTCGCCGTTGGCCGGCGGCGCCTGCAAGGCGGGCTGCGCCGCCCGCAGGTCGGGCAGGCCGAGGTCGATGAAATAGGGCGCGGCGTGCGTCAGGCCCTGCGCGGCGGCGATGGCGGCCACGTCGCGCGAATGCCAGCGGCCGGCGGCGGGGTCGTTGGTGCGCAGAAAGCCGCCGCGCGGCTCGGTGATGCGCAGCAGGCCTTGCACCTGCACCGGCGCCGAGGCCGATGCCGCATCCACCGCCGGGGCTGAAGCGGCGCTCTCCAGCCAGCGCTGGCGCTGGTCAGGCAGGATGAAGCCGCGGTTGACGAGGATCTGCGTGCCATCGGCCTGCTGTAGCGGGGTCAACACCCAGAAGCCGGCACCCAGCTCGGTGGCCGCCTGCGTCAGCACCGTCTTGTCCCGCAGCCAGCGGCCCTGCGCCGTCACGGGAAGGTATTCGTAGCCAGCGGCATCCACCTGTGGCCAGAGGGCAGGGCCGGGCGCGGGCACCGGGCTGGCGTGCACGCGCTGGTCGACGCGCTCGATCAGGTCCAGCTTCCAGGCGCGCCGCTGCACCTGCCAGGTGCCCAGTGCCAGAAAGCCGGCGAACAGGGCCAGCCCCACCAGGGCCAGCAGTACCCGGGTGAAACGGGAACGCCGGCCCAGGGGGCCGGCGT
>JAEWPH010000019.1 GCA_023460715.1 Pseudomonadota bacterium | reverse complement strand
GGCGTGGCCGGCTCGGCGGCCACCGCCGGGCGCGAGGTGCGCAGCGACAGGATGATGGAGCCGGCGATCAGCGAAGCCGTGACCAGCAGCGCATAGCCGATCGGGATCTTGTACACGTCGATCAGCAGCATCTTGGCACCGATGAAGACCAGCACCAGGGCCAGGCCATAGGCCAGCAGGTGGAAGCGGTCCGCCAGGTCGGCCAGCAGGAAGTACAGCGCACGCAGGCCCAGGATGGCGAAGATGTTGGCCGTGAGCACGATGAACGGGTCGCTCGTGATGGCGAAGATGGCCGGGATGCTGTCCACCGCGAAGATCACATCGGTGATGCCGATCATCAGCAGCACCACGAACAGCGGGGTGAAGAGCTTCACGCCGTTGACCACCGTGGTCAGCTTCTCGCCGTCGAAGTTGTCCGACATGCGGATGTGCTTGCGCAGGAACTTCAGCACGGGGTTGCTGGAGATGTCCGGCTCCTTGCCGGCGGCGATCCACATCTTCACGCCGGTGATGACCAGGAACGCACCGAACACGTAGAGCAGCCAGTGGAAGGTGGCCAGCAGCCACGCACCCGCCAGGATCAGCACCGTGCGCAGCACGATGGCGCCGATGATGCCCACGATGAGCGCGCGCTTCTGGTACTCGGCCGGCACGGCGAAGTAGCTGAAGATCATCAGGAAGACGAAGATGTTGTCCACCGACAGGCTCTTCTCTACCAGATAGCCAGTGATGAACTGCATCGATACGGTGTTGGCCACCTCCCGGCCCTGCGAGCCGTTCAGGTACCACCACAGGATGGCGACGAACACGAACGCCAGCGAGAACCAGAGCACGCTCCAGCTGAGCGCCTCCTTCATGGTCACCTTGTGTGCGCCCTGGCGCTCCATGACCAGCAGGTCGATGGCGATGGCGACGACGACGAACAGGCCGAAGGCGGCCCACATCATGGGAGTTCCAATGGTTTCCACCATGTTCAGCTCCCTGCGCCGCAGCGCGGTAGAGGAAGGGGCCTGCGGGGCTGGGAGCCCGGCAGGCAGCGGAGGCGATTTGCGCAGCTAGTCATGTTGGTTTTCGCAAAAAGGTGGAAGGGGAAACACGGGAACCTGGAATGTGCCCGTACCGCCGGAAGACGCCAAGCCCGCTTGGCTTTAACATCACTTCGGTTTTTGCGAACTGTTAGCCGCCCCCGTCCTACACGCCATGAGCCAGACCTTCAACTACCGCCACCTCTATTACTTCTGGGTCGTCGCCAAGGAAGGCGGGCTGACCCGGGCCGCCGAACGGCTGGACATGGCCGTGCAGACCATCAGCGCGCAGGTGCGGCTGCTGGAAAAGGACCTGGGCTCGACGCTGCTGCGCACCGAGGGCCGCAACCTTGTGCTGACCGATGCCGGCATTGCCGCCATGCACGAGGCCGACCACATCTTCGCCCTGGGCGAGAAGCTGCCGCACCGCGTATCGGAAGCCGCTTCGGGCCGCACGCTGCGGCTGAACCTGGGCATCTCCGACGGCATCGCCAAGGTGGCCGTGCACCGCCTGCTCACCCCCGTGCTGGACGAACCGCACCTGCGCCTGCTGTGCCACGAAGGCGAGTTCCAACCCCTGCTGGGCGAGCTGGCCCTGCACAAGCTCGACGCCGTGCTGGCCGACCGCCCTGCACCGCCCAACCCCGCCCTCAAGACCACCAGCCAGCTGCTAGGCACCAGCCCCATCGCCTGGTATGCCCCGCCCGTATGGGCCGAGGCCGCCGCCCGCCAGTTTCCCCACAGCCTGGCCGTGGTGCCGGTGCTGCTGCCCACCGGCCACGCCGCCATGCGCGCCCACATCGACGACTGGCTGGAACGCGAGCGCATCCGCCCACGCATCGCCGGCGAGTTCGAGGACAGCGCCCTGCTCGCCACTTTCGCCAGCACCGGCATGGGCGTCATGCCCGCCCCCGCCTCCCTGGGCGAGATGCTGTCGCGCACCCACGGCCTGGTGCACGTGGGCACCACGGACGACGTGCAGGAGCAGTTCCACCTGATCTACAACGTGCGCAAGGTGATGCATCCGCTGGTGACCCGGCTGGTGGAGGGCGGGGGGTTGGACTGAAGGCGCCTGCCGCACGCACGCCCCTGGCGAGGCCTGCGCACGGCGGATCCCGGTGCTGACGAAGCCGGCTTACGGAAAGCGAGCATCCCCTGCACCGGCGCCCGAATGCCGGTCGCCCTGCGTTGCCCCCTTCGCCTGCGCAGCCCGTCGGTCAGGTGCCGGCCGGCATCGCCGCCGGGTTCGGATAACCCGGCGGGCGCGGTGCTCCTGCCTTGACGCGGCGTACGGGCATATCGGTAGAGAGGCGCTCGATGGCAGCGCCACGGGAGGCGGGTTGAAAGCCGTGCGGCGCGACCAGCACATCCGCGCGGGCACCGTGCAGCACGCGCTGGGCCACACTCTCGAACACCAGGTCAGCAAGCCAGGATGCGGGATGCTTGCCCACCACGATCAGGTCCGCGCCCATGCTTTGCTGCTGCACCAGAACCTGCCGTGCAGGGTTGCCGCGGCCGATCGACGAGGAGAGTCGGTTGCGCCGTGCGTCGTTCGAGTCGAACAGTGTGAGCATCCGGCTCTGCGCATGGCGCCGGCACTCCTCGCGGTACATCCGGATGGCCTGCTCGGACACTTCGGCATAGCGCAGCTTGCCCTCATTCGCGGTGTCAATGGCATGGAACAGTTCAACCCGCGCAGAGGGGTGCAGGGCGACGGCCCATTCGACCAGACGGCGCGATGCGGCCGAAAAGTCCACGGCGACCATCACGCTTTGGTAGGGCTGCTCGGCGCGCTGACGTACCACGAGCACAGGACGCTTGGTGGCGCGCAGCAATCGGATGGCCGGGTGCGCGGAGAACCAGCCGCGCAGGCCCCGCAAGGGAGCGGTGCCCCACACCACTAGGTCGGCGCTCTTCGCCTCGGACGCGACGCTCGCGGCCATGAAGTCGGTGCGCGTTGCCGCGTGCGCCGTGATGTAGTGGCGCTGCTGCAGCTGCAGCGCGTGGTGCGACAAGCGCACGGCCGCGTCCGGCGGTGGGGCCTCATCAGCAGGCGCCAGGTAGACAAGCTTGAGCGTTGCGCCGTGCTTGGCGCACAGCAGCGCGGCTCGCGCCATGGCGAGGGTGCCCTGGATCGAAAAGTCGGTAACGGCAAGAATGGAGCGGGGGATCATGGTGAAACGTCCTTTCGAATGGCGTGGCCCTTCAAGGGCGGCCGCGGTACGGCGCCGATGGGGCAGGCGATGGGAGGGGCCGCGGCCAGTCCGCAGCCGTGCATGGCCGGTGGCGGTGCCCGGCTAAGTAGTGAAGTCGCCCGCGGCTTCGGGCTGGAACTCGATGGCTTCGATGGTGGCGGCGCACTCTTCGCCATGCGGGGTGGGCCAGCGGGCAACGTCGCCCACTTTTAGCCCCAGCACGCCCATGCCCACCGGCGACAGCACCAAGATGAGCCCGGCCGCCGGTTGGGCATCTCGCGGGTAGCAAAGGGTCAGCATCTGGCGCCGCCGGGTATGCAGGTCCACCAGTTCCACGCGCGAGTACATAGTGACCACGTCATCCCGCACGGCGCGGGAGCGGATCACCTCGGCTTGGGCGAGAACGTCGGCAAGAACGGCGGGCCGCTGTTGGTCCGCCAGCCTCGACAAGCGAGAAGAATCGAGTTCGGTCAATGTCCGCTCACCCAGAGCGATCACCACAGCATCATGCATACAAGGCACTCCATCGAATGCGGCGGTTGCCCGAGAGGTCAAGCCGGCCGCAGCCGCGCGAGGCGGGTGCCCGGCGGTGGATGTTTGCGCTGAAGGTAAAGGGGAGAGGGGTGCCGCCGGGCTCAGGGATGTGCGGGCGTTCGTTGACGACGCGCGTTCTTTGGGGCGAGCGCCCGCACACCTGCGGCTGCGTGGAGCAGCGCGGCCAAAGCGGCACAGGTGCAAAGAAGAAGCGTGGTCATGGCCCGAGTCTACCCGTGGGGGGACATTTTCGGGCCAATGGCCCCAGCAGTCTTGCCAGATAGCGGCGCGGGCGAAAAGCGCTGCTGCCGCGTTCGCGGGCCGAGCGTCCTACCGCCCCGGCATGTCCTTCTCCGTATAGCAAAGGCTCACCGTCGCATCCCCCGGAATCGCCGGCATGCTCGCGTTCCACGCCTCCCAGGCCTGCACCATGTCCGCCAGCCTGGCGGGCTGCAGCGGCGCCAGGTTGGCCCGCTCGCGTTCGTCCTGCGCCAGGTTGAAGAGGTAGTCCACGCCGTCCACGCGCAGATACTTCCAGTCGCCGTGGCGCATGGCGCGCTGGCCGCGGTGGTTCATGCGCCAGAAGAGCGGGCGGTCGGCCGTCCAGGCGGCGTTGCGCAGCAGCGGCGCCAGGGTCTGGCCGTCGAGCGGGTAGTCGGCATGCGACTGCGCGCCGCCCACGTCCAGCATCGTCGCGGACCAGTCCATGGTCAGGCAGGGCTGCGTGCTGGTGCCGCCGGGCGCGATGACCGCCGGCCAGTGCGCGATCCAGGGCACGCGGATGCCGCCCTCGGTCAGGTCCATCTTGCCGCCCACCAGCGGCCAGTTGTCCGAGAAGCGCTCGCCGCCGTTGTCGCTGGTGAAGACGATCAGCGTGTCGTGCTCCAGGCCGTGCGCGCGCAGCGTCTGCACGATGCGACCGATGCCTTCGTCCATGTGGTGGACCATGCGGCGGTACGTTTCCACATTGCCGCCGGCCAGGTGGTAGATGGCCTGCTTGCTGTCCTTCAGTTCGTGCGCCAGCGCCTCGTCGTCGCGCGTTTCCCAGGGCCAGTGCGGCGCCGTGTAGTGCACGCTCAGGAAGAACGGCGTGCCCGCCTGCGCGCCTGCCGCCATGCGTTCGATGTAGTCCACCGAGTAGTTCGTGATCAGGTCGGTCAGATAGCCCTCGTCGGCCTTCTCTTCCTCGCCGAACCACAGGTCGTGCACGCCATTGGCGCCGCAGTGGGTGAAGTAGTCCACCCCGCCGGACATGGGGCCGAAGAACTCCTCGTAGCCCGACTTCAAGGGGCTGAAATGCGGCGGGTAGCCCAGGTGCCACTTGCCCATGAGCGCCGTGCGGTAGCCGGCGTCTTTCAGCAGCGAGGGCAGCGTGGGGTGCTCGGGGCGCAGGCCCAGCTGGTCGTTGCCGCGCGTGGCCGTGCGGATGGGCTCCTCGGCCGCGCCGCGCAGCCGGTACTGGTAGCGCGCGGTCATCAGCGCAAAGCGAGTGGGCGAGCACACGGGCGAGTTGGAATAGCCCTGGGTGAGCTTCAAACCGCCGACGGCCAGCTGGTCGAGCATGGGGGAGACGGGGCCGAAGGCGGCATCGCGCCCGCCGTAGCAGCCCAGGTCCGCATAGCCGAGATCGTCGGCCACGATGAAGACGATGTTCGGTCGTTGCATCGAAAAATCTTTGAGAGAAAAACAGCCCGCAGCGCAGCAGGGACGGGCGCATGCCCATCAAAATGCATAGCAACAGGCGGTAGCCGCCCGCACCGCGGCCGGGCCGCTACCTTAACGCTTGCGGCGGCACAGGCGGCGCGGCCGTCGTCCGAAGGCGGAGCCGGCAGCGGCGAGGGGCGGGCCCGGCGCAACCCAGGCTTAGGGCCGGTAGCCCGACGCCTTGATGACCGGTTCCCACTGCTGGCGGTAGGCGGCCAGGCGCTGGCGCGTCTGCGCGGCCGAGGCCACCACGGGGTCGAGGTTGCCGGCCTTGAACAGGCGCTGCGTGTCGGCATCCTGCATGGCCTTCTGGATCAGGCCGGCGTAGCGGTCCACCTGCGACTGCGGCAGGGACTTGGGCGCGAACACCGTGTTCCACCCCGATGCGGCGAGCTTTACGCCGCCTTCCTTGAGCGTGGGCACCTGCGGCACCAGCGGGTGGCGCTGTTCGCTCGACACGGCCAGGATGCGGATCTTGCCGGCCTCATGCTGCGGGATCAGGCTGTCGAGCGTGTCCACGGCCACGGGCACTTGGCCGCCGATCAGGTCGGTGAGCAGCGGGGCCGAGCCCTTGTAGCCCACGGCTTCGGCCGTCACCTGGGCCTGCTGGCCCAGCATGAGCGCGAAGAAGTGCGGCAGGCTGCCCGTCGCGGGCACGCCGATGTTGGCCTGGCTGGGGTTGGCGCGCAGCCAGGCCAGCAGGTGCGAGAGTTCCTTGACCGGCACGCCGGTGGACACGGCCACGCCGAACACGTAGTTGTTCACCTCGCTCACGGGCACGAAATCCTTCACCGGGTCGTAACCCACGTCGTTCACCACCAGGGGCGAGACGACCATGACCGCCGGGTTGGCCAGCAGCAGCATGGGTTGGCTAGCCGGCGCGTTCTTCACGTACTGCGCCGAGATGCGGCCGCCTGCGCCCACCTTGTTTTCCACGATCACCGGGTGTCCGAGCGCCGCCTGCAGCTTGTCGGCCACGATGCGGGCCACGCGGTCGCTGGAGCCGCCGGGCGGGTAGCCGACGACCAGGCGCAGCGTGGAGTCCTGCGCCCAGGCGGGGACAGCCGCCGCCAGCGGCGCGGCGGCGAGCAGGGCGGAACGGGTGAGGAACTGGCGGCGTGGATTCATGGCGGGGTGTTCTGCAGGGTTTCAGGGGGCGCTGGCCGCCAACCGGCAGCGCAGCAGCCTGCATGCTGGCACACCGCTCAGCATCTGGCGTTATGAAGATATGCACCCGGTCCCGGGCGGCGCGCCTGATTTCTTGATCTGAGGCAAGACATGCCGGCTTCAGCCCAGGCCCTTCCAGGCGCCCTGCGACAATGCCCGCCATGAGTTTCGCCCCGCTCCAGAACGACACCTTCCTGCGCGCCTGCCGCCGCCAGGCCACCGACTACACGCCCCTGTGGCTCATGCGCCAGGCCGGCCGCTACCTGCCGGAATACCTGGCCACGCGCGCCAAGGCGGGCAGCTTCATGGGCCTGGCGACCAATGTGCAGTACGCCACCGACGTCACGCTGCAGCCGCTGGACCGCTTTCCGCTCGACGCCGCCATCCTGTTCAGCGACATCCTCACCGTGCCGGACGCCATGGGCCTGGGCCTGTCGTTCGCGCAGGGCGAAGGCCCGCGCTTCGCCAAGAACGTGCGCGACGAGGCCGCTGTGGCCGAACTGGCGGTGCCCGACATGGACAAGCTGCGCTACGTGTTCGACGCCGTGACCAGCATCCGCAAGGCCTTGAACGGCCGCGTGCCGCTGATCGGCTTCTCGGGCAGCCCGTGGACGCTGGCCTGCTACATGGTCGAGGGCAAGGGCAGTGACGACTACCGCCAGGTCAAGACGCTGATGTACAGCCGCCCCGACCTGATGCACCGCATCCTGGAAATCAACGCCGATGCCGTCGCCGCCTATCTGAACGCCCAGATCGATGCCGGCGCACAGGCCGTGATGGTCTTCGACAGCTGGGGCGGCGTGCTGGCCGATGGCATGTTCCAGCAGTTCAGCCTGGCGTACACGCGCCGCGTGCTGGCGCAGCTCAAGCGCACGGGCGTGGACGGCACCGACGTGCCACGCATCGTATTCACCAAGGGCGGCGCGCTGTGGCTCGACGAGATGGGCGGCTTGGACTGCGAGGTGCTGGGCCTGGACTGGACGGCCAATCTGGCCAAGGCCCGCGCCCTGGTGGGCGGCGCGGTGGGCGGCCCGGGCAAGGCGCTGCAGGGCAACATCGACCCGAACGTGCTGTTTGCCCCGCCGGACGCCATTGCAGCCCAGGCGCGCGCCGTGCTGGACAGCTTCGGCACCCCGCACACCGACCGGACGACCACCGGCCCGACGCACATCTTCAACCTAGGCCACGGCATCAGCCAGTACACCCCGCCCGAGCACGTGGCCGCGTTGGTGGAAGCCGTGCACAGCCACTCCCGCGCGCAACGTCGCCCGGCCTGAGCCGCAGCCCCCGTCTCCAGAGCGGCACGAAAGTTCCGCCCGGGCCACCCGGTTACGCATTGTTTCCAATCGCCACTGCGGGGCGGGGTGTCTTTCGCCCATTCAGGGCGCCTGGAACCTTGACTTATGCACACTTACGGTGCTTCCACCGTCGAGCGCTCCGGTTTCCACCGCCCCGAATTGCGGACGGTCAAAAAAGCCGAATCAACGCGTAAGTCATTGATCTGCATAGGGCATCGCCACATGCCGTTTTTACGGGCAAAGTAACAAAACCCTGTGTTTTCAAGGGCCCGCAGCGTTCCGGAGCGGGATATCAACAAAGTTATCCACAGAAATTCTGGAAATGTCAGGAATCCCTGTCAAATCAAGCACTTGCTGCGGCATTTGAAGGCAGAACCGCAGGCGCGCCCGGCGCGGTAGCACATTTCTTCCGGCGCGCAGCCCTTGACAAGCCCAGTTATGCACACGTTGGGCCGAGCGGAGGCTTTCGCCATGCTTTCCTAGCGCGCGCCGCGGCTTTCGATGCACTGCAGCAAAGTTATTTGATTCATATGACTTTTTTGGCGCCGGCCGAAGCCCCTCCCATCCGCCGGCACCCAGCGCCGACGCGGCTTGCGGCCTGGCTGCACCCCGGATGTCAACAAAGTTATCCACAGAAAGTCGCATGGGGCGGTTACGTCAGCCCTCCGATGGGCGCCGTGCAGCGCCGACAATCGGGTGACGTGACCCCTTCCTGCGCTTGTTCGCCCCCTCCCATTGCCCCCTTGTCGACCCGCGGCCGCGCCGTGCGGCCAGCCGTGCCGTGCGCCGTCCGGCGGCTGGCGCGTGCCGCGTTCGCGCCTGAGGGGTTCGCCCTGTGACGGCCGACGGTCTGCCATCGCCTGCGGGTGCTGCGCCGCCGTGCGCCTCTGTCCAGGTGGCCGTGCAAACGCCTGCGCACAGCGCCGTGGGCGACCTGTTGACCTATGCCTGCGCGGAGCCCCTGGCGCCCGGCACGCTGGTGCGGGTGCCTCTGGGACGGCGGGAGGTGCTGGGCGTGGTGTGGGACACGCCGGACCACGGCGCCGGCCTGCCCGACGGCATGGCCCCCCGCGCCGTGGCGGGCGTGCTCGACGGCGTGGCTGCGCTGGACCGGTCTTGGCGCCGCCTGGTGGCCTTTGCGGCGCACTACTACCAGCGCTCCCTGGGGGAAGTCGCCCTGGCCGCCCTGCCTCCGCAGCTGCGCGACCTGTCGCCGGAGCAGCTGGACCGGCGTCTACGCCGCCCCGCCAAGGTGGCCACCTCGGCCGGCGACTCGGAAAATACTACTGAATTAATAGCACTCAGCGTAGAACAGGAAAGCGCCAGAGCTCAAATAGACCAGCATCCTGGCCCCTTCCTGCTGTACGGCAGCACCGGCAGCGGCAAGACCGAGGTCTACCTGCGCTGCGTGCAGCAGGCGCTGGAAGCCGGCCCGACCGCCCAGGCGCTGGTGATGGTGCCCGAGATCAACCTCACGCCGCAGCTGGAAGAGCGCTTCAATGCCCGCTTTGCCGGCCGCTACGGCCCGGGCAGCGTCGTCAGCCTGCACAGCGGCATGACCAACCCGCAGCGGCTCAAGAGCTGGCTGGCCGCGCACGCCGGCACGGCGCGCATCGTGCTGGGCACGCGCATGGCGGTGTTCGCCAGCCTGCCGGGCCTGAAGCTCATCGTGGTGGACGAGGAGCACGACGCCAGCTACAAGCAGCAGGAAGGCGCGCGCTACTCCGCCCGCGATCTGGCCATCTGGCGCGGGCGCGACCAAGGCGCCAAGGTCATCCTGGGCTCGGCCACGCCGTCGCTGGAAACCTGGCACGCCAGCCGCCCGCCCACGCCGGAAGACCCGCAGGGCGGGCGCTACCTGCGCCTCGCCATGCCCAGCCGCATCGGCGCCGGCGCCCTGCCCCGCGTGCGGGTGGTGGACCTGGCGCAGCAGCCCCGAGGCAGCGTGTTCTCACCGCCGCTCATTGCCGCCATCACCGAGCGCGTGGAGCGCGGCGAGCAGTGCCTGGTGCTGCTCAACCGGCGCGGCTTCGCGCCCGTGCTGCACTGCACCGAATGCGGCTGGAAGAGCGACTGCCCGCACTGCAGCGCCCACCAGGTGTTCCACAAGATCGACCGCACCCTGCGCTGCCACCACTGCGCATACACGGTCCGCGTGCCTTTCGCCTGCCCCACCTGCGGCAACCCGGACATCGCGCCCTGCGGGCGCGGCACCGAACAGCTGGAAGAGCAATTGGCCGCGTTGCTGCGCAACGTGATCACGCCGGAGCGCCGGGCCGCCCGCGTGGCCCGCATCGACGCCGACACCACCAAGGCCAAGGGTGCGCTCGAAGAGCAGCTCGCCCAGGTGCACGCGGGCGAGGTGGATGTGCTGGTGGGCACGCAGATGGTCGCGAAGGGCCACGACTTCCGGCGCATCACGCTGGTGGCCGCGGTGCAGCCAGACGGCGCCCTGTTTTCCAGCGACTTCCGCGCGCCCGAGCGCCTGTTCGCCCTGCTGATGCAGGCCGCCGGCCGCGCCGGGCGCGACGCCCAGTACATGGCCGACCAGGGCGGCCGGCCGAGCGAGATGTGGGTGCAGACCTGGCATGCCGACCACGCGCTGTACGCCGCGCTGCGCCGGCACGACTACCCGGCCTTCGCCGCGCGGCAGCTGGCCGAGCGCGCGGACGCCGGCATGCCGCCCTTCGCCTTCCAGGCCCTGGTGCGGGCCGATGCGCGCACGCAGGAGGCGGCGCAGGCCTTCCTCACCGCGGCCAGCCAGGCCGCGCGCGACGGCGGACTGCCGGGCCTGGAACATGTCTTCCTGTTCCCGCCCGTGCCGCTGGCGATCCAGCGTGTGGCCCATGTGGAGCGCGCGCAGATGCTGGTGGAAAGCCCCAGCCGCGGCGCGCTGCAGCGCTTTCTGGCCGCCTGGCAGCCGGTGCTGCACGCCACGCGCGCGCAGCCCGCGCACAAGGGCCTGATCCGCTGGCTGGTGGACGTGGATCCTCTGGCGATCTGACGGTCTGAACGCCGGCGCAGCGCGGTCCGGGGCACCGCCCGTGGGCGTGTCGCCGCCCCGGGGGCATGCAGGAGTCTGCGCGCCCAATACCCCACGGCATTCGAATGAAAACAGGCCACATCGCCCGTCCAGCAATCGCAAGCAGCTACAAAGTAGAGAGCACCAATGCAAACCGCCGGCTACCGCACAAGGGCGGCAGCCGGCGGCCGGGGGATGGAGCGATCAGAGCGCGCCGTCGCCCAGCACGATGCCTTCACGGCGCGGGTCCACGCCGCCTTCCAGCTGCGCGGTTCCGTTGCGGTTGACCCGCATGATGGTGGACACGCCGCTCGATTGCGCGCCATTGGACACCGTATGGCCCTTGGCCTGCAGGCCGCTGATCAGGCCCGTGAGGTCCAGCGCGGTGTTGGCGCCGTCCACGTTGGTGGTGGCGCTGTTGGTGGCGCCGAAGTTCACCAGCGAGGTGGCCTGCTGCGCGTTCAGGCCCCAATCCACGGCGCCCACGACGGTCTTCATCACGTACTGGATGATGGTGCCGCCGCCGGGCGAGCCGGTGGCCATCAGGAAGTCGCCCGGCTCCGTGCCCTTGAACACCAACGTGGGCGCCATCGTGCTGCGGGGGCGCTTGCCCGGTGCCACGCGGTTGGCCACGGGCGTGCCGGCGCTGTCGGCCGGCTGGGCCGAGAAGTCGGTCAGCTGGTTGGTCAGCAGGAAGCCGCCCACCATGTGGAAGGAGCCCATGCTGGACTCGACGGTGGAGGTCATGGAGACCACGTTGCCATACGCGTCGACGATGGAGAAGTGCGTCGTGCCGCGCTCGACCGTCTTGTCCACGCCCAGCGGCGTCGAGCCCAGGTCGCCCGCAGGCACCACGCCCTGCGAGTTGCCGTCAGGGCGGATCAGCGCGGCGCGCTGCTTCAGGTAGTCCTTGTCGAGCATGGTGGCCACGCCGCGGCCGGGCAGCGGCACGAAATCGGTGTCGGCCACGTACTTGTCGCGGTCGGCATAGGCCAGGCGCTCGGCTTCCGACACCAGGTGCACGCCCATCACGCTGGGCACGCCGCCTTCGTTGGCGGGGTTGGTCGGCGGGTACTGGGACAGGTTGAAGTTCTCCAGGATGCCCAGCGACTGCGCGATGGCGATGCCGCCCGAGGACGGCGGCGACATGGTACAGACGTAGTAGGTGCTGCGGTAGGTGGTGCACACCGGCTCGCGCTTCTTGGGCTGGTAGGCGCGCAGGTCGGCCACCGTCATCAGGCTCGGCGTGATGGGGGTGCGGGCGGCGTCGTCGCCCACCGCCTGCGCGGCCTTGGCGACGATGGCCTGCGCCATGGGCCCGTCGTACATCGCACCCGCGCCCTGGCTGGCCAGCGTGCGCAGCGACTGCGCATAGGGCAGGTTGGTCATGGTGGTGCCGGCCGCACGCGGCGTGCCGTCGGCATTGAAGTACAGCGCCACGGCGTTGGCATCGAGCCGCAGGCTGGCGGCGTTGCTGCTGATGGCGCTGCCCATGCGGGCCGGGATCTGGAAGCCGTTGGAGGCCAGGCGCACGCCTTCGTCGAAGAGGCCGTTCCAGGCCAGGCGGCCGTGGTCGCGGTGGGCCATGTCCAGCATGCGCATCACACCGGGCACGCCGATGGAGCGGCCGCTGCGGCGCGCGCTGGGCAGGGGCGCGGGCGATGCAGCGTTGGCCTGGTCCTGGCGCACGAGGTAGAAGCCGGTGGCGGCGGCGGGCGCGGTCTCGCGGCCGTCGTACGCGATGACCTTCTTGGTCGCGGCGTCGTAATACATCATGAAGGCGCTGCCGGCGATGGTGCTCGACTGCGGCTCCACCAGGCCCAGCACGGCCTGCACGGCCACGGCCGCATCCACGGCGGTGCCGCCGGCCTTGAGCACGTCGCAGCCGGCCTTGGTGGCCAGGGGCGTGTTGGCCACGACCATGTATTTGCTGGAGTACTTGGCCTGGTTGCCCAGCCGGTAGCCGGAAGCCGCTTCAGGCGCGGCAGGGTCGCCCGCCAGGCCCGAGCCCACCACCACGGCCGAGCCGGTGCTGGAGAGCACCGAGCAGCTCTGGGCGTTGTTGTCGACGGCGAGCGGCGCATTGCCGTCCGAACCGGAACTGCCGCCGCAGCCGTACAGCGCTGCGGAAAAGGCGATGGGTGTGAACGCCCATAGCCAGGTCTTCTTTGTCATGGAATGACTCCTGTTGTAATGATTCGCCCGGCCTGGACAGGCCGGCCCCAAAACGAAGCAATGATCATGCCGCTGGCCACCGCAACGCGGCCGCAAAGGCTGTCGCGGCGGTGACGCCGCCAACCGCTCGTTGCTTCGCCATCATCCGCCCCGCAGGCCGCATTTGGCCTGCGTGCAATGCTCTCTTTTACGCAGCAGCCGGCGGTGCACCAAACCAGGCCGCAAGGGCCTGCGGGCCCTGCTGCACCCGGCGGCCCGTGCGCTGCAGCAGCGCGCCGAAATCATCGGAAGCAAGGAAGGCGTATTCCACCGCACGCTGCGTGCCGATGGCATCGCCGGGCACCGCGGTGGTGGCGGGGTGGCACATCAGCAGACTCCCCTGCGCCGCGTGCGGCAGCCACTGCGCCATATGCGCGCCATAGGCCGCGGCATCCGGCGCGTCGAAGCCATAGACCCCGCCGAAGCCCTGGTTCGTGGCCACGCCTGCGCGGTGCAGCGTGCGCGTGGCCGTCCAGCCCCCCAGCAGCGCGATGAGGGCCGCCTTGGGCTTCCGCCACAGCCCGCCCGCGGGCACCGTGGAGCGCACCCAAGGCCGTTCGTGCGGCGCATAGCGCGCCTGCAGTTCGGCCAGCAGCGCATCGCGCACGCGCGGCAGCTGGTGCACGTGCTGGTGGCCGTCGATGAAGTCGGGCGGCGTGTGCAGCGCGCCCTCGAAGGCATCGAGCTGCGTGCGCCATGCCGCGCGCAGCGGGGCTTCCGACAATTGCCACCCGTAGGCCCGGCGCAGCATGGCCCCGAGCGGCTGCGCCGCGTGGGCGCCACCATGGCCTTCGGTCAGGTTGAAGTGCAGGCCCACGGCCAGCCGGTCGCGCAAGGCCGGCAGGCGCGCGGCGGCCGCAGGCCACTGCGGCGCCGTGGTCATGCAGCTGGTGGCAGACAGACGGCCGGCCCGCGCGAGCCGCTCGACCGCCTCGTCCACGGCGGGGTGCAGCGCGTAGGCGTCCGCGCACATAACGAGGGCGCGGACGGTGACGGCAGAAGCGTCGCCGGTGACGCGGCTGGCGGTCATGGCGCGCTCGCCTTGAACGCCCAGCATTTGCTCAGCACGAAGGTGCCCACGGCCACCAGCACCAGCACGCCCGCCAGGCTCCAGAAGTAATGCCAGTGCAGCCAGTGCAGGGCCGCGTAGTACAGCGCCTCATTGGCGGCGAACGACAGGCAGGCCACGGCGAAGAAGCGCGCCGCCACGGCCCATCCACGGGCCTGCGCGCGGGCGAAGGTCAGCCGCGCGTGGCCGGTATAGCTCACGGTGAACGCCACCAGGAAGGCCAGCACGTTGGCGGCCAGCGGCGGCATGCCGGCCAGTGCCACCAGCGCCCCCACCACGGCCAGGTGCGTGGCCGCGGCGGCACCGCCCACCAGCACGAACTGCAGGCCCTGCGGCAGCTGTTGCAGCACAGCCCACGGCGCGGCGCCGCGCAGGCTCATGGCCGGGGCTCGCGCAGCGGGCTGCGGTCTTCGTCGCAGGCCACCAGGTAGACCGGCCGGCGCTTGACCTCGTCGTAGATACGGCCGATGTATTCGCCCAGGATGCCGATCGACATCAGCTGCACGCCGGAGAACAGCATGATGCTGACGGCCAGCGTGGGCCAGCCTTCCAGATCGCTGCCGAAGACCACCGTGTCGATCGTGATCCAGAAGGCGTAGGCCAGCGCCAGCAGCGAGATGCTGCCGCCGATCATGCTCCACACGCGCAGCGGCAGCGTGGTGAAGGAGGTGAGGCCCGACAGGGCCAGCGAGCCCAGGCGCCGCAGGTTGAAGCTGGATACCCCCGCCGCCCGGTCCAGCGGCACGAAGGGCAGCGCGGCGGTTTTGAAGCCGACCCACGCGTACAGCCCCTTCATGAACCGGTTGCGCTCGGGCAGGGCCTTGAGCGCATCGACCACGCGGCGGTCCATCCAGCGGAAGTCCCCCGCGTTCGGCGGAATTTTGACCTTATTGCCCGCGTTCATCAGCCGGTAGAACACATTGGTGCCCACGCGCTTGGCGCCGCTCTCGGCGCCGCGGTCCGCGATCACGCCGTAGACCATGTCGAAGCCGGCCTGCCACAGCGCATGCATCTGCGGCAGCAGGTCCAGCGGATGCTGGAAGTCCGCGTCGATCAGCAGCACGGCGTTGCCCCGTGCGTGGTCGATGCCGGCGGACAGGCCGGCCTCCTTGCCGAAGTTGCGCGACAGCGCCAGGTAGCGCAGCGGCAGCTCCTGCGCCAGGCGCAGCGCCACCTCATGGGTGGCATCGCGGCTGCCGTCGTTGACCACGACGACCTCGAAGTCCGGCGTCAGCGCGCCGGCGGCCTGTGCCAGCGCACGCAGAAAGCCTTCTAAGTTCTGCGCCTCGTTGTGCGCCGGCACCACGCAGCTCAGGCGCAGCGGCGCGCGGGGCAAGGGGCCCGGCGGGGCGCCCGGGGCGAATTCGGCGTGGAAGTCCGTGGCCGCGTCGGCGGAGGGGGGAGCCATCATCGGAGCGTCGCAGTGGTCAGGGTTGGCGGGCGCACGCGGCGGGCACGTAAGCGCGCCAGTGCACGGTGAGCGGCTGGGCTGCGCCGCGGTACGGCCAAGCGACCGGCACCTGGCCCTCGTGCACCTGCATGCCCGGCTGGGCGGGCAGCGTGTCGAGCCAGGCCGGCACGGAGGCGCCGTCGCCCAGACCGATCCACAGTGTGCCACGCGCCTGCAGGCGTTCGGGGGTGATCCAGGGGGAGAAGCGCGGGTCGCCGGAGATGAAGACGGAAGGCCGCTCCGGCAGCTGCGCAGCGACCAAGCCGACGCCCCAGTAATCGCCCGCCACCGAGTCCAGCGGGCAGCGCGCATGGGCCTGCCACGCCGCCTGGGCCTGCTGCGCGATCGCGGCCTGCGGCCAGTCCGTGCGCGAGGGACGGTGGCGCCACTGCGCCCCATAGGCCAGCAGCGCGCCGGTCACCACGGAGACGAGCACCAGCCACACTGCCAGGCCGCGCAGCAGCCGCGGCTGCATGGGCGCCAGCCACGGAGCCGGCAGCCACGCGGCCACCAGGAGACCGCTGAACACCCACATGGGCACGCCCCACATGTCGCGCACCCGCAGGCCAAAGGCCAGGCCGACCAGCACCACCAGCAGACACGGGCCCAGCGCCAGCGCCACCAGGTAGGTGGGCCGGCTGCAGTGCAGCTGCCAGCGGCTGCCCGTGCGCGGCACGGCCTGGCGCTGGCGGCGCGTACCCCACCAGGCGACGAGCACGATGACGGCCAGCGGCAGGTGGTTGAGCGCCTGGGTGGCGAGGAAGGCCAGCGCGTCCCACCGGCCGTTTCCGCCCTCGCTGGCCGCGCGGCCCTGGGCATAGGCGAAGGGCAGCCACTCGGACCGCCACAGCCAGTGCAGGTGCGGGGCGAACAGCAGCGCCATGGCGCCCAGCGCCACCCAGGGCCCGGCCCCGCGCAGAACGCGGCGGTCGGGCGTGCACAGCAGGTACAGCGCCAGCACCGCGAGCAGCAGCCCCTCCGAATACTTGGTCAGCAGGCCCAGGCCCGCCACCCCACCCAGCAGCAGCCACTGGCGCAGCCGCCCGTCCTGCAGTGCGGCCAGGAGGCAGTAGCCCACCGCGGCCCACAGGGGCAGCTGGGCGATGTTGTGGTTGAACTCCAGCGCCGGGCGGGTGTAGTAGGCCACGCCCATGGTCAGCAGCGTGCCGAGGAAGGCACGCTCGCGCGACATCAATCTGCAGCCGGTGCGCCACACCACCCACAGCGTGGCGGCGATGAACAGCTGGCTCAGCAGGAAGGGACCGACGTGGCCGAAGGCACGGTAGGCCAGTTCCAGCACCCAGGGCGTCAGCGGCGGGTGCTTGTAGTAGCCCCACTGCCACTCCCGCCCCCAGGACAGGCTCTCCACCACATCCAGCGGCAGGCTGGCGCTCAGCAGGGGCGGCAGCAGCGACCACGCCAGCACATACAAGATGGCCACTGCCGCAACGGCACGCGCGGGAACGCGAAGGGGCGGCGAAACGGCGGCAACGGCTTGCATACGGAAAATAGGAGATAGATAGGAGGCGGCCGCGCGATTGTAGGAGCCGGACTACTTTTTGAAACGCGCCGCCGGGCAGCCGCTGTGCGTTCCGGTCACACCAGCGACGCCGCCGGCTCACCCCTGCGGGCGGGGGCCTGCCCCCTCAGTGCACCAGCAAGGCCACCGCGCCCGAGAAGCTCAGGAAGGCCAGTGCCGTCGACACCAGGATGATGCGGGCGATGCGCCCGTTGTGCGCCCCGAAGCGCTCCGCGAGCAGAGACACGTTGCTGGCACTGGGCAGCGCCGCAGCCAGCACCAGCGCCGTGTGCGCGAAGGGCGTGAGCGGTGCCCCCAGGGCGATGGCCGCGGCGCCCGCCGCCCAGACCAGCAGCGGGTGCACGAACAGCTTGGCCAGGGCGATGGGCACGTAGTCCCGCGCGGGCACGCGCTCGTGCTGGTTCATCTGCGATCGCGCCAGCACTGCACCGATGGTGAACAGCGCCACCGGCGAGGCCGCGTCGGCCAGCAAGGCCACCGTGCGGTCGATGGGCCCCGGCAGCTGGAACTGCAGGGCAGACGCCGCAGCGCCCAGGGCGATGGACCAGGGCATCGGGTTGGTCAGCATGCCGCGCAAGGCACGCCGCAGCGCCACCGCCACGCCATGCGTGCCTGCGCCGTCCAGCCGAGAGAGCGCGATGCACAGCGAGGTGGTGAGCACCATGTCCACCAGCATGGTGAGGATGGCGGGGCCCGCCGCCTGGGCGCCCAGCAGCGCCACCAGCAGCGGCACGCCCATGAACCCGGTATTGGGGAAGGCGGCCACCAGCGCGCCGAAGGCCGCGTCGTTCCAGCCCAGCCGGCGGCGGGTGAGTGCCACCGCGCTGGCGACCACCACCAGCCCCACCGCCACGTACACGCCGGCCGCGGCAGGATCCAGCAGCTCGCCGATCGGCGTGCGCGCCCCGAAGCGGTACAGCATGCACGGCAGGGCGAAGAACAGCACGAAGGCGTTCAGCCCGCCAATGGCCGCCTGCGGCAGCACCGCCGTGCGTGCGGCCAGGTAGCCGCACAGCACGAGGGCGAAGAAGGGAAAGGTGATGAGCAGGACGGACAGCACGGGAGGGCATTGTCGCAAGGCGGCGGGTGCGCCCCGGCCAGGGCCCGAAGCGCACCGGGCGGGACGGATCGCGGCCGGCACGCCGGTATCATTGCGCGCTCGTTTCCGTCCCTCCCCCAGGGCGCCCTTGCCGGGCCCCTGCCGCCAGCGCCCCACCGTTTCCCATGACCGCAGGTCTCAACCTCGCCCAGCTCCAGGCCGTTCAGTACATCCACGGGCCCTGCCTCGTGCTCGCGGGCGCGGGCTCGGGCAAGACGCGGGTGATCACGATGAAGATCGGCCGGCTGATCGAGGCGGGCATGGCGCCCAAGCGCATCGCGGCCATCACCTTCACGAACAAGGCCGCGTCTGAAATGCGCGAACGGGCCCAGCACCTGATCGGCCGCGCGGCCAAGGATGTGCTGGTGTGCACCTTCCACGCGCTGGGCGTGCGCATGGTGCGCGAGGACGGGCATGTGCTGGGCCTCAAGCCCCAATTCAGCATCCTCGACCAAGACGACGTGACGGGCATCCTCAAGGACGCCGCCGGGGGCACCACCGACATGGCGACGGCCCGGCAGTGGCAGTGGGTCATCAGCGCCTGGAAGAACGCCGGCCTGAACAGCGCCGAAGCACTGGCCCAGGCCAAGGACGACAACGAGCGCAGCATCGCGCTCATCATGCAGCGCTACGAGGAGCGCCTGGCCGCCTACCAGAGCGTGGACTTCGATGACCTCATCGGCATGCCGCTGCGCCTGCTGCGCGACTTCCCCGAGGTGCGCGCCAAATGGCAGGCAGCGCTCGGCCACGTGCTGGTCGACGAGTACCAGGACACCAACGCCACGCAATACGAGCTGCTCAAGCTGCTGGTGGGCGAGCGCGGGCATTTCACCGCCGTGGGCGACGACGACCAGTCCATCTACGGCTGGCGCGGCGCCACGCTGGACAACCTGAAGAAGCTGCCGGTCGACTTCCCCAAGCTGAACGTGATCAAGCTGGAGCAGAACTACCGCTCCACCAGCGCCATCCTGCGCGCCGCCAACAACGTGATCCAGCCCAACCCCAAGCTGTTCCCGAAGACGCTGTTCTCGGAGCTGGGCGAGGGCGAGCCGGTGCGCATCGTGGATGCCGACAACGAGGAGCACGAAGCCGAGCGCGCCGTGGCGCGCATCCAGGGGCTGCGCGCCTCGCTCAACCCCATTCCGGCGTGGAAGAGCTTCGCCATCCTCTACCGCGCCAACCACCAGGCCAAGCCTTTCGAGAAGGCCCTGCGCAAGGCCAACATTCCGTACAAAGTGTCGGGCGGCACCAGCTTCTTCGACAAGGCCGAGATCAAGGACCTGTGCGCCTGGTTCCGGCTGTGGATCAACAACGACGACGACCCGGCCTTCCTGCGCGCCATCACCACGCCCAAGCGCGGCATCGGCCACACCACGCTGGCCAAGCTGGGCGAGTTCGCCACGCAGCACAAGGTGAGCATGTTCGGTGCGCTGTTCAACCACATGCTCGAAGCCATGCTGCCGCGCAAGGCGCACGAGAGCGTGATCGAGTTCGGCCGCTACATCAACTACCTGGAATACAAGGCGCGCCACACCCACGGCGCCGAAGCGGCCCGCACCTTCATGACCGACTGGCTCAAGGAGATCGGCTACGAGCAGTTCCTGTACGACAACGAAGACAGCGAGAAGGTCGCCGCCGCGCGCTGGACCAACGTGCTGGAGTTCTGCGACTGGATGAGCCAGCGCGCCGGCGGCCAGATCGACGACACGGCCGGCGCGGTGACGACCAAGGAAACCAAGAGCCTGCTGGAGGTGGCGCAGACCATCGCCCTGCTGTCCACCATCAGCGAGCGCGAGAAGGACCAGGACGTGGTCACGCTGTCCACCCTGCACGCCTCCAAGGGGCTGGAGTGGCCGCATGTGGTGCTGGTGGGCGTGACGGAGGGCATGCTGCCCTTCAAGCTGGACGACGACGAGGGCCGCCAGCAGGTGGTGAGCGACGACACGCTGCAGCGCCTGCAGGAGGAGCGCCGCCTGATGTACGTCGGCATCACCCGCGCCCAGCGCAGCCTGGCCGTGAGCTGGACCAAGAAGCGCAAGAAGGGCCGCGAATACGTGGCCGCCCAGCCCAGCCGCTTCATCGCCGAGATGGGCCTGGACAAGAACACCGCCAAGGAAGATCCGCGCGAAAAGCTGAAGGCGCTGCGTGCGGAATTCGCCGCCCGCAAGGCCCAGCAGGGCGCGGCCCCCGCCCGCCCCTGAGCGGCGCCGGCGCAACACTTGCGACCCGATTGCTATAGTATTTATAGCTATATGCGCTTTATTGAAGGGCGCTAGAGGCCATTTTCATCTAAATACCGCTTTCGCTTTTTCCCTACGCGGGGAACCGGTCGGCGCGGTGACAATCGGCGGCGTCTTACAACCAGCGCGGACCATGTTCCCCTCCCAACTCACCTCCCTCCTCCACCGCGCCCCCGGCCGGCTGGGCGCCATGGCCCTGGCCCTCGGTGCCCCGGCCGGCGCCGCGCTGGCACAGGCCGCGCCCCCGGCAGCCCCCGTGGCCC
>JAEWPH010000018.1 GCA_023460715.1 Pseudomonadota bacterium | reverse complement strand
GCCCCAGGCGGCGCCGGCGTTGTTGACCAGGATGTCCACGTCGCCCATGCGCTCCATCGTCTCGTCGGCCAGGCGGTGGATGTCGGCCTCCTTGGCGGCATCGGCGGCGATCCAGCGCGCCTCGATGCCGGCATCTTCCAGGTCGGCCACGGCCGATTCCAGCTCGTCGGCCTTGCGTGCGCTGATCATCACGCGCGCCCCGGCCTCGCCCAGCGCATGCGCCATCTGCAGGCCCAGCCCGCGCGAGCCGCCGGTGATCAGGGCCGTCTTGCCCTTGAGGTCGAACAGTTGCTGGATGGTTCGGGTCATGGGGTGTCTCCTCGGGATTCGGTTCAGAGTCGGTTCAGAAAGCGCCTTCCGGCATCTGCGCGCAGGTCATGTCGCGGCTTTCGACCACGCGCAGCCAGGCGTCGACTTTGGGCAGTTCGTAGGCATAGAAATAGGTTGCAGCGCCCTCCACACCGGCGCGGGCAGCTCCTGATTCAGTAGTGGATGGCTGGCTGGCCAGATCCAGCCAGATCCACGCCAGCACCACATGGCCGAAGGCCTGCATGTAGGGCACGGCGTTGGCCAGGGCCTCGGCGGGCTCGTCGGTGGCCCAGGCGGCCTTGGTGGCACCGCCCACCTGGGCCAGCGCCTGGGCCAGTGCATTGGCGTGCGCCTCCAGGCCCGGCTGCTGGATGGCGCGCTGCACCGTGTCGTTGATGCGCCCGGCCAGGAGCGTGAGCCCGCGGCCGCCTTCCATCAGCACCTTGCGGCCCAGCAGGTCCATGGCCTGGATGCCGTGCGTGCCCTCGTGGATCATGTTGAGGCGGTTGTCGCGCCAGTACTGCTCCACGGGAAAGTCGCGGGTGTAGCCGTAGCCGCCGTGGATCTGGATGGCAAGCGAATTGGCTTCCAGGCACCACTCGCTGGGCCAGCTCTTGGCGATGGGCGTGAGCACCTCCAGCAGCAGCCGCGCCTCGTCGGCCTGGCCGGCGGGTGCGGTGTGCTGCTCGTCCACCAGCCGCGCGCAGTACAGGTTGAGCGCCAGCGCGCCCTCGCCGTAGCTCTTTTGCGCCAGCAGCATGCGCTTGATGTCGGCGTGCTCGATCAGGCGCACCTGGGGCGCGGCGGCGTCCTTGCCGCCCTTGCCCACCGGCCGGCCCTGGGGGCGGTTCTTGGCGTAATCCAGGCTGGCGTAGTACCCCGCCAGCCCCAGCATGGTGGCGGCCATGCCGATGCCGATGCGCGCCTCGTTCATCATGTGGAACATGCATTTAAGGCCCTCGCCCGGCTGGCCGACCCGGTAGCCGATGGCCCCCGCGCCGCCCCGCACGGGGTAGGTGCCCTCGCCGAAGTTGAGCAGCGTGTTGGTGGTGCCGCGCCAGCCCAGCTTGTGGTTCAGGCCCGCCAGTGCGACGTCGTTGCGATCGCCCGTCAACTGGCCCGCCTCATCCACCAGCTTCTTGGGCACGATGAACAGCGAGATGCCCTTGACGCCGGGCACCAGCTTGCCGTCCGCCCCCGGAATCTTGGCCAGCACCAAGTGCACGATGTTCTCGGTCAGTTCGTGGTCGCCGGAGCTGATCCACATCTTGTTGCCGGTCAGGCGGTAGCGCGGGCCGAGCGGGTCGGCCTCAGAACCGTCGCCGTCGGGCACGGCGCGGGTGGCCACGTCGGACAGCGACGAGCCGGCCTGCGGCTCCGACAGGCACATGGTGCCCGCCCAGCGGCCGTTGAATTCGTTCTGCGCAAAGACCTCCTTCTGCAGGGGCGTGCCGTGCACCATCAGCAGGTTGGCATTGCCGGCGGTGAGCAGGTTGGAGCCGATGCTGATCGACGCCAGCGCGAAGAAGCTGTTGGCGGCCGCCTCCACGGTGTAGGGCAGCTGCATGCCGCCCACGTCGTAGTCCTGCGCGGCGCTCAGCAGGCCCGAGTCGGCGTAGGCGCGGCGCGCGTCGTAGGTGGCCTGGGGCAGCACCACGCGCAGCGTGCCGTCGGGCTCCGTGACGGTGCGCGGCTCTTCGGTGTCGACCAGCCGGTTGAAGGGCGCGTACTTCTCGCGGGCGATGCGCTCGCAGGTGTCGAGCACGGCATCGAAGGTCTCGCGCGAATGGTCGGCAAAGCGCTCGCGCTGCTGCAGCGCGTCGGCTTGCAGCCAGTCGTAGAGCAGGAAGTCGAGGGTGGAGCGAAGAGGCGTCGTCATGGCGCAAATTATGGAAGCGCGCTGCGCAGCGATGTGTCTGGTGCGTGACCTGCGGAGCACCGCCCTCCCCCACCTCCGCGCAGGCATTGCCTCGCTGGCGCATCGGCGCCCTCTTTGCGAAGATAGAACCCCGCAACCCTCCCCGGCCTCCCATGGACTACCTCCCGCAACTCGCCACGCTCTGCGCCATCATCCTGCTGGCGTGCGCCAGTCCAGGGCCGGACTTCGTCGCCGTCACCTCGCAGGCATTGCACGACCGCCGAGCCGGCATCTTTGTGGGCCTGGGCATCGCCTGCGCGGTGACGCTGTGGGCCACGCTGGCCATCCTGGGCTTCGGCCTGCTGATCCAGGAAATGTTCTGGCTGTACGAGGCCATCCGCTGGGCCGGTGCGGCCTACCTCACCTACCTGGGCGCCCGCATGCTCTGGGGCGCACTGCGGGCCCCCGCAGCCGATGGCGCCACGCACGGGGCCGCCGCCTCGGCCAGCCTCGCGGGCGCCTGGCGCCGGGGCTTCGTGGTGGGACTGACCAACCCCAAGACGGCCACCTTCTTTGCCACGCTCTTCGTCACGCTGCTGCCCGTGGGGGCGCCCGCCTGGGTGTATGGCGTGGTCGTCGGACTGGTGGGCGCCATCACAGCGCTGTGGCTCGGCCTGCTGGCGGCATTTTTCTCCGTCGGGCGCGTGCGCGCGGCCTACGCCCGCCTGCGCCGCCCTGTGGACGCATTGATGGGCGCCGCCCTGGTCTGCCTGGGGGTGCGCATGGCCACCCAGCGCTGAGAAAATACAAGCCTTTCAGGCCTCTAGGGCTTACACCACCTGCGCATGCAGCTATTATAAAAATAGCAAACCCCGTGCAGGCACAGCGCCGGCACGGGGTTGGGGTTCAGGCGGGACGAAAGGGCTGCCCGCCGCTTACAGCACTTCGAACACGCCGGCTGCGCCCATGCCGCCGCCGATGCACATCGTCACGCAGACGCGCTTGGCGCCGCGGCGCTTGCCTTCGATGAGGGCGTGGCCGGTCAGCCGCTGGCCGCTCACGCCATAGGGGTGGCCCAGGGCGATGGCGCCACCGTTCACGTTCAGGCGGTCGGCCGGAATGCCCAGCTTGTCGCGGCAGTAGAGCACCTGCACGGCGAAGGCTTCGTTCAGCTCCCACAGGTCGATGTCCTGCACCGTGAGGCCCAGCTTCTTGAGCACCTTGGGCACGGCGAAGACAGGGCCGATACCCATTTCGTCAGGCTCGCAGCCTGCCACGGCAAAGCCGAGGAAACGGCCCAGCGGCTTGAGGCCGTGCTGGCCCGCATAGGCTTCGCTCACCACCACGCAGGCGCCTGCGCCGTCGGAGAACTGGCTGGCGTTGCCCGCCGCGATCACGCCACCGGGCAGCGCCGGCTTGATGCCGCTGATGCCTTCCTTGGTCGTGCCCTCGCGCGTGCCTTCGTCCTTGCTGACGGTCACCTGCTTCGTGATCAGGCCCAGCGTCTTGTCGGCGATGCCGGCGGTGACGGTGATGGGCGCGATCTCGGCGTCGAACAGGCCGGCGGCCTGCGCCGCGCACGCGCGCTGCTGGCTGGCGGCGCCGTACTCGTCCATGGCGTCGCGGCCGATGCCGTAGCGCTTGGCGACCTGCTCGGCCGTCTGCAACATGCTCCAGTAGATCTCGGGCTTCTGCTTGGCCAGGGCCAGGTCCTGGATCATGTGCAGGTTCATCTCCTGCTGCACGCAGGAGATGCTCTCGACACCGCCGGCCACGTAGACATCGCCCTCGCCCGCGATGATGCGCTGCGCGGCGGTGGCAATCGTCTGCAGGCCCGAGGAGCAGAAGCGATTGATGGTCATGCCGGAAGTGGTGACGGGCAGGCCGGCCTTGATGGCGATCTGGCGCGCGATGTTGCTGCCCGTGGCGCCTTCCGGCGTAGCGCAGCCCATGATGACGTCATCGACGTGCGCGCCGTCGATGCCGGCGCGCTGCACCGCATGCTGCACGGCGTGGCCGCCCAGCGTGGCGCCGTGCGTCATGTTGAACGAGCCCTTCCAGCTCTTGGCGAGCGGCGTGCGGGCGGTGGAAACGATCACTGCGGAGGTCATAAACGGATTCCTTGTTTCTTGCGGCAGGCGGGCACTCAGGAGAAGGACTTGCCTTCGGCGGCGAGGCGGGCCAGCAGCGGCGCGGGCTCCCAGGCCTGGGCGTCGTCCAGCGGGTTCTGCGCAAAGCGGCGCATGGTCTGCGCCACGTTGAACAGGCCGACCTCGCTCGCATAGTGCATGGGGCCGCCGCGGTGGATGGGGAAACCGTAGCCGGTGAGGTAGACCATGTCGATGTCGCCCGACTTGGAGGCGATGCCGTCCTCCAGGATGTGCGCGCCTTCGTTCACCAAGGAGAACACTAGGCGCTGGACGATCTCTTCGTCGCTGATCTTGCGCGGGGTGATGCCCGCGTCCTTGCGGTGCTGCTCGATCATGTCCAGCACTTCCTGGCTGGGAATCGCATCGCGCTTGCCCGGCACGTAGTCGTACCAGCCCTTGCCGGTCTTCTGCCCGAAGCGGCCCTTCTCGCACAGCAGATCCGCCGTCTTGCTGTACTTCATGTCGGGCTTTTCGGTGTAGCGGCGCTTGCGGATCGCCCAGCCGATGTCGTTGCCCGCCAGGTCGCCCATGCGGAACGGGCCCATGGCGAAGCCGAACTTCTCGATGGCCTTGTCCACCTGCTGCGGCGTGGCGCCCTCGTCCAGCAGAAAGCCCGCCTGCTGGCTGTAGCGCTCGATCATGCGGTTGCCGATGAAGCCGTCGCACACGCCGGAGACCACGGCCGTCTTCTTGATCTTCTTGGCGATGGCCATCACGGTGGCCAACACGTCCTTGGCAGTTTCCTTGCCGCGCACCACTTCCAGCAGGCGCATCACGTTGGCAGGGCTGAAGAAGTGCATGCCCACCACGTCCTGCGGGCGCTGGGTGAAGCCGGCGATCTTGTCCACGTCCAGCGTGGAGGTGTTGGAGGCGAGGATGGCGCCGGGCTTGGCCACCGCATCCAGCTGCTTGAACACGGCTTCTTTCACGCCCAGCTCTTCGAACACGGCCTCGATGATGAGGTCGGCGTCCTTCAGGTCGTCGTAGCTGAGGGTGGTGCTCAGCAGGCCCATGCGCTGCTGGAACTTGTCCTCCTTGAGCTTGCCCTTCTTGACCTGGGCCTCGTAGTTCTTCCGGATGGTGCCGATGCCGCGGTCCAGCGCCTCCTGCTTCGTCTCCAGGATGGTGACGGGAATGCCCGCGTTCAGGAAGTTCATGGCGATGCCGCCGCCCATGGTGCCGGCGCCGATCACGCCGACCTTCTTCACCGTGCGCTGCGGGGTGTCGGAGGGCACGTCCGGAATCTTGCTGGCCGCGCGCTCGGAGAAGAAGATGTGGCGCAGCGCGCGGGACTCGGGCGTCCACATCAGGTTGATGAACAGCTCGCGCTCATAGGCCAGCCCGTCGGCGAACTTGCGCTTGGTGGCGGCCTCGACCGCGTCCACGCACTTGGCGGGGGCCGGCAGATTCTTGGCCATGCCCTTGACCATGTTGCGCGCGAACTGGAAGTACGCATCGCCCTCAGGGTGCTTGCACGGCAGGTTGCGCACCAGCGGCAGCGGGCGCACGTCGGCCACGCTGCGGGCGAAGGCCAGCGCCTCTTCAGCCAGCGCCTCGGGCGACGCGGCCATCTTGTCGAACAGCTTCTGGCCGGGCATGGAGCCGATCAGCTCGCTCTTGACCGGCTCGCCGCTCACGATCATGTTCAGGGCCGGCTCCACGCCGATCACGCGCGGCAGCCGCTGCGTGCCCCCGGCGCCGGGCAGGATGCCCAGCTTCACCTCGGGCAGCGCCACGCTGCAACCGGGCGCGGCCACGCGGTAGTGGCAGCCCAGCGCCAGTTCCAGACCGCCGCCCATGCACACGGAATGGATGGCCGCCACGACGGGCTTGGGCGCATTCTCGACGGCCAGGATGACCGAGTGCAGGTTGGGCTCCTGCGTGGCCTTGTCGGTCCCGAATTCCTTGATGTCGGCCCCGCCGGAGAACGCACCGCCAGCGCCGGTGATGACGATGGCCTTCACGCTCGCGTCCGCAGCGGCCCGATTGAGACCCTCGACGATGCCCTGGCGGGTGGCAAGCCCCAGTCCGTTGACGGGCGGGTTGGCCAGGGTGATCACGGCCACATCGCCGTGGACTTGGTATTCAGCGGTCATGCGCTTTGTTCCTTGGGTTGGAAAAAACAGCGCTCCGGGCCCGCAGCGGCCCAAAGCGAACGATCGTGCTTTTCCATTCTAGGGGGCACGGTAAACCCCTCCAAGACAGGGATGTCCCTGACCGGACAGGCGCCCCGCTTTGCTTAACCCTTCGGTAGAGGCGTCGCGCCACGCCAGGTGCGACGGCCAGACCGCGGCCTCAGGCCGTGCGACCCCTCAGCCATTGCCCCAACTGCTCCAACCCGAGCGGCGGCGCGATGTGGTAACCCTGCCCGACATCGCACCCCATGCTGCGCAGCGCGCCCCAGCTGGCCGCGTCCTCGATGCCTTCGGCCACCACCTGCAACCCCAGCTGGCGGCCCAGCTGCACGATCATCTCGGCGATGCGCGCGCCTTGCTCGCCGCGGGGCTGGCGCACGAAGCTGCGGTCGATCTTGATGCGGTCCAGGGGCAGGCGCTCCAGGTAGCTCAGCGACGAATAGCCCGTGCCGAAGTCGTCGATGGCGATGCTCACGCCATCCTGCCGCAGCGCGGCCAGGGTGGACTGCAAGAGCTGCGTGGGCACCACGGCGACGGACTCGGTGATCTCCAGTTCCAGATGGGTGCCGCCCAGCCCGCTGGCGGACAGCGCCGCACGCACGGCATCGAGGAAGCCGGGGTCCTGCAGCTGCGCGGCCGACACGTTGACCGCCATGCGCAACGGCGCATGTCCGGCGTCGAGCAGTGCCCGCATGGTCTGGCAGGCCGCCGCCAGCACCCACTGCCCCAAGGGCACGATCAGGCCCGAATGCTCGGCCATGGGAATGAAATCGTCCGGCGATACGAAGCGGCCGTCCGGCGTGCGCCAGCGCAGCAGCGCCTCCAGCCCCACCAGCGCGGAGGTCTCCAGATGCAGCTGTGGCTGATAGACGAGGAACAGTTCGGCGTTGTCGATCGCGGCGCGCAGCTGCGCCAGCAGCACGGCCCGGTGGCGCGCCTCGGCCCCCATGTGCTCCAGGTACTGCAGGTGCTGGCCCCGGTGGCCGCGCTTGGCACGCTTGAGCGCGATGGTCGCATCCTTGACCAGGTCGGCCCCGGCCTGCGCCCGCGCCGGCAGATGCACATAGCCGCAGGTGAGCGACACCTTGTGAGGCACGCCATCCACCGTGGGCGGGGGACGCACGCACTGCAGCAGCAGCGGCAGGGCCACACGCTGTGCCTCGGCCAGCACGCCGAAGGTGTCCGAGCCCACGCGCGCCAGCAGCGCACCCGGCGGGAGCGCTTCGGCCAGGCGGCGGGCCACCGCCTGCAGCAGATGGTCCCCGAAGCGATGGCCCATCACGTCGTTGGCCGCGCTGAAATCGTCGATATCGATGAGTGCGAGCAGGTGGCCCTGCGCGCTGCCGCCGCGCACGCATGCGTCCACCTGCTCCACGAAATGCGCCCGGTTGGGCAACTGCACCAGGGGGTCGTAGTAGGCGAATCGGTGCAGCCGGTCCAGCAGATCGCGGTTGTGCAGCAAGGTGCGCAGGTTGGCGGTGAAAACGTCCAGCAGCGGGCGGTCCAACGTTCCATGCGGGCCTGGAGTGTCCACGCAGACCGCCATGCTGCGGCCGCTGCCACTGGCCAGGTACAGGGCCACACCGCCCTCCTCTCCATGGATGTGGTGGCCGAAGCGGGCGGCGCGGGCGAGCAGGCTCTGGCAGCGCGACGCAGGCAGCTCGGCCAATGCCTGGCCGACGAAGCCGCTGAACGCGCCAGTGGCCGCCAGGATCTCGCAGCGGGCGGGCGGCGGGCCGGGCACCAGGCACACCATGCCGCGCGCGGGCACGCCCAGGAGCGCAGCCAGTTGCGTGACCACGCCTGCTGCGAAAGCGTGCAGATCGTTCTCCTCCAGCAGCGCAGCGCTGGAACGCACGATGCGTTCCAGGCTGCGGCGGCTGCTCTCGATGGCACAGCGCTGGTCGTAGGAGCGGATGGCCGTGATCACGGCCGGTAGCAGCCGGCCCGGCGTCAGCTCGGAATGGTCCCGGTGGTCGTTGATGTCGTACTGCAGCAGCAGCTCCTGGTCCGGCACCTGCGCCGTGCGCGCCGTGTGCAGCACGATACGGGTATGGAGCAGGCCGGCGGTGTGGCGGATGAAGTCCAGCAGTTCCAGCGCCGTGCCCGGCCGCTCCCACCCGGTGCCAAGCAGCACCACGGCTACATCGCTTTCACCGAGCAGCACCGCGCGGGCCTCCTCGGCGTTTTGCGCGTAAAGACAGTGGACCGGACGGCCGGCAAGTTCCAGCCCTTCCAGCAGGGCGCGCACCGTGGCATGCACTTGCGCGTCGGGATCGGCAACGAGCAGGCGCCAGTCGGGCGAACCGTACGCATGGCGATGTGCACCGTCCGCCGACCCGGGCGGGCAGGCGACACCCGCAGCAGGACCGTCATGCCCGAGCTGGATGCTCATGAAGTGGGCACTTCGGCCGTGTCACGCGCACGCACCACGCGGTTGCGGCCGCTGCGCTTGGCGCTGTACAGCGCCTCGTCCGCCAGGCCATACGCCTCGTCGAAGCCGTTGCCGCCGGGCAGCCAGCTCACGCCGAAGCTGGCGGTGATCGCGCTGCCGTCCGGCAGCGCGAAGTCGCAGGCTTCGATGGCCTGGCGCGCGGCCTCGGCCACGCGCTCGCAGGCGCGCCCATCCGGTCCGGGCAGCAGCACGGTGAACTCTTCGCCTCCTACACGGCCGATCTGCGCCAAGGGCGGTACCACCGCCTGCAGGCATTCGACGACGCCGCGGATCACACGATCGCCCACCGGGTGGCCGAAGCTGTCGTTCACCCGCTTGAAGTGATCGATGTCCAGCACGATGAGTGCCAGGCTGCCGACCTCGAAGTGCCCGTTGACACGCTCGATGATCGCCGCCCGGTTGAGCACGCCCGTGAGCGGATCGTGCGTGGCACGGTAGTGCAGCTGGTCGGCGAGGTCCTGCAGGCGCTGGTTGAGCTGGTTCATCTCCAGCTCGGCCCGGTCGCTGCGGCGCACCAGCCGCCGCGTCTCGCGCAGCAGGCGCTCGTAGGCCGCCAACAGGTCGCCCAGCGCCTGGCGGCATCCGTCCTGCTGCGCTGCGGCCTGCACGCAGGGGAGCGTGTCATAGGCCGATCGAGCGGCCTGCAGCGCGCGGTGTTCGGACTCGAAGAGGTCCGGGGGAGACGGGAGCTGCTCCATCGCTCAGGACGCGGCGACCGGATGGCAGGTGAACGCGAGCCCGGGGAAATCGTCAGCCAATTCCTGACCGAACTCCAGGATGGTGTCGTCCTCTTCATCGTGGTACCAGTGCAGCGCCACGGTGTTGCCCGCCTGGGCTGCATCGTTGAGCGCGTCGATGAGATTGAACAGCATCTTGGTGCTGGAGCTGTTGAAGTACGCCAGCGCGATGTGCACTTCGATGCGCTGGCCGCTCTGCAGCGCCAGGTACAGCCTGAGCCGCCCGATGACGTCTCCATAGAAGGCCGCGGCATTTTCCGGATAGGACTCGCCGCGCAGGCGGAGCGTGTGCTGATCGAACTGGAAGTCCACCTCGGGTGAACTGGGGGTGGGAGCAATGTAGAGAGGGTCCATGCGTGATCTCTGGTCGGGGTCCGCGGTGCGGCGGGTCAGATCGCCGCCTTCAGGTAGAAGACGGGGGCGCCTGCCGCGCCCTGGGCGGGGTCGAAGTCGAATTCCAGCGGCGCGCTGGCGTCGCGCGCCACCGTGAGAAAGCCCATGCCGGCGCCTTTGCTGCCCTGCGGGGTGTCCTCACGCAACGTCTGGCGGTAGGCCTGCTTGATCTCATCGAGGGTCATGCTGCGCAGGCGGTCCAGCTTGTGCCGCAGTTCGTCGGCCATTCCGGCTTCGATGGGGTTGGCGCACAGCAGCAGGAAGCGGCCATCGGCCTCCCGGCGGATGCACACCGAGCCGTGGAGCAGTTCGCCGTCGGGCTGGCTGGGCGGGGTGAGCGCGTCGGCCGAGTAGTGGATGATGTTCTGTGCCATCTCGATGAAGGACGAGAACAGCTTGCGCCGCGTCGGCCCGGCCACGCCGGCCACCTCCAGTTGCAGCTTCACGGCATCGGCCATGGCCGCCACGATGTGCTGCGAGAAGTAGCCCACGTAGTAGAAGATGACCTGGTGTTCGCGGGCCACGCTGAAGAAGGAACCGTACTTGCCGGAAATCAGGGGGGAAGACATCGGGAGGGGGTGAGTCGTGGAAGGGAAAGACGCCGTCAGATGCGAAAGCACAGAAAGGTCACGTCGTCGCGCCGGTTGTGGTCGCCCTGCCATGCGCGCAGGCCCTCCAGCACGGCGCCGTTGATTTCCGCGGGGCTTGCAGCGCGGTGCTGCAGCAGCAACTCACGCAGGCGGCGCTTGCCGAGGGCGATGGCACGCGGCCCGCCGACCTGGTCGGTGAGCCCATCGGTCGTGATGAAAACCAGGCTGCCGCTGGGCAGCGCGACGGTCTGGTTCTGCCAGGCATAGTCCGGGGCGCTGTCCACGTAGCCCACGCCCTGGCGCTGGCCTTCGATGACCTCCACCTCTTGCGCCTCGGGCCGCAGAACGTGAAGCGACAGCCGCGCGCCCGCGAACGTGAGCTGCCGGGCGGCGGTATCGACCCAGAAGAAGGCCGCGTCCATGCCGTCATCCGAGCCGGGAGTGTCGTCGCCGCCGTCGACCTGCCCCAGCACCTGCTTGATGCCCCGGTTGACGGTGCCCAGCAGCTGCGCGGGATCCCGCGCGCCCTGGCGCTCGACGGCCTGCGACAGGCTGGTGGACGCGATCAGCGTCATGAAGGCACCGGGCACGCCGTGCCCCGTGCAATCCGCCACCGCCCCGAACCAGCCGCCTGCGCCCTGGCTGAACTGGTAGAAATCGCCGCCCACCACATCACGGGGCTCCCACACCAGATGGGCCTGAGGGCACACCCGTGCGAGTGCGTCCCTGGACGTGCGCAGCGTGGACTGCTGGATCACGCTGGCGTACTCGATGCTGTGCATGATCTGCCGATGGCGCGAGGCCTGCACGTCTGCCACCACGCGCATCAGCTGCAGACCGTTCCCGACGCCAGCGAACGCGCCCTCGCGCGTGATGATGAAGCCGTCGGAAAGCGCCTTCTCGCCACATTCCACCGTGCGAACGGTCAGGGTGTCGATGTCCATGCCGGCATCGACGACGAGCGGCTCCTTGTCCATGAACGCAATGCAGCTCTTGCGGCCGTACAGCTCCATGCGGAACTGCTTGCTCATCTGCGATAGGAAGATATTGCGGTTGATCAGCCCGATGGGCCGGCCGTCTTCGACCACCGGCAGGGCCACCAGATCGCGGTGGCGGCTGAAAACCTCCAGCACCTCTTCATTCGTCTGGCCCGTGGTCATGCAAGGCACAGGGGTGCACAAATCCGCGGCGCTGGGGGGCTGGAAGCGGGGACGGAACTCGGTCAGATACGCACGGGAATCGGGCATGCCAGCGGCGCGGGAAATGAATGTCAAAAAATGTTAATGACAGAACATTTCCGTTTGATGACGGTGCCGTGGCACGACCGTCGGCGGCACGCGCTCTCGGAGCCGGTGATGTACGCGTGCGTCAGCACATCCACGCCAGGCCTAGCAACGCACGCCGCAGGCCCAGACGACCAGGCTGCGCGCGGGAAGCCTTAATCCCCGGCAGTCAGACCTCCAGCCACTCCTTGCGGACATACTGGTTGGCGCGCAATTCCTCCGGCGTGCCTTGGAAGACGATGCTGCCGTGCCCCATGACCAGAGCGCGGTCCGAGATGGTCATCGCGATGGTGAGCTTCTGCTCGATCAGCAGCACCGACACACCCCGTGCCTTGATCTTCATGAGGTACTCGCCCACCAGCTCCACGATCTTGGGTGCCAGTCCTTCGGTGGGCTCGTCGATGATGATGAGGTCGGGGTCCCCCATGAGCGTGCGGCACAGCGTCAGCATCTGCTGCTCGCCGCCCGACATCACGCCGGCCTCGGTGTGCTGGCGCTCCTTGAGGCGCGGGAACATGGCGTACATGTCATCGAAGCCCCATCGGCTGCCTTTGCCGTTGCCCTTCTGACCCAGCAGCAGGTTCTGATGCACCGTGAGGTTGGGAAAGATGTCGCGGCTCTCCGGCACGTAGCCGATGCCCAGGTGGGCGATCTCATAGGCCTTGCGTCCCACGAGCTTCTGCCCCTTCCATTCGACGGTGCCCTCCCAATCCACCAGCCCCATGATGGCCTTGGCAGTGGTGGAGCGCCCTGATCCGTTGCGGCCAAGCAGCGCGAGGATCTCGCCCGGCTGCACATCGAAGGCCACGCCGTGCAGCACATGGCTCTTACCGTAATAGGCATGCAAATTGTCAATATGAAGCATGTCAGTCTTCCATAGCGCTGTGCGCCGCCCGCGTCGCGTGGAACCGGCGCCACCCCTGCGTGGGCAGCCGAGCAAGGGCCGCCCCGCAGCGAGGGCTGCGTCCTCCTGCCCGCCTTGCGCAGCAAGGCGAGAGCGGGGGCTGAGGGCCGCGGCTCCGAGCCTGCATGCGCAGGCTTGGACGTGCCCGAAGGGCAGCCGCCTCTGGCGGCAGCACGGAGGCCCACAGGGCCTCAGGGGGGTGTCGTTTCATGTCAGTGCGCCCCTTCCTGTTGTGCGGCGATCACCGACCCCAGATAGGCCTCCTGCACCCGCGGGTTGGCGCGCACGGCCTCCGGTACGTCGAAGGCGATCACCTCGCCGTACACCACCACCGCGATCTTGTCCGCCAGGCCGAACACCACGCCCATGTCGTGCTCCACGGTGAGCAGCGTGCGGCCTACGGTGACTTCCTTGATGAGATGGATGAACCGCGCCGTTTCGCTCTTGCTCATGCCGGCGGTCGGCTCGTCCAGCAGGATGACATTGGCGCCGCCGGCAATGGTGATGCCGATCTCCAGCGCGCGCTGCTCCGCATAGGTCAGGTTCATGGCCAGCGTGTCGCGCTTCTTGTCCAGGTGGATCATCTCCATGAGCTGCTCGGCACGCTCGTTGGCGTCCCGCAGTCTGGAGAGAAAGCGCAGGAAGGTGTAGCGGTAGCCCAGGCTCCACAGCACGCCGCAGCGCAGGTTCTCGAACACGCTCAGCTTGGGGAAGATGTTGGTGATCTGGAAGCTGCGCGACAGCCCCATGCGATTGATCTCGTAAGGCGCCTTGCCGTCGATGCGCTGGCCATTGAGCAGCACCTCGCCGCTGCTGGCGCCAAAGCGTCCGCTGATCAGGTTGAACAGCGTGGACTTGCCCGCGCCGTTGGGCCCGATGATCGCCACGCGCTCGCCCGGAGCCACGGCCAGGTTGGCGCCGCGGATGATCTCCGTGCGGCCGAAACTCTTGCGCAGATCACGCAGTTCCAGCGCATAGCCTGCCGGGTTGCCCGGGGACGATGGATTCACTACGCTGCTCATGCCGCACCTCCCCGCTTGATCTGGTGTTCTATCTCCTCCTGAATGCGTCCCCACTGCCGCACGAACCTGCGCCGGCAGACTTCGAACGCGGCGAGACCGATGGCGAACAAGGCGCCCGCTCCCAGCCAGCTGGCCGTGGCCTTGGCGTCCAGGGTGAGGCCCAGGAACTTGAGCTGCGAGCCCAGGGCCGCATTGAGCTGCAGGTGGTAGAGCATCTCGATCATCGCCGCAGCGCCCAGCACGGCCAGCAGCGCCGTGGAGCCCAGCATCAGGTAGGAGCCCCCCAGCTGCCGCAGCTTGCCGAACTTGGCCAATCGCAGGTTCATCATGATCAGGCTGGCGATGCCGCCCGGCGCATACATCACCATGAACAGGAACACCAGGCCCAGGTACAGCAGCCACGCCTTGGAGAGTTCGGAAAGCAGCACGGACGCGAACACCAGCAGCACCGCGCCGATGATCGGACCGAAGAAGAACGTGGCTCCGCCGAGGAAGGTGAACAGCAGGTAGGAGCCCGAGCGCAGCACGCTCACGCTGTCGGCCCCGGTGACGATCTCGAAGTTGATCGTGGCCAGCCCGCCGCCCACGCCAGCGAAGAAGCCGGCGATGATGAAGGCGTAGTAGCGCACGCGCTGCGGGTTGTAGCCAATGAACTCCACGCGCTCCGGGTTGTCGCGCACCGCATTGAGCATGCGCCCCAGGGGCGTTCCAGTGAAGGCGAACATCAGCGCCGTGCAGATGAAGCAGTACGCCGCGATGAGGTAGTACACCTGGATCGCAGGCCCGAAGCTGATGCCGAAGAACGACTGGCCGTAGACGCGGTCGGTGGTGATGCCGCCCTCCCCGCCGAAGAACTCCGGGAACATCAGCGCCATCGAAGCCACCAGTTCGCCGATCCCCAGCGTGATCATGGCGAACGTGGTGCCCGATTTCTTGGTCGTCACATAGCCCAGCAGGATGGCGAAGAACATGCCCGCCAGCCCCCCCACGATGGGGATCAACACCAGCGGGATGGGCAGCGCGCCCTTGCCCGCCAGGTTCATGGCATGGATGGCGATGAAGGAACCCAGGCCCGTGTACACCGCATGGCCGAAGCTCAGCATGCCCCCCTGCCCCAGCAGCATGTTGTACGAGAGGCAGATGATGATGAGGTAGCCGATCTGCGAGAGCATGGTCAGCGCCAGGCTGCTCTTGAACAGCATCGGCGCGACGATGAGCGCGATGGCGAACAGCCCCCAGACCACGGCGCGGCCCACGTTGAGGGGCTTGAAGCGGTAGTAGCGCGTAGCAGTGCTGTCCATGGGCGGGGCAGAAGAAGATGGCGTGGTCGTCGTGCGCATGGTCTCAGCCCTCCCGCGTGCCCAGCAGCCCCTTGGGCCGGAAGATCAGGATCAGCACCAGGAACAGGTACGGAAGAATCGGCGCGATCTGCGAGATGGTGAGCTTCAGCACCGGCCAGCCGAAGGTCTGCTCGGTGACCACCACCCCCAACCGGGCGAAGGCATGCACCAGCGAATAATCCAGCGCAACGGCGAAGGTCTGCACCAGCCCGATGAGCAGCGATGCGAGGAAGGCCCCGGCCAGCGAGCCCATGCCGCCGACCACCACCACCACGAAGATGATGGAGCCTACCGACATCGCCATGGCCGGCTCCGTGACGTAGGTGTTGCCACCGATCACGCCGGCCAGGCCCGCCAGCGCGCACCCGCCGCCGAACACCAGCATGAACACACGCGGCACGTTGTGGCCCAGCGCCTCCACCATGTCCGGGTACTTGAGCGCCGCCTGGATCACCAGCCCGATGCGGGTGCGCGTGAGCAGCAGCCATACCGACAGCAGCATCAGCAGTGCGACCAGCATGATGAAAGAGCGCGACTTCGGGAACTGCGTGCCGTACAGCGTAAAGAGGGGTCCTTGCAGTTGCGTAGGCAGCCCGTAGGGCACGGTGGAGCGACCCCACACGAGTTGCACCACTTCGAGGATCAGGTACGACAGGCCGAAGGTGACCAGCAGCTCGGGTACATGGCCGAACTTGTGCACGCGCCGCAGCGCGTAACGCTCGAACGCCGCACCCAGGATGCCTATGAGCAGCGGCGATAGCACCAGCGCGGGCCAGAAGCCCACCACGCCCGAGATGGTGTATGCAAAGTAGGCACCCAGCATGTAGAAGCTGGTGTGCGCGAAGTTCAGCACACCCATCATGCTGAAGATCAGGGTGAGCCCCGAGCTCAGCATGAACAGCAGCAGCCCGTAGCTGATGCCGTTCAGCAGAGAGATCACGAAAAACTCAAGATTCATCGGATTGGCTTGTCAGTACGGCTGAAAAAAAGGCCCGAGGGCGAGTCGGGCCTCGAAGGTCATCACGGCATAGAGTCTGCTGGCGGTCTCCCAGGGGTCGCACAGCGGCCTTTGCGGGACGGGATGCTAGGCGCGGTGTGCAGCCAATAGCACGGCTATCCACCAGCGCCGCAACTCCGCAGACCGCCCGCAAAGACCGCTGCCCGAAGGGTTGGAGCGAAATCGGGCGATTGGAGGCCCCGGCTGCTGGCATGGGCACGAGCCCATGCGGCGCACCCGAGGCCTCCACTCATCCCGATTGGGTTCCAATGCGATCCCCTGCGAGACCGCCAGCAGGCTCATGACGGCCGCTTCATCTGGCAGGACGTCGGCGTGCTGGCCACGTAGGGCTCGTAGTATTTCACCGGAACGAAGGTGTAGCCGGTGTTCTCCGCGTCGTTAGGATACTTGCCGCCGGCCTTTTCCCACTTCGAGATAAACAGGCCTTGCTGTAGCTGGTGGTCGGTCTTGCGCATCTCGACCTCGCCATTGAAGCTGGTGAACTTCAGGCCCTCCAGCGCGGCCGCCACCTTCACCGGCTCCGTCGACTTGGTCTTGGTAAATGCCGTATCGAGCATGGCGAACGCGTGGTACACCGCGCCGGTGTACATGTCGTCGTTGAACTTGGCCTTGTAGTCCTTGACGATGCGGCCGATCTCACCGGGCAGGTTCAGATGGTTGTACGAGGCCATGTACACGCGCCCCGCCGCCGCCGCGCCCATGGCGGTGGGGCTGCCGGTCACGCCGCCGTAGTAGGTGTAGAAGTTGACGTTGTTGAGGCCCGCGTCGTTGGCGGCCTTGATCAGCAGCGCCAGGTCGGAGCCCCAGTTGCCGGTGATGACCGTGTCGGCGCCCGACTGCTTGATCTTGGCGATGTAGGGCGCGAAGTCACGCACCTGCGCCAGCGGGTGCAGATCGTCGCCGACGATCTGCACATCGGGCCGTTTGCGTGCCAGGTTCTCCTTGGCGTACTTGGCGACCTGGTGACCATGCGAGTAGTTCTGGTTGATGAGGTAGACCTTCTTCACCGCAGGCACGTCCTTGATGAAGGTGGTCAACGCTTCCATCTTCATGGAGGTGTCCGCATCCAGCCGGAAGTGCCAATAGCTGCACTTGCTGTTGGTGAGATCGGGGTCCACGGCCGCGTAGTTCAGGAACAGCACTTCCTTGCCCGGATTGCGGGCGTTGTGCTTTTCCAGCGCGTCGATGATGGCCAATGCGGGGCCGGAGCCATTGCCCTGCACCACATAGCGGGCGCCCTGGTCCATGGCCGAGCGCAGCGCGCTCGTGGTCTCTTGCGGGCTGAGCTTGTTGTCGATACCGATGATCTCGAACTTCACGCCCGAGGCGCTCTTCTTGTTGAACTCCTCGGCGATGAACTGGAAGCTCTTGAGTTGGTTCGTTCCCACCGCTGCCATGAGTCCCGAGAGCGGGTCCAGCCATGCGATCTTGACGGTCTCACCCTTTTGGGCAAATGCGCCGCCAGCGCTTACCAATATGACGGATGCAGCTACTGCCTTGATAGCAAATCCCATGGTCTGTCTCCTGTTTTGGTATCAACACGGGGCAGCGTAGCGTGTTGACCCAGGGCAGCGCTCAGGGAATGCCCCTACCGGCTATCGCCGATGCGACTGCCTGCGGCGCGCGCGGCGCCGGGGCAGTCGCGCCACGGCTCAGAGCCCCGGCAGGCGGTAGTCCTTCAGCTGCTCGCGCAGGCGGGTCTTCAGCATCTTGCCCGTAGCGCCCAGGGGGATCGCGTCCACGAACACCACGTCATCGGGGATCTGCCATTTGGCCGTCTTGCCCTCGTAGAACTGCAGAAGTTCCTCGCGCGAGACGTCGGCGCCCGCGCGCTTGACCACTGCAACGATGGGCCGCTCGTCCCACTTGGGATGCGGCATGCCGATGCAGGCGGCCATGGCGATGGCCGGGTGGGCCATGGCGATGTTCTCGATGTCGATGGAGCTGATCCATTCGCCGCCCGACTTGATCACGTCCTTGCTGCGGTCGGTGATCTGCATGAAGCCGTCCGCGTCGATGGTGGCCACGTCACCCGTGGGAAACCAGCCGATGCCGCGTGCATCCTGGACCAGCGGATGCCCTCCCTCGGCCTTGTAGTAGCTGTCCACGATCCAGGGCCCCTTGACCAGCAGGTCGCCGTAGGTCTTGCCGTCCCACGGCAGCTCCTTGCCTGCGCCATCCACGATCTTCATGTCCACGCCGTAAATGGCCCGGCCCTGCTTCTGCAGGATCTTCATCTGCTCGTCCTTGGGCAAGGCGAGGTGCTTGTTCTTGAGCGTACCGAGCGTGCCCAGCGGGCTCATCTCCGTCATGCCCCAGGCATGCAGTACGCGTACCCCGTAGACGTCCTGGAAGGTCTGGATCATGGCCGGCGGGCAGGCCGAGCCGCCGATGACCGTGCGGTTGAGGGTGCTGAATTTCAGCCCACCCGCCTGCAGGTGGTTGAGCAGCATCTGCCACACAGTGGGCACGCCCGCAGCAAAGGTCACCCCCTCGGCCTCGATCAGCTCGTAGACGGACTTGCCATCCAGCGCAGGGCCGGGGAACACCAGCTTGCAGCCCGTAAGCGGCGCCGAGTACGGCAGGCCCCAGGCGTTGACGTGGAACATGGGCACCACGGGCAGCACGCAATCGCGCGCCGACAAGCCCATCACGTCCGGCAGTGCCGCCGCATAGGCATGCAGCGTGCTGGAGCGGTGGCTGTACAGCGCGGCCTTGGGGTTGCCGGTGGTGCCGCTGGTGTAGCACATGCCCGACGCCGTGTTTTCATCGAACACCGGCCAGTCGTAGGCCTCCGGCGCCGCGCCGATCAGGGCCTCGTAGCTCACCAGATTCGGTACGCCGGAGTCCGCCGGCAGCTTGTCGGCGTCGCACAGCGCCACCCAGTGCCGCACCGTGGGGCACTTGGCGTGCACGGCCTGCACCAGGGGCAGGAAGGTCAGGTCGAAGCACAGCACCTGGTCTTCCGCATGGTTGGCGATCCAGGCGATCTGGTCCGGGTGCAGGCGCGGGTTGATGGTGTGCAGCACGCGGCCGGAACCGCTCACCCCGAAGTACATCTCCATGTGCCGGTAGCCGTTCCAGGCCAGGCTGGCCACGCGGTCACCGAACTGCAGCCCCAGGCCGTCCAGCGCGTTGGCCAGGCGCTTGGCGCGCCGGGACAGATCGCGGTACGTATAGCGGTGGATATCACCCTCCACCCGGCGCGAGACAATCTCGGCATCACCGTGGTGCCGTTCCGCGAACTCGATCAGCGACGAGATCAGCAGCGGTTGGTTCTGCATCAGGCCCAGCATGTGTTTGTGCTCCTCTGTATAGGTTGTGTGCGGCGGAATTCTCATCCTAACCGGGCGCCGGCACACCCCGCAGCAGCAGCGAAGCCGACGCGCGCGGCGCATGTCACGGGCACGACACGCCTGGCCGTTGCCCTCCGCCGCCCCGCACCAGGTGATCGCCCTAGGACGCAAGGCCCTGCCCCCGACGGGGCATCCGCCCGTGCAGGACAATCGTCCGATGTCTTCTACCCCGACGCCTGCCGCATCGCCGCGCTCCGGCCTGGCCTGGCACAACGGCTTTGCCGCGCTGGGTCCGGCCTTCTTCACCGAGCTGGTACCCACGCCCCTGCCAGCGCCGCATTGGGTCGGCAGCAGCGCCAGCGCTGCCGAGTGGCTGGGTGTGGACCGGGAATGGCTGGCTTCCGACACCGCCCTACAGGTCTTCACCGGCAACGCGATGCCGGCGGACGCGCGCCCGCTGGCCAGCGTCTACAGCGGCCACCAGTTCGGCGTGTGGGCCGGCCAGCTCGGCGACGGGCGCGCCATCCTGCTGGGCGAAACCGATAGCGGCATCGAGGTGCAGCTCAAGGGCGCCGGCCGCACGCCCTACTCGCGCATGGGCGACGGCCGCGCCGTCTTGCGCTCCAGCATCCGCGAGTTCCTGTGCAGCGAGGCCATGCACGCGCTGGACATCCCCACCACGCGGGCCCTGTGCATCACCGGCTCGACCGCCCCGGTGTACCGCGAAGAGGCCGAAACCGCCGCCGTGGTGACGCGGCTGGCGCCCAGCTTCATCCGCTTCGGCCATTTCGAGCACTTCGCCGCGCGCGGCCAGGAGGCGGAACTGCGCCAGCTGGCCGACTACGTGATCGACCGCTACTACCCGGACTGCCGCACCACGGCGGCGCTCGGCCGCAACCCTTACGCTGCTCTGCTGCAGGCCGTGAGCGAGCGCACCGCTGCGTTGCTGGCGCAGTGGCAGGCCATCGGCTTCTGCCACGGTGTGATGAACACGGACAACATGAGCATCCTGGGCCTGACCATCGACTACGGCCCCTTCCAGTTCCTCGACGGGTTCGTGCCGGGGCATGTCTGCAACCACAGCGACACCCAGGGCCGCTATGCCTTCAACCGCCAGCCCAACGTCGCCTACTGGAACCTGTTCTGCCTCGGCCAGGCGCTGATGCCGCTTATCGGCGACACCGAGATCGCCCAGGCCGCGCTGGAGTCCTACCGCAGCGTGTTCCCCGCGCAGTTCCTGCAGCGCATGCGCGACAAGCTGGGCCTGCGGCAGTCGGGTGACGGCGATGCGGCCCTGGTTGATGCCCTGCTGCAGCTGCTGGCGGGCGATGGTGTGGATTACCCCATCTTCTGGCGCCGCCTGTCGCACGCGGTCGCCACCGGCGACTACGAAACCGTGCGCGATCTGTTCGTGAACCGCCCCGGCTGGGATGGCTGGTTGCTCACCTATCAGGAGCAGCTTGCGCAATCGGATCAAGGGCTGGCGGCCGATTTGATGCTGAAAACCAATCCCAAGTTCGTGCTCCGCAACCACCTGGGCGAACAGGCCATCCGCGCGGCCCGGTCGGGTGACTTCTCGGTGTTCGCCACCTTGCAGACGCTGCTCGCCCACCCATTTGACGAACATGCGGACCAGGATGCCCACTGGTCCGGCTTTCCGCCCGACTGGGCGTCCACCATCGAGATCAGCTGTTCATCATGACCTTTCCCGTCCAGAAGACCGACGCAGAATGGCAAGCCCTGCTCCAGGAAAAGGGCGCCGAGCCCGCCGCCTGGAAGGTGACGCGCCACGCCGCCACCGAACGCCCTTTCACCGGTAAGTACGAGGCGCATTGGGCCGACGGCAGCTACCACTGCGTGTGCTGCGGCGCCAAGCTGTTCGATTCCGACACCAAGTTCGACGCCGGCTGCGGCTGGCCCAGCTTCTCGCAGGCTGTTCCCGGCGCCATTAAGGAGATCGTGGACCGCAGCCACGGCATGGTCCGCACAGAAACCGTTTGTGCACAATGCGGAGCCCACCTGGGCCACGTCTTCGAAGACGGCCCGGCCCCGACCGGGCTGCGTTACTGTATGAATTCCGCCTCGCTCGACTTCGAGTCCGAGGCGCCCTGACCGTCCCCTGGAGCCTTTCGCGCCCTGCACCGTCCATGAAACTGCTGATCGACTTCTTCCCCATCATCCTGTTCTTCGCCGCGTTCAAGGTCTGGGGCATCTATACCGCCACCGCAGTGGCCATCGTCGCCACCGTGCTGCAGATCGCCTACCTGCGTGTGCGCCACGGCAAGGTCGAGCCCATGCAGTGGGTCAGCCTGGGGGTGATCGTGGTCTTCGGCGGCGCCACGTTGCTGGCCCATAGCGAGACCTTCATCAAGTGGAAGCCCACGGTGCTGTACTGGCTGATGGGGGGCGCCCTGCTGATCGCGCAGCTGGTGTTCCGCAAGAACCTCATCCGCTCGTTGATGGGGGCGCAGATGACGCTGCCCGACAACGCCTGGCGCACCCTGAACTGGAGCTGGGCCGGCTTCTTCGCCATCATGGGCGTGGTCAACCTGTGGGTGGCCTACACCTTCGACACCGATACCTGGGTCAACTTCAAGCTGTTCGGCGGCCTCGGCTTCATGCTCGTCTTCGTCGTGGCGCAGGCCCTGTACCTGAGCCGCTACCTCAAGGACGAGGAAGACAAGCAACCCACGGACGTGCAGCCATGAGCGGACAGCCCATCACCGCCGAGGCCATGCATGCCCGGCTGGCCGAGCGGCTGGCCCCGACGCACCTGGAAATCATCGACGAAAGCGCCGCCCACGCAGGCCATGCCGGGGCCAATGGCACGGGCTTCGGTACCCATTTTCGGGTGCGGATCTCGTCACCTTTGTTTACCGGCAAGGCCCGCGTGGCCCAGCATCGCCTTGTGTATGATGCGCTGCAGGTTTTCATTGACCAGGGCGCCCACGCCATCGCCATTGAAGTTCTCTGATTCGCCCTCAGCTGACGGGCTTGCAGCCAAGGTTGGTTGCTATCAATTTCCTTTTTGTGGATTTCCAATGAAGAAAAAGCTCTTGTCCGGCCTGGTGGCCGCTGCCATGCTGGGCACCGTCGTGCTGCCCGTGTCTGCGCAGAACATCGCCATCGTCAACGGCAAGGCCGTTCCCAAGGAACGCGCAGATGCCTTGAAGCAGCAAGTGGAACGTTCCGGCCGCCCGGTGACCCCTGAAGTCGAAGGCCAGATCAAAGAGGAAGTGATCGCCCGTGAGATCTTCATGCAGGAAGCGCAAAAGCGCGGCCTCGAAGGATCCGCCGACTACAAGGCCCAGATGGAACTGGCCCGCCAGACCATCCTGATCCGCGAATTGTTCGTGGACTATCAGAAGAGCAACCCCGTCACCGATGCCGAGATCCAGGCCGAGTACGACAAGTTCGCCGCGGCCAATTCCGGCAAGGAATACAAGGCCAGCCACATCCTGGTCGAGAAGGAAGACGAGGCCAAGGCCATCATCGCCTCCCTGAAGAAGGGCGCCAAGTTCGCCGACATCGCCAAGAAGCAGTCCAAGGATCCCGGATCCGGCGCACGCGGTGGCGATCTGGACTGGGCCAGCCCCAACAGCTACGTCCCCGAGTTCACCGAAGCACTGGTGAAGCTCGAAAAGGGCAAGACCACGCAAACCCCCGTGAAGAGCCAGTTCGGCTGGCATGTCATCCGCCTGGACGACGTGCGCGAAGCGCAGCTGCCCAAGCTGGAAGAAGTGAAGCCGCAGATCGCCCAGCAACTGCAGCAGCAGAAGCTGGCCAAGTTCCAGGAAGACCTGCGCACCAAGGCCAAGGTCGAGTGATCCGGCCAGGTTCGAATGACCTGTTTAGAAAAAGCGGCCCGTGGGCCGCTTTTTTACGGGTGCAGCCGTGCGCCGACCCGCTGGCGTGTGACCTACCCGCTGGCCGCGCAACCCAGGCGCTCAGCCCAGCCACCACCCCACAGCCATCAGACCGCCGATCATCACCGGCTGGTGCAGCATGTAGTAACTCAGGCTCCAGCGGCCCAGCCATGCCAGCGTGCGGCCCGGTGCAGGCAGGGGCGCGGCGAGCACGGTAGGCCGCCAGGTCAGGATCCACTGCCCCGCGGCCATGCCCCACCACATCACGCCCAGCCAGGGGAAAAGCGGCACATAGTCCTCGGTGAAGGGCTTGCGGGACACCAGCCCGAGCCAGTTGAGTGCGCGGCTGTCGAAGATGGGAGCCCAGGCATGCCACGGTCCGGCCAGCAGCCACTGCGCGCCCCAGGGCGCCGCCAGGGCCAGCAGGCCCATCGGCCATAGCCACGGACCCGCTCCGGACGTCAGGCGGGTGATCAGCAGCATCGCGGCCATGCCGTGCAGCACCCCGAAATAGATGAAGCTACGGGGAAACATCCAGGCGGACCCGAGCGTGACGAGCAGCGCGCACGCCACGATCTGCCCCCAGCGGCGCCAGAAGCGCGGCCACGCCACGCCTTGTCGCCACGCAATGGCCTGCCCGAAGCCGGCACACAGCAGAAACAGGCTCACGATCATCGTGCGCTGCACCGTCCAGAACGGATCCGCGCGGAACTCCTGGGGCCAGTACCCGAAGTGGCTGAGATCGAAGCAGAAGTGAAAGACCGTCATCCACACCATGGCCACGCCGCGCAGCGCGTCCACCGCATCCAGCCGCGCCGCTGCAGGCCGCGCTGCCGCGGGGCGGGGCATCTCATCTGTCGAACGCATGGCTATGCAGTTTCTCCGTTCTTGCGCGCCAGACCTCCCGGATGGGAGCAGGCAAGGCTAAACGGCGAGCCTACACCAAGCCGTCGGCGGGATGGACGGATGGAGATGGCGCGGCGCAGAGCGGAATGGGCCACGTGGTAGCGGGCAGCGTTGAGAGGTTCGGGCCTGCAACGACCGGTCGAAGCGTGGCGTGCGGAAGTGGGCGATGGCGATCCACCGGAGCCTGCGCCGGTCTCGCTGACCAGTCAGAGGGCTGCGCAGTGCGCTTGCGAGGTCTGCGCCTAGTTGGACCCGCCACCTGGTGGCGGAACGTGCGCCGGCCGCTCGGTACCGAAGCTCTCGCCAGGGTCGTAGACCTTGTCGGGCGCGAACAGGAACGTGCCGCCCAGCAGCAACACAGCCGCGATCGCCACACATCCCAAGACGATCAGAGCTGCGCGGCTTCTCTTCTTCCGATCCGGCAGGTGCGGCGGGCCGCGCGGGCGGTCGGGAGCTTCAGGACGTGGGTCAGCGCGGGACATGGAAGGTTCCTTTTGGTGAGAACCATCCTAGAAACCGCTGCAGGCGCGAAGCTGTAGGACGGAAGCGGCACTGCCTGCATTGCCTGCTTATAGCCCGCCGAAAATTCTGGCGAACCATCCTGACCGGCTCTTCTTTACCACGCCACTATCCAACGGGAAGGCAGCAGTCTGCTCGCATTGTGGCGATGGAAGGTGCGTCGTGGGTTTCCCGGGGCGCAACAAATCCCCTGGATAGTTGGCATGCCCCAGACACAGGCTGTCATCCATACCGAAGGCTTTGACGGCAGCTACCGCCTCCACACACCAACGTCCGAAGTATGCGCCGCCTTCGAAATTCTGGTCACCATAACGATTCCAGTAGGGGCGGGCATTCATCACTGACGTCTTGGCCTGGTCTCTTGCCGGAGGGCTGTCCAGTTCGAGATACCACTTCTCCAGGAACGTCGATAGCAACGGGGCCTGTTCGGCCCTCGGCGCATACACAGCGTCCAGCAGACGCTCGTATGGCCTGGGATGGCAGAGCGCGGCGCCTATTTTGCGCCCCGGTTGCCGAGACGCTATCACGCGATCCAACAAGGCATCCTCGCCTTCGTTCCCCATCAAGGTGATCAGCCGCTGCCATTGGTCATCCGGTATATCAAGCACCAGCGCCAAGCCCACCAGCCAGAAGCAAACGATGTAGTGATCGAGATTCACCTTCCACGCGTGGCGCGTGTACTGTTGCTTCGCTGTCCAAACGGCGTATCCCAGACGTTCGGATTCTTCCCAGGCGTCCAGCAATGGCGGGAAATACGGTTTCAGTTCGGTAATGCCGTCGCCTCGGGAGTAGCGCCGCAGCATTTGCTCATAGTGCTTTCGCACAAGGTTGAAGACATACTGCGGCCGATAGGACGGGTCACCTGCCGGCTCCGAAATCTGCTTCGTCATGTGGACGATGTGCTCGTCCGCATACGAGCACCACTCGTTCCAGTAAGAAGCACTTCCCATTGGCGAACGAACCATTGCGTCCCTGCACATTTCCCAAGGCTTGGATTGTTGCGCGGTCAGCACGAAGGTGAGGGACGGTACAACTCCGACCCGCCTCTGACTCCTGGCGCCCGATGCAGCCCGTGAATGAACAGGGCGAAGACGCTGAACTTGAGGTTGTGCGGGCTGTCCAAAGATCTAAAGACAGCCCAACGACATATCCACCGCGCTGTGTCGCGCCGAAACCGACGCCCGGCCCCGGCAGTCAGTGCACCCCGAATACGTCGATGATCGACTTGGCGTTGCGCAATCCCACCGCGTACGCAGCCTCGGGCGTCGGATGCGACCCGGTGATTCCTGCGCGAAGAAGCGGGAGTTGGTCGGGGAACACCATGATCGTGCAATCACAGTTGAAGCCCCCTGCCCCATCGCTCACGGGCGTCGCGATGATCCTGTGACCACAATACTCCTCATAAGACGGAGCCTTCGCGGCATCCGCCAATTCTGCAGCGTGCATTCCGGCCTCCTGTCGTAGTGCCGGAATGGTAGACACCGGTCCCGCGCCGCCGTGTCAGGAATATTCCAGTCCGTCCTGCACAAAAGCTGCCTGCGATCACTCCGAGACCGTGCCACCCCCTGCCGAGCCGTCGATGACACGCCTGGCCTGCGCCACGCCTGCGTGGTACGCAGCCTTCTGGGTTGCGAAGGGTCCCTGGACCTGGCCGGTCTGGCGTTGGTGCTTGGGATCGGGCGGAATGACCAGGAAGTTGCATGACCACTCCCCGCCGGCACTCTCCACCGGAGTCGCCAAGATCTGGAAGCCCTGGTGAACTTCCTCTACCGGAGCAATGAATTCTTCGTGTGTGGCCATGGGTCCTCCTGCAAGAAGCCCATGCTATGCGGAGCGCCCGGCGCGCCTTGTGGGACGGACGGCAGACCGCAGACCGCAGACCGCAGACCTCCCGCCACCCATGTACGGGGGGCTTCCAGGTTCGCAGAGCGCTATTAACGACAAAAGGGGTTAGGCCTTTTGGACCTAACCCCTTGATATCAATGGTCGGAGCGGCGGGATTCGAACTCGCGACCCTCTGCTCCCAAAGCAGATGCGCTACCAGGCTGCGCTACGCTCCGACAACTGGCATTCTACCGTGCCGTTGCGGTCGCCCCGGGCAAAAACGGATGTTTTTGCCATATTTCGATGGGTTTGCCGCAACGCACTGGCTCAGCGGGGAGTTGGGCCCGGGCCGCGGCCGGCCAGGTGGCGGAAGGTAATGCGGCCCTTGGTCAGGTCGTAGGGCGACATTTCCAGCGACACCTTGTCGCCCGCCAAGATGCGGATGTGGTGCTTGCGCATCTTGCCGCCGGTATAGGCGATGAGTTGGTGCCCATTGTCCAGCGTTACGCGAAAGCGCGAGTCCGGCAGCACTTCCGTCACGGAGCCCTGCATCTCGATCAGTTCTTCTTTGGCCATGGTTCAGTCAATCTATCAATAACAAATATTCTGTGGCGAGCATGCACGCGTTCCTGTGCGGCGGCCGTCCACCGACCACCGGGGCCCTCGGGGACCCTGGGAACGGAGCATTGCAGGCAGGGGAGTCGCTGCACCCGGGGCGCAGGCAAGCAGTGAGGCCGGGCAGACGGCTTGGATGGACAGGCGAAGCGCTGTGCAAAAGCCTTCCTATTGTACCGCGGCGCGGGACGGCATGCCTAGGCGGGCACCACGGCCCGCGCCAGGGCGCGCACCAGACCGGTCTGGGTGATGATGCCCACCAGTTCGCTCTGCGCATTCACGATGGGTAGATGGTGGTGGCCTGCTTCGGAAAAGAGGGGTACCAGATCCATCACCGGCTGGTCCTGCCTGGCCGTCTGCACGGGCTGGGACATCAGGGCCGAGACTGTCCGCGGCTGTTGGGGACGACCGGTGACGAGCGCGCGCAGACGCTGGCCGATGCCCTCGTGCGCCTCCAGGTGGGCCAGCCGCATGAAGTCGGACACGGTGACGATCCCGACCACCCAGCCGCGGCCATCCACGACGGGCACGGCTTTGATCTGCTCCTTGCGCATCAGCGCCCACGCGTCCTTGAGGGGCAACTCGCTGGTCACGGAGTGCACGGGGGCCGACATGATGTCCGCACACCGCAGCTCGCCCAGCGTGCGCTGGAATGCGGCTTTGCCGGCCAGCTGCAGCAGGCCTTCCAGATCGGCACGCCCGATGTCCAACACGGCGTTGTAGTGCTGCAGGGCCACGTCCAGATCCTCCTGCGTGAAGCGCCCGGCCGGCCCCGCGCCGGCGGGCGGCGCGTGCTGGGTATGGGGATAGCGCCGTCCGGTGAGGCGGTGGAAAGCCATGGCCACGGCAACGAGCACCACCACATCGAGCAGCACAGGAAACCCAGCCAGCCGCAGCCCATCGCTCTGTGTCAGCACCACGTACAGCGCCATCGAGGCGCCGGGCGGATGCAGGCAGCGCAGCGCCAGCATGGCGGCAATCGCCAGCCCCACGGCAAGCGCCCCGGCCACAGCAGCGTCGGGAACCAGCGCGGAACAGGCAGCGCCCACCAGGGCCGACAGCGTGCTGCCGGCGATCACCGGCCAGGGTTGGGCCATGGGACTGGTGGGCATGCCCAGGACCAGCACGGCGGAGGCGCCCAGCGAAGCCACCATCCACGGGCCCGGCATGGCGCCTCCCATCCACCGGCTGATCCAGGCCACGATGAGCACACCGATCACGGCGCCCGCCACCACGCGCGCACCTTCCAGGCGGCTGATGTGCATGGGGGCCGGCAGCAGGCGGAGCATCCACGGGCGCAGATGCCGTGCCAAGGCAGCACGGCGGGAAGGCGTGGGCGACGAGGGATCGGGCATGGGTCAGGGGCCGCACGGGCACGGACGGGGCCAAGTGGCGGCAGAGGCAAAGACGAGAGCGGCGATTGTGCCGCGTCCGCCCGCCCGGCACAGACACCGCCCTGCCGCTCCCGGCGGCGGGCGGGCGTGCGGCCTGCGCCGAATTGGCCGGTGCTGGCGTTTCCCTGGGCACGCCCGCCCGCAGTCACCCCCTAGAATCGATCGATCCGGGCCCACGCCTCGCGTCAGCCTCTCCTTACAAGACCCAGAGCCCCACCACGTGTCTGACCGCCTCGCCGTTCTTCCCCAATACCTTTTGCCCAAACAGGCGCTGACCGCCCTTGCCGGCCGCTTCGCTTCCGCCAGGGCGGGCCGCCTGACCACGGCGGCGATCCGCCGCTTCGTGGCGCGCTACCGCGTGGACATGGGCGAGGCGGCCGATCCGGACATCGGCAGCTACGCGACCTTCAACGACTTCTTCACGCGGGCCCTGCGGCCCGGTGCCCGCCCGCTGGCCGATGCGGCCGTGGTGTGCCCGGTGGACGGGGCGGTGAGCCAGCTCGGGCCCATCGAGCGCGACCAGATCTTCCAGGCCAAGGGCCACCGGTACTCGACCACGGCTCTGCTCGGCGGGGACGCGGCGCTGGCGGCCCAGTTCGAGAACGGCAGCTTCGCCACGATCTACCTGAGCCCGCGCGACTACCACCGCATCCACATGCCCTGCGACGGCCGCCTCACGCGCATGGTCCATGTGCCGGGCGATCTGTTCTCGGTCAACCCCCTCACCGCCCGCGGCGTGCCCGGGCTGTTCGCGCGCAACGAGCGCGTGGTGTGCATGTTCGACACGCCGCTGGGCCCCATGGCGCTGGTCCTGGTGGGCGCGACCATCGTCGGCAGCATGGCGACCGTGTGGCATGGGCAGGTCAACCCGCCCCGCACCGGCACGCTGCGCAGCTGGGACTACAGCGGCCAGGACATCACCCTGCGCCAGGGGGAAGAGATGGGCCGTTTCCTGCTCGGCTCGACCGTCGTGCTGCTGTTTCCGGAAGGGGCTGTGCAGTTCCAGGCGGATTGGGATGCCGCACGCGCCGTGCGGCTGGGTGAGGCGATGGGGCAGCGCCCCGGCATGTAAGCAGGAGGGCGGTGCGCGCTGCCGCCCGACATGGCGCTATCAAAAAAATAGCTGCCAGCGCTTTACCCGCTTGATCTTGCGATGGTTATCGCCTTGAAGGTCAATCGCATCCAGCGCATGTAGCTCTCATTGTGATAGCACGCCATGGCTTGGTTTCAAGGCGCCTGCAGGTTGTGCGCCCTGCCCCTCCAAGCCCCATCGCACCGTGGATGGCGCCCAGGCCGGCGCGGATGGCGGCGTGAATGCATCAACGGCAACGGCGCATGTCCGAGCGGATGGGCCCGGCCAGGGCCGGCGGCCGACGGCGCCGGCAGAAGCGGCCTCAGCGCGCCTCGGGCACGCGCAGCGTGGTGAAGACCGTGGGCTCCAGCTGCACTGCGGAAGGGTCCACCGTGTTCTCGTGGCCCACTAGGTGAATGCGCAGCTGGTCGCGCTTGAGGCTGATATGGCTCACCGTCTCCCACCCGTTTCCCATGCGCACCCGGGTGCCGGGCTTGTACAGCGGCATATGGAAGCGTTCGCCCCAGCCCCAGACGGGCTCGCGCTGGGGAGCGGCGGGCGCAACCTCCATGCCCTGGGCGACTGCGAAGAGGTCATCGGCTGACACGTTTTCCATGGCGGTCATGGTAGCCGCTGCCCGCGGCTCGCGGGGGCTTCCCGGGGGCGGCTGACGATCTTTCAGGACGCGCGTGGTTTTTCGGCGAATGCCAGAGCGGCTTCGATCATGCGGCGCAGGTGCGGCTCAACACCGGCCGCCACCTCGGGCAGGTAGTCGAAAGGCATGGCTTCCTGCATGTAGCTGCTCTGCGTCATCTCCAGCTGCACGGCGTGGATGTTGCGCGCCGGCTCGCCGTAGTGGCGCGTGATGTGGCCGCCCTTGAAGCGGCCATTGAGCACCGCCGTATAGCCCGTGGCGGCTTTACCGATGGCCAGCAGTTCCTCGGCCAGCGCCGGATCGCACGACGTGCCGTTGCCGGTGCCCAGGTTCAGGTCGGGCAGCTTGCCCTCGAAGAAGCGCGGCAGCACCGATCGGATGGAATGCGCGTCCCACAGCATGGCGACGCCATGGGCGGCGTGGATGCGGTCCAGCTCCGCGCGCAACTGCGCGTGGTACGGCGCCCAGACGGCGTCGCGGCGCGCCGCGACCTCCGCATCGCCCGGAACGTCGCCCGCCGCGTAAATGGGCGTGTCGTCGAAGGTGTCCACCGGGCACAGGCCGGTCACGCTCTGGCCGGGGTAGAGGCTGGCGCCGTCGGGCGGCCGGTTCAGGTCGACCACGTAGCGCGAGTGCGTGGCGACGAGGAGGGACGCGCCCAGTTCCTTGGCAAAGCCGTAGAGGCGCTCCAGGTGCCAGTCGGTGTCGTGCACCTGGCGGGCTTCATCGGTGAAGCGCGCGGCCAGGGCCGGCGGCACATAGGTGCCGACGTGCGGCATGGAGATCAGCAGGGGCGCAGTGCCCTGGTGGAAGAGGAAAGGCGGGGGGGCGGTATCGGTCATGAGGGCTGGGATTATCGGGAGAAAGCGGCCCGGTCAGGCGTTTGCGGCGGTGGCCGATCGGGCGGCCACGAAGGCGGCTGCCGCGCGGTCATGCAGCACATGGCGGCCGGCGTGCACGCGCTGCGTGCCGCCCACCCACAGGCTGTGCAGGGCCGACGTGCGGTGGCTGCCGAACACGTGGGCGCCCAGCATGCTGTCGGCCGGCAAGCCGGCCAGTGCGACGTGGCCGGCGTCCAGCGCCACCAGGTCCGCCTGCTGGCCCACGGCCAGCCCCGCCACGGCGCGGCCTGCCGCCTGCGCCCCCCCCTGCACGGCCTGCAGGGTCATGGCGGTGGCCACCTGCGGCTGCGTGGCCGAAGCCAGTACGTTGCGCTGGCGGCGCGCCAGGCGCTGGCCGTATTCCAGCATCAGCAGTTCTTCGGCCGCGTTCACGCAGGCATGGCTGTCGGAGCCCACGCCCCAGCGCCCGCCGTGCTGCAGCCACAGCGGCATGTCGAAAAGGCCGTCGCCCAGGTTGGCCTCGGTCGTGGGGCAGATGCCGGCCACGGCGCCGGTGCGGGCGGCGGCTGCGTATTCGGCGGGCGTCATGTGCGTGGCGTGCACCAGGCACCAGCGCGCGTCCACGGGCGCATGCTGCAGCAGCCACTCGACGGGGCGCTGGCCGCTCCAGGCGATGCAGTCGTCGACCTCCTGCGTCTGCTCGGCGATGTGGATGTGGATGGGCGCCTGCGGGCTCAACGCCGTGAGGCCTTCCACCGCGGCGGCCAGGCTGTCGGGCGGCACGGCACGCAGCGAATGCGGAGCCAGGCCCAAAACACCCCCCAGCGCTTGTATGGCGGGAGAAAGGCGCTCCAATAACGAGAGCATGTTGTCGGTGCTGCGGATGAAGCGCGCTTGGGTTTCACGCGGCGCGTTGCCGCCGAAGCCGCTGGTCTGGTACAGCACGGGCAGCAGCGTGAGGCCGATGCCCGCCGTGCGAGCGGCTCGCAGCAGCGCATGGGCCAGCGTGGCATCGTCGGCATAGGGCGTGCCGTCCTGGTCGTGGTGCACGTAATGGAACTCGCAGACCGCGGTGTAGCCCGCCTCCAGCATCTCCACGTACAGCCAGGTGGCGATGGCTTCCAGCGACTCGGGCGTGATGCGCGCGGCGAAGCGGTACATCAGGTTGCGCCAGCTCCAGAAGCTGTCCTGCCCGGTGGCGCGGTATTCCGTCAGGCCGGCGAAGGCCCGCTGGAACGCGTGCGAATGCAGGTTGGGCATGCCGGGAATCACCGGGCCGGGCGCCAGCGGCGCACCGCCGCGCTGTGCGCCGGGCGTCACCGAGGTGAGCAGGCCGGCGGCATTCCATTGCAGCAACACGTCGCGCGCCCAGCCCGTGGGCAGCAAGGCATTTTCGGCGAACAAGGCGCCCGATGAGGAGGAAGACGGATCGTTCACAGGTCGAAAACCTTGCCAGGATTCATGAGGTTGAGCGGGTCCAGCGCTTGCTTGACGGCGCGCATGGCGGCCAGCTCGGCCGGCGTGCGGCTCACCGCCAGATACGGCTTCTTGTGCAGGCCGATGCCGTGCTCGGCCGACACGCTGCCGTGGAAGGCGGCCACCTGCTCGTACACCAGCGCCTCGACGGCGTGTTCTTCGCCGCTCACCGTACTGGCGTCCGTCGTCAGGTGCAGATTGCCGTCGCCCACATGGCCGAAAAACACCGTGTGGTGCGCCGGCCAGCGGGCGGTGAGCGCCGCCCGGCACGCGTCGGCAAAGCGGCCGATGTCCGCCAGCGGCAGGCTCACGTCGAAGTTGATGGGCGGGTGCATGTGCTCGGGCAGCACGGCCGTGGCCTCGCGGATCTTCCACAGCGCGCGCGCCTGGGCGTGCGACTGGGCGATGGCGGCGTCCAGCGCCAGCCCGGCCTCCATGGCCTCGCCCAGCACCGCCTCCAGCGCCGACTGCAAGGCGCCCTCTTCCGATCCGCCCACATCGACCAGCGCGGCGAAGGGATGTGCGGCATCGAACGGCTCGCGCAGTTGCTGCCAGGACAGCGAGGCCGCGACGAAGTCGCGCCACATGAGTTCATAGGCCGACACCGCGCCCGGAAAGCGCGCTTGCAGCCGCGCCAGCAGGGCCAACGCGGCATCGAACGTAGGCAAGGCCACCAGCGCCGTGGCACGCGCTACTGGCGCCGGGCGCAGCCGCAGCACCGCGCGGGTGACCACGCCCAGCGTGCCTTCCGCGCCGATGAACCAGTGCTTCAGGTCATACCCAGTGTTGTTCTTGAGCATGGGGCGCAGCATGGGCAGCACGTCGCCATTCGCCAGCACCACCTCCAGGCCCAGCACCTGCTCGCGCACCATGCCGAACTGCAGCACGCCATTGCCGCCCGCGTTGGTGGCGATGCCGCCGCCGATCTGCGCCGAGCCGCGGGCGCCCCAGTCCACGCCCAGCTGCAGGCCGGCGGCCGCAGCGGCTTCCTGCACGCTCTGCAGCGTGGCGCCGGCCTGGCAGGTGAGGGTGCCGGCCAGCGGGTCCACGGCCTCAATGGCGTGCATGCGGTCCAGCGACAGCGCAATGCCCTGCGCGCACGGCACCGCCGCGCCGGCCAGGCCGGTCAGCCCGCCCTGCGGCACCACGGGGACGCGGTGCGCGGTGCACAGCGCCAGCACCGCAGCCACCTGCTCCGTGCTGCGCGGGCGCACCAGCGCCAGCGGCGCGACGGGCGCGGTGCCGCTCCAGTCGGTGTGGTGGCGCGGGGGAATCGCATCGCCGGCCTGCACCGCGTCCGCTCCCACCGCCTGCACCAGGGCGTCGATGAACACGTTCATGCGCCGGCTTTCACTACCCTGCCCTGCCGCACGATGGTGTGCGCAGGCCGGTGGCCGAACCAGTAGGCCAGCTCGGCCGGTTCCTGCACGGACCAGAGCACGAAGTTGGCGGGCCGGCCCGCGGCGATGAGGCCGTGCGACTCCTGCAGGCCCAGCGCCCGGGCGGCGTGCGTGGTGATGCCGGCCAGCGCCTCGGGCACCGTCAACCGGAACAGCGTGCAGGCCATGTTGGCCATCAACAGCAGGCTCAGGGCGGGCGAGGTACCCGGGTTGTGGTCGGTCGACACGGCCAGGGGCACGCCCGCATCGCGCAGGGCCTGGATGGGCGGCAGCTGCGTGTCGCGCAGCGTGTAGTAGGCGCCGGGCAGCAGCACGGCCACGGTGCCGGCCGCCTGCATGGCGGCGATGCCCTCGGCCGAGAGATGCTCGATGTGGTCGCACGAGAGCGCGCCGTAGCGGGCCGCGAGCGCCGCTCCGCCCATGTCGCTGAGCTGCTCGGCATGCAGCTTGACCGGCAGGCCCAGCGCCTGCGCGGCCTGGAAGACCTGCTCGGTCTCTGCCAGCGTGAAGGCGATGCGTTCGCAGAACACGTCCACCGCATCGACCAGGCCTTCGGCGGCCAGCGCGGGCAGCATCTCCTGGCAGACGAGGTCGGTGTAGTCCTGGCTGCCTTGCGTTGTGCCCGCGTATTCGGGTGGCAGCGCGTGCGCGCCCAGGAAGGTGGTACGCACCGTCACGCCCAGCGCCTCGCCCAGCCGGCGCGCCACGCGCAGTTGCTTGCGTTCGTGCGCCAGCGCCAGGCCGTAGCCGGATTTGATCTCGATGGCGCACACGCCCTCGTCCAGCAGGGCCTGCAGGCGCGGCAGTGCCTGCGCGAAGAGTTCGTCCTCCGAGGCCTCGCGCGTGGCCTTCACCGACGAGACGATGCCGCCGCCCGCGCGGGCCACCTCTTCGTAGGTGGCACCGGCAAGGCGCATGGCGAATTCGTTGGCGCGCTGACCGCCGTAGACCAGGTGCGTATGGCAATCGACCAACCCGGGGGTCACGAGTCGCCCCCCGCCGGCGTGGCGCGGCCCTGCGGCCCATTCGGCGGGCACCCCGCCCTGCGGCCCCACCCAACGCACCTGCCCCTGCTGCACGACCAGGCTGGCGCACTCGCCTTGCGGAATGGGCACATCGGGCTGCGCCAGCCCATCGGCCAGGCGCAGACAGGTCCACACGCCGTCGGCGCTGAAGAAGTCGGAACGGGAAAGGTCTTGCATGGCTGCCATTTGATATCAACTAAATAGCTGCTTGCGCTTATTGCATAAGCGCTGCAGCCTTATTTCATTCAAACCGCGTCAGACCGGGCTCAGCGCCAGCCAGGCCAGCGTGCCGGTGCCGCGCGGCGCCAGGCTGGCGTGGGGCGTGCTGGCGCTCCACCACAGCCCCTGGCCGGGTTTGAAGACGGCGTCGCCCTGTGCATCCTCGGAGGCCCAGGTGCCCTCCAGCACCATGCACAGCCCGGCGGGCGACACGCCCGGCTGCACCGAGCCGCGCACGATGTCGATGCCGCCCTTCCACGCGCCGCGGCGCAGCATCAGGTTGAAGTCCTGCGAGGTCGCGCCGGCCAGCGTGCAGTCCAGCGCCAACTCGCCCGCAAAGCAGAAAGGCTGCCACGGCTCGTCCAGCGCGTGCTGCAGCGATCCGTCGCGCGCCTGCAGGTGCAGGCCGCCGCCCTGCAGCAGCATGATGTGGCGGTCGATGCCCGGAAAGGCCGAGAACGGCCCCGCCTGCACGACGGTAGCCACGCTCACGCGCCAGTCGAAGGCCTCCATGCCAGCACCGGGCGGCCAGCAGGCCAGCTCGCGCGTGGCGCCGCCGCCGTTGCGCCATGGGGTGGAAGGAGTGGTGGCCAAGTCGAAGCGTTGCATGGTGGGGGCACCCTGGTGGACAAAAACGTGAGTGTGCGCGGACGGCAATGCGCGCCGCCGCAGCCCGGCGGCTTGCCCTCTACTTCACCATGGGCAGATTCAGCTGGTGCTTCTTGGCCGTGGCGATGGCGATGTCGTAGCCTGCATCGGCGTGGCGCATCACGCCCGTGGCCGGATCGTTCCACAGCACGCGGCCCAAGCGGGCGGCGGCTTCGTCGGTGCCGTCGGCCACGATGACCACGCCCGCATGCTGCGAATAGCCCATGCCCACGCCGCCGCCGTGGTGCAGGCTCACCCAGGTGGCGCCGCCGGCGGTGTTGAGCAGCGCGTTCAACAGCGGCCAGTCGCTCACGGCGTCGGTGCCGTCCTTCATGGCCTCGGTCTCGCGGTTGGGGCTGGCAACGGAGCCGGTGTCCAGGTGGTCGCGGCCGATCACGATGGGCGCCTTCAGCTCGCCGTTCTTCACCATCTCGTTGAAGGCCAGCGCGGCCTTGTGGCGCTCGCCCAGGCCCAGCCAGCAGATGCGCGCCGGCAGGCCCTGGAAGGCGATGCGCTCGCGCGCCATGTCCAGCCAGCGGTGCGTGTGCTTGTTCTCGGGGAACAGTTCCTTGATCTTGGCATCCGTCTTGTAGATGTCTTCCGGATCGCCTGACAGCGCCACCCAGCGGAACGGGCCCTTGCCCTCGCAGAACAGCGGGCGGATGTAGGCAGGCACGAAGCCGGGGAAGTCGAACGCGTTCTTCACGCCTTCGTCGAACGCGACCTGGCGGATGTTGTTGCCGTAGTCCACGGTGGGGATGCCCATGGCCTGGAAGTCGAGCATCGCCTGCACGTGCACCGCGCAGCCCTTGGCCGCCGCCGCCTTGAGCGTGGCGTGCTGACCGGGGTCGGCCGCTGCGGCGCGCCATTGCGGCACGGTCCAGCCCACGGGCAGATAGCCGTTGACGAGATCGTGCGCCGAGGTCTGGTCGGTCACGATGTCGGGCTGGGGGCCGCCGGCCTTGGCACGCTTGACCAGTTCGGGCAGCACCTCAGCCGCGTTGCCCAAGAGCGCGATGGAGACGGCCTCCTTGCGTGCGGTGTGGTGCGCGATGAGGGCCAGCGCATCGTCCAGGTCCTTGGCCTGCTTGTCCACATAGCGCGTGCGCAGGCGAAAGTCGATGCTGCTCTGCTGGCATTCGATGGCCAGCACGCAGGCGCCGGCCAACACGCCTGCCAGCGGCTGCGCACCGCCCATGCCGCCCAGGCCGGCCGTGAGAATCCATTTGCCCGACAGGTCGTTGTTGTAGTGCTGGCGGCCGGCCTCGACGAAGGTCTCGAAGGTCCCCTGCACGATGCCCTGGGCACCGATGTAGATCCAGCTGCCGGCCGTCATCTGGCCGTACATGAACAGGCCCTTGCGGTCCAGCTCGTTGAAGTGCTCCCAGTGGCCCCACTTCGGGACCAGGTTGGAATTGGCCAGCAGCACGCGCGGCGCGTTCTCGTGCGTCTTGAACACGCCCACGGGCTTGCCCGACTGGATGAGCAAGGATTCATCGGCTTCCAGCGTTTTGAGCGACGACAGGATCTGGTCGAAGCACTCCCAGTTGCGGGCCGCGCGACCGATGCCGCCGTACACCACCAGCGACTGCGGGTTCTCGGCCACGTCCGGGTCCAGGTTGTTCTGCAGCATGCGGTAGGCGGCTTCGGCCAGCCAGTTCTTGCAGTGCAGTTCGCTGCCACGCGGCGCGCGGATCACGCGCGTGGGGTCGTGGCGCGGATCGGCGGCCGTGGCGGACAGGATGGCGTCGTTGGCGTTCATGGGGTCACTCCTTCACGAATGGACAGTGCGAATGGGCAGTGCAAGGGATCACTGGAAGCTGGGCAGGCAGGCGGTCAACGGATCGGGCCAGGAAGCCTCTTGCGCCCAGACGCGTACGGCTTCGATATCGGGGGCGAGGTAGCGGTCCTGCTCTAGGAAGGCCACGCGTGTGCGAATGGCCGCGAACTGGGCTTCGATGAGGACGGAGCTCTTGATCGATCTGTCGAATTCCATGCCTTGCGCTGCGGCCATGGCCTCGATGCCGACGATCACGCCCGTGTTGCGCACCATGTCCAGCAGGCGGCGCGCGGCGTAGGTGGCCATGGAGACATGGTCTTCCTGGTTGGCCGAGGTGGGCAGGCTGGTCACGCTGCTGGGGTTGGCCAGGCACTGGTTTTCGGTGGCCAGGGCGGCGGCGGTGACCTGCGCGATCATGAAGCCGGAGTTCACGCCGCTGTCCTGGATGAGGAAGGCCGGCAGGCCCGACAGGCCCGTGTCCAGCAGCAGCGCCAGGCGGCGCTCGGAGATGGCGCCGATCTCGGCAATCGCCAGCGCGAGGATGTCGGCCGCAAAGGCCACCGGCTCGGCGTGGAAGTTGCCGCCCGAGATCACCTCGCCCGTGTCGGTGAAGACCAGCGGGTTGTCCGACGCGGCATTGGCTTCGATCTGCAACACACGGGCCGCGTGATTCAGGTTGTCCAGGCACGCGCCCATCACCTGGGGCACGCAGCGGATGGAATACGGGTCCTGCACGCGCCCGCAGTGCGGGTGCGAGGTGTCGATGGCGCTGCCGTCGAGCAGCGCACGCACGGCAGCCGCCACGGCGATCTGCCCGGCCTGGCCGCGCGCTTCGTGGATGCGCGCATCGAACGGCTTCACCGAGCCCTTGATGGCCTCCAGCGTCAGGCAGCCCGCCACCAGCCCGGCGGCGAACACGCTCTCGGCGCCGAACAGTCCGGCCAGCGCCAGCGAGGTGGAGACCTGCGTGCCGTTCAGCAGCGCCAGGCCCTCCTTGGGGCCGAGCACGAAAGGCTCCAGCCCGATGGAGGCCATGGCCTCGCGGCCGGAGACGACCTGCCCGTTCACCTTGGCGAAGCCCTCGCCGATCAGCACGCAGGCTAGGTGCGCCAGCGGCGCCAGGTCGCCCGACGCGCCCACCGAGCCCTTGGCCGGAATCACCGGTAGCACATCGGCATTGGCCAAGGCTAGCAATGCCTCGACCAGCGCCGTACGCACGCCCGAGTGCCCACGCGCCAGGCTCACGGCCTTGGTGGCCAGCACCATGCGCACCACGTCGTCGGGCAGCGGGTCGCCCGTGCCCACGCTGTGCGACAACACCAGGTTGCGCTGCAGCTCGGCCAGGCGGTCGTGGGCGATCTTCGTGCTGGCCAGCTTGCCGAAGCCGGTGTTGATGCCGTAGACCACCTGGTCTTCTTCCACGATGCGGTCCACCGTGGCCTTGGAATCGGCCATGCCGGCGAGCGCAGTTGGATGGAGCGACAAGACCACGCCACCTGCGGCGATATGGCGCAGTTCGGCGAGGGTGACACGGCCGGGGTGCAGGACGAGGGAGGACGAAGGGTTCATTGTGTCATCCTGTATATACAAGTTGATGCCAGAAAATTAGCGCTGCGTGGCCGCAGCGGATCGCCCGTATTGAACCATGACACAATCATCTTGTATATACAGGTTGAACACCATTTTTCAGCCTACCAGCGGGTTGCCATCCGCGCGGAAGCGGCTGCCCAGCCGGTAGCGCGAGCCCGGATGCAGGCAGCGCACCATGGTCACCGGCATGCCGCGCGACCAGGTGCGGCGGGTGAGCAGCAGGCACGGGTCGGTCACCGCCATGTCGAGCAGGCGGGCCTGTTCGGCCGTGGGCAGCACGGCATCCACCACGTGTTCCATCTGGTCGAACGGCACGTTGCGCACCAGGAACTCGGAGGGCTGCAGCTGGGTGAAGTCCTGCGTGGCGAAGTGCGGCACGGCGCGCGGGCTGACGTAGCGGTCTTCCAGTTGCACAGGCACACCGTCTTCGCGGTGCACGCACACGCAATGGAACACCGATTCGCCCGTGCGCAGGTCCAGCGCCGCGGCGATCTCCATCGAGGCGGAGATGCGCTCGACCGACAGCACGTCGCAGCGGTAATCGTGGCCGCGCTGGCGGATCTCGCTGGCCAGGTTGGCGATCTGCAGCAGCGTGGACTGCGGCTTGTCCTCCGCCACAAAGCTGCCCACGCCGGCCACGCGCACGATGCGGCCCTGCTCTACCAGCTCGCGCAGCGCGCGGTTTACGGTCATGCGCGACATGCCGAACTGCAGCACCAGCTCGTTCTCGGAGGGCAGGCGGTCACCGGCGCGCCACGATCCGTCCTGGATCTTGCGCACGATGTGGTCCTTGACCTGCTGGTACAGGGCCAGTGCGGGCTCGGCGCGCGCGGGCTTCTGCTGCTGCTGCGCCGGGCGGGGGTTGCGGTCGGTTGCGGTCATCGCGCGGGACTCTATCAGCGCGTGCAGCAGGGGCGGCAGACGGGCGCCATCAGTGCGCGTCCGCCGCCATCGACTCGGCGCGGATCTCTTCCGTCAGCCGCGCCTTCAGTTCCATGAACTCGGGCGAGGTCTTGATCGTGTAATGCCGCGGGTGCGGCAGATCGACGGCGATCTCGGTCTTGATGCGGCCGGGCCGCGCGCTGAACACGGCCACGCGGTTGGCCATGAAAATGGCCTCGTCGATGTCGTGCGTGACGAACAGCACCGTCTTGCGCTCGGCCTCCCAGATGCCCAGCAGCAGCTCCTGCATGAGCACGCGGGTCTGGTTGTCGAGCGCGCCGAAGGGCTCGTCCATCAGCAGGATCTTGGGGTCGTTGGCGAGCGCGCGCGCAATCGCCGTGCGCTGCTGCATGCCGCCCGACAGCTGCTTGGGAAAGTGCTGCTCGAAGCCCCGCAGCCCCACCTTGGCGATGAAGTACGCGGCGCGCTCCTTCTGCTGCGCCTCGGGCATGCCGCGCTCGCGCAGGCCGAAGCGGATGTTCTGCTCGATGGTGAGCCAGGGGAACAGCGTGTAGCTCTGGAACACCATGCCGCGGTCGGCGCCGGGGCCTTCGACCGGGCGGCCGTCCAGCAGCACGCGGCCGCTGGTGGGGTAATCGAGCCCGGCCACGATGCGCAGCATGGTCGATTTGCCGCAGCCCGAGGGGCCGAGGATGGTGACGAAGTCGTTGTCGTTGACATGGAAATCCACGGGCAGCAGAGCCTGCGTGGCCTGGCCCTTGGCGGCGGTGAAGGTGCGGGAGACACCTTGGATCGATAACTCACTCATGACAGGTCCTCATCGCTGCACAAGACACGGAGCACAGGACTGGCGCAGCGCAAGCCAGCGGACGCCGTGGAACGGGCTTCGCCCGGCCACTGGCGGCGTCCCCTGGGGGAAGACACGTAGCGTCTCAGGGGGGTCATCACAAGGCACTCCAGGCGAACAGGCGGCGGTTGGCGAGTTTGAAAAGCGCATCCGACACCAGCCCGATGAGGCCGATGACGATGATGCCGAAGATGATCTGCCCGGTGTTCAGCAGCGCCTGGCTGTCGGTGATCATGTGGCCGATGCCCGACGAGGAGCCGATCAGCTCGGCCACGATCACGTACGTCCACGCCCAGCCCAGCACCAGGCGCAGCGTCTCGGCGATGTCGGGCGCGGCGCCCGGAATGAGCACGCGGCGCACGATGCCCGTGGGCGTGGCGCCCAGCGTGTAGGCCGCCTCGACCAGGTCCTTGCGGGCGTTGCCCACGATGACGGCCACCATCAGGATAATCTGGAACACCGAGCCGATGAAGATCACCAGCAGCTTCTGCATCTCGCCCAGGCCCGCCCACAGGATCAGCAGCGGGATGAAGGCCGAAGCCGGCAGGTAGCGGCAGAACGACACGAACGGCTCCAGGAACGCCTCGACGCCCTTGTGCGCCCCCATGGCGATCCCCAGCGGCACGGCCACGATGGCGGCGAGGATGAAGCCACCCAGCACGCGCCACACCGTCATGCCGATGTCGTGCAAAAAGCCGAACTGGGTGAACAGCAACCAGCCTTCCTGCACCATGGTGATGGGGCTGGCGAGGAAGGTGGGCGACACGAAGCCGCCCAGCGTGGCCACCGCCCACACGGCAAAGAACAGGACGAAGAACGCCAGCCCGAGCAGCCAGCGCGCGCCGGCGCTCACGGGCTCCTGCGGCGCCAGGCGGGGCGGGCGCGCCGGGTGGCCGGAGTCCAGGGTCGGGGGGGTCGTGGGCGCAGCGCCCATCGCTCGGCTCATACGGCAGATCCTCAGGAAGGCAGGTTCGTCGGGTTCGTTCGGCAGTCAGGCAGCGGGAGCGGCGCGCTTACTTGATGAAGCGGTCGTCCACCATGGCCGCGTAGTTGTCCGGCAGCTTGCGGATCACGCCGGCCTCCAGCAGGATGGCCGCGGCGTCCTTCATGAACTGCTGCAACTCGCCCGCGAAGAACTTCTGGTTGGCGGCCTTGTCCTGCCAGCGCAGGTAGGCGGACGACTTCGCGAAGGCTTCGCCCGTCTGCTTGACGGCGGCACCCATGATCTCGTTGGCCTTGGCCGGGTCGGTCTTGATCATCTCCAGCGCATCGAAGTACGACTGCGTGAGCGCCTGCGCGGCCTGGGGGTTGGCCTTGAGCCAGTCGGGCGCGCAGCCCACCGTGTCCATGACCATCGGGTAGTCGATGGTGGTGGCCAGGATCTTGCCGGCCTGCGGGTTGGCGCGCACGGTCGACAGATACGGCTCGTACGTCATGGCCGCGTCGTTCTGGCCCGAGACGAAGGCCTGCGCGGCCGGCTGCGGCTCCAGCGAGACGGTCTTCACATCCTTGAGGCTCATGCCGTTCTTGGACAGCATCCAGGCCAGGCCGAAGTACGGCGCCGTGCCGGGCGCGCTCACGGCGATGGTCTTGCCCTTGAGGTCGGCAAAACCCTTCACGTCGTTGCGCACGGCGATGCCGTCGGCGCCGTAGGACTTGTCCATCTGGAAGATCTGCACGATGGGCACGCCGTTGGTGTTCCACGCGACGTGCGTCTCGACTGTGGTGGCGGCGCACTGGATGGCCTTGGAGGCCAGGGCCAGGTGGCGGTCCTTCTGCGGAATCATCTTGAGTTCCACGTCCAGGCCGTTCTTCTTGAAGATGCCGGCCTTGTCGGCCAGCGTGAGCGGGGCGAAGCCGGTCCAGCCGGACATGCCCAGCGCGATCTTCGTCTCTTGCGCGTGGACCGCCGTGGCGGTTCCCAATACCAGCGCGCCCGTCGCCACCAGCGACGCCATCTTCACCACCATCGTTCGGCTCATCTTCAGCTCCTGTTGAAAAAACGGCTTTCGTGCAGGACTCGGCACGCCGCGCGGCCGCCATGATGCGCTCGCGTCCATACCTGTCTATACAGGGTTAACGCGCACGCCCCCCGAAACCACGGGCAGCCTGCACCACGCCAGTGCGCTCTGCCTGCACAAGGCGGGTGGAATGCAAGACGCGGGCCAGCCCCCACCGCCCCGCCCGTGGCGCGCCCGGGGCTGGCGCGGCACCGCTATTTCTTTGATAGCTGGATGCGCTTATTGCGCAAGGCATTCAGCATCTGATCTATTGAAGTCGCTTGAAATACAAGCGCATCCAGCTCCTGATTCAGGAGCAGCAGCCGGGCGCCCGGCGTCTTTACGCTTTCTTTATGCCGCCCCCCGCACTCTGTGCACTGTCTTTGCGCGCCCGTTTCCAGAATCGCCGCCATGTCTGAACCCCGAGGAGGAACGATGGACCTGGTATGGATCGGCGCCCTGGCGGCGCTGTGGGTGGCGGCCGCCGAACTGGCCCTGTGGCTGCACCGGCTGGGCCGGCCGCGCAAGGAGCAGCGCCCATGATCGCGCTGCACATGCTGTACGGCCTGGCGGCCATCGTGGCCGTGCTGCTGCTGGCCTATCTGGTGTTTGCGCTGATCTGCGCGGAGGAGTTCTGACATGGGCGCTTCCGCCTGGGGGCTGCTGGCCCTCTTCCTCACCGTGCTGATCGCTGCGGCCTGGCCGCTGGGTCGGGCGCTGGCCGCCGTCTGCCGCGGCGATCTGCCGCGCTGGATGCTCCGCTTCGAGGCGCCGGTCTACCGCCTGTGCGGCATCGACCCCGGCGAGTCCATGCCCTGGCACCGGTACGCGCTGGGCCTGCTGGCCTTCAACGGACTGGGTGCGCTCTTGCTCTACGGCCTGCAGCGGGCGCAGGCCGTGCTGCCGCTCAACCCGATGGGCCTGGGCGCCGTGGCCGGCGACTCGGCCTTCAACACGGCGGTGAGCTTCGTCGCCAACACCAACTGGCAGGGCTACGCGGGCGAGTCCACCATGAGCTATCTCACACAGATGCTGGGCCTGACGGTGCAGAACTTCCTCTCCGCCGCGACCGGCATCGCCGTGGCCTTTGCGCTGGCACGCGGCTTTGCCTCGCGAGGCCAGAGCGCCGCCGGCCAGCCGAAGGAAGCGGGCCGGGTGGGCAACTTCTGGGCCGACATCACGCGCATCACCCTGTGGGTGCTGCTGCCGCTGTCGTTCGCCATCGCCCTCGTGCTGGCGGGCCAGGGCGTGATCCAGAACTTCAGCGCATCGGCTACCGCAGACATGCTGGAGACGGTGCATTACGAAGCACCGAAGCTCGACGCCGCCGGCCAGCCGGTGCTGGACGCGAGCGGCGCGCCCGTGCTGCAGCCGCAGCAGAGCGCCACGCAGACGCTGGCCATGGGCCCGGTCGCCTCGCAGGAGGCCATCAAGATGCTGGGCACCAACGGCGGCGGTTTCTTCAACGCCAACTCCGCCCACCCGTACGAGAACCCCACGGCGCTGAGCAACCTGGTGCAGATGCTGGCGATCTTCCTCATTCCGGCCGCGCTGTGCTTCGCCTTCGGCCGCGTGGTGGGCGACCAGCGCCAGGGCGTGGCCGTGCTCGCCGCGATGGCGCTGATGTTCGTCGTGGCCGTGGTGGTGCTGACCGGCGCGGAACAGGCCGGCAACCCGCTGCTGGCGCCGCTGGGCGCCGACCAGGCCGCCAGCGCGCTGCAAAGCGGCGGCAACATGGAAGGCAAGGAAGTGCGCTTCGGCATCGATGCGTCCGCGCTGTTTGCCGTGGTGACCACGGCCGCCTCGTGCGGCGCGGTCAACCTGATGCACGACTCGCTCACCCCGCTGGGCGGCATGGTGCCCCTGGTGCTGATGCAGCTGGGCGAGGTGGTCTTCGGCGGCGTGGGCTCGGGCCTGTACGGCATGCTGGTCTTCGCGATCCTGGCGGTGTTCATCGCCGGCCTGATGATCGGCCGCACGCCGGAGTACCTGGGCAAGAAGATCGAGGTGCACGAGATGAAGCTCACCTCCATCGCCATCCTGGTCACGCCGCTGCTGGTGCTGCTGGGCACGGCGGTGGCGGTGAGCACCACGGCCGGCACCGCCGGCGTGGCCAACCCGGGCGCGCATGGCTTCTCCGAGATCCTCTACGCGCTGACCTCGGCCGCCAACAACAACGGCAGCGCCTTCGCGGGCCTGTCTGCCAACACGCCCTTCTACAACGCGCTGCTGGCCGTGGCGATGTGGCTGGGCCGCTTCGGCGTGATCGTGCCCGTGCTGGCGATTGCCGGCGCGCTGGCGGCCAAGCAGAAGCTGCCTGCCACGGCCGGCACCCTGCCCACGCACGGCCCGCTGTTCGTGCTGCTGCTGGTGGCCACGGTGCTGCTGGTGGGCCTGCTGAACTACGTGCCCTCGCTGGCCCTGGGCCCGGTGGTGGAGCACCTGATGCTGTGGAAGCAGCCCTGAACCGAGTTACCCCGTCATGAAAACCAGTCATTCCCTGTCCCTGAGGGACCCCGCCCTGCTCGCCCCCGCGCTGCGCGGCGCCTTCACCAAGCTCAGCCCGGCCGCGCAGTGGCGCAACCCGGTGATGTTCGTGGTTTACGTCGGCAGCATCCTCACCACGCTGCTGTGGTTGCAGTCCCTGCCGTGGAGCGGCGGCAACGGCGACGCCGGCGGCATGCAGCCCCGCTTCATCCTGGCCATCGCCCTCTGGCTGTGGTTCACCGTGCTGTTCGCCAACTTCGCCGAGGCCCTGGCCGAGGGCCGCAGCAAGGCGCAGGCCGCGTCGCTCAAGGGCCTGCGCAAGGACACCTGGGCCAAGAAGCTCAAGGACGCGGCCACGGGCGCCACCTCGGCCTGGCTGCCCGAGCAGGCGCACAACCTGCGCAAGGGCGATGTGGTGCTGGTGGAAGCCGGCGACGTGGTGCCGCTGGACGGCGAGGTGGTGGACGGCGTGGCCTCGGTGGACGAGAGCGCCATCACCGGCGAGTCGGCCCCGGTGGTGCGCGAGTCGGGCGGCGACTTCTCGGCCGTGACCGGCGGCACCCGCGTGCTGTCCGACTGGCTGGTGGTGCGCATCAGCGTGAACCCGGGCGAGTCGTTCCTGGACCGCATGATCGGCATGGTGGAAGCCGCGCGCCGCCAGAAGACGCCCAACGAGATCGCGCTGACCATTCTGCTGGTGGCGCTGACCATCGTGTTCCTGGTGGTGACCGCCACGCTGCTGCCCTACTCGCTGTTCAGTGTGCAGGCAGCGGGCGCGGGCACGGCCGTGTCGCTGGCCGCGCTGATCGCGCTGCTGGTGTGCCTGATTCCCACCACCATCGGCGGGCTGCTGTCGGCAGTGGGCGTGGCCGGCATGAGCCGCATGATGCAGGCCAATGTGATCGCCACCTCGGGCCGCGCGGTCGAAGCGGCCGGCGACGTGGACGTGCTGCTGCTGGACAAGACCGGCACCATCACCCACGGCAACCGCCAGGCACATGCCTTCCTGCCCGCGCCGGGCGTGGCGGCCGACCAGCTGGCGCGCGCCGCGCTGCTGGCCTCGCTGGCCGACGAGACCCCCGAGGGCCGCAGCATCGTGGAGCTGGCGCGCAGCCAGGGCCTGGCGGGCGCCCACGCGCAGGCCCCGGAGGGCGCGCAGTTCGTGCCCTTCACGGCGCAGACGCGCATGAGCGGCGTGGACCTGCCACCCACCGCGCTGAGCCTGGACGCCGCCCCGGTGCCGCTGCGCAAGGGCGCCGTGGAAGCCCTGCGCCGCCATGTGGAGGCCCTGGGCGGCCGCCTGCCGCCCGAGGTGGCCGCGGCGGCGGACGAGGTGTCGCGCCGCGGCAGCACGCCGCTGGCAGTGGCCGAAGGCGCGCGCGTGCTCGGCGTGGTCGAGCTGAAGGACGTGGTCAAGGCCGGCATCAAGGAGCGCTTTGCCGAGCTGCGCCGCATGGGCATCCAGACGGTGATGATCACCGGCGACAACCGGCTGACGGCCGCCGCCATCGCCGCCGAGGCCGGGGTGGACGACTTCATGGCCGAGGCCACGCCCGAGGACAAGCTGGCCCTCATCCGCAAGTACCAGGCCGAGGGCCACCTGGTCGCCATGACCGGCGACGGCACCAACGACGCCCCCGCCCTGGCCCAGGCCGACGTGGCCGTGGCCATGGGCAGCGGCACGCAGGCCGCCAAGGAAGCCGGCAACATGGTGGACTTGGACTCCAACCCCACCAAGCTGCTGGAAGTGGTGGAGACGGGCAAGGCGCTGCTGATGACGCGCGGCTCGCTCACCACGTTCTCCATCGCCAACGATGTGGCCAAGTACTTCGCCATCATCCCGGCGATCTTCGTGTCCACCTACCCGCAGCTGGGCGCGCTGAACGTCATGCAGCTGGCCAGCCCGTCGTCGGCCATCCTGTCCGCTGTGGTGTTCAACGCGCTGGTCATCGTGTTCCTGATCCCGCTGGCGCTGAAAGGCGTGCGCTACCGCCCGGTGGGCGCCGCCACGCTGCTGCGCCGCAACTTGGCCCTCTACGGGCTGGGCGGGCTCATCGTGCCGTTCATCGGCATCAAGCTCATCGACCTGCTGCTGGCCGCAGCCGGCCTGGTCTGACCCCAAGGAGGTTCTTCCATGATCCGCACGATAGTCCGTCCCGCCCTGGTGCTGCTGGTGCTGCTGAGCGCCGTCACTGGCCTGCTCTACCCCGCTGCCGTCACCGGCGCCGCGCAGGCGCTGTTCCCCTGGCAGGCCCAGGGCAGCCTGGTCGAGCGCGGCGGCCGCACCGTGGGCTCGGCCCTCATCGGCCAGCCCTTCTCGGACCCCGGCCACTTCTGGAGCCGCCCCTCCGCCACCGCGCCCCAGCCCTACAACGCCTCGGCCTCCGGCGGCTCCAACCAGGGGCCGCTGAACCCGGCGCTGACCGACGCCGTCACCGCCCGTGTGCAGGCGCTGCGCGCGGCCGATCCGGGCAACAGCCGGCCGGTGCCGGCCGATCTGGTCACGGCATCCGCCAGCGGCCTCGATCCGCACATCACCCCCGCCGCAGCGATGTACCAGGCGCCGCGCGTGGCGCGCGTGCGCGGTTTGCCCGAAGCCACCGTCCAGGCCCTGGTGCAGCAGCACACCGAGGCGCCCCTGTGGGGCCTGCTCGGCGAGCCCCGGGTGAATGTGCTGGCGCTCAATCTGGCGCTGGACACTGGCTCTGCGCGGCCGGCGCAGCCGTAAAGGGTGCCCTCGCCCATGCCGTGGCAATGGGCGGAAGCCGCCGCCCTCCTGCTGGCCGTTGCCGTGCTGGCGATCCCGCTGGCCCTGGCCTGGTGGCTCCTGGACCGGCCGCGTGCCGGACGCCCCGCGGCGCCCCAGCGCCGCTGACGCCGCCGGCCCCTTTGGTCCCCTGTTTTGCGCCATGATGACGACCCGATGTCCGAACCCGAACGCCCCGACCCCGACGCCCTGATCGCCCAGTGGCGTGCCGAAGACCCCGCCCAGCGGCCCGGCCGCCTGCGCATCTACTTCGGTGCCAATGCCGGCGTGGGCAAGACCTGGTCCATGCTGTCGGCCGCGCAGCGCGAGCGCCGGGCCGGGGGCGACGTGGTCATCGGCGTCGTCGAGACCCACGGCCGCGCCGAGACCGCCGCCCTGCTCGACGGACTGCAGGTGTTGCCGCTGCGCGAGGTGCCCTACCGCGGCCATGTGCTGCGCGAGCTGGACATCGACGCCGCCCTGGAGCGTCGGCCGCAGGTGCTGCTGGTGGACGAGCTGGCCCATTCCAACGCGCCCGGCTCGCGCCATGCCAAGCGCTGGCAGGACGTGAAGGAATTGCTGGCCGCCGGCATCGACGTGTGGACAGCACTCAACGTGCAGCACCTGGAAAGCCTCAACGGCACGGTGGGCTCCATCACCGGCATCCGCGTGCACGAAACGGTGCCGGACGCGGTGCTGGACGGCGCCCACGAAGTCATCCTGGTCGATGTGACGCCCGACGAGCTGCTGCAGCGCCTGGCTGCCGGCAAGGTGTATGTGCCCGAGCAGGCTCGGCAGGCCACCCGCAGTTTTTTCCGCAAGGGCAACCTCATCGCCTTGCGCGAGATCGCCCTGCGCCGCACGGCGGAGCATGTGGAAGACGACATGCGCGACTGGCGCGTGGAGCATTCCGGCAGCCCCGCCACCGCACAGACCTGGAACACGTCCGGCGCCCTGCTGGCCACCGTGGGTGCTGGCGAGGAGGCCGCCCAGACCGTGCGCACCGCCGCGCGCCTGGCCGGCCAGCTCAACGTACCCTGGCACGCCGTGCACGTGCAGACGCCGCAGCGCAGCCGCGCCGACGCCGGCCAGAAAGCGCTAGCGACCCTGCAATTGGCCGAAAGCCTGGGTGCAGAGACCGCCCTGCTGCAAGGCGCGTCGGTGGCGGACGCGCTCGCCGCGCACGCGCTGCAGCTCAACTGCGCCACCCTGGTACTGGGCCGCCCTGCCAACAACGGCCCCGCTTGGGCCCGGCTGTTGCCAGTGGGACGCCCCGCGCTGCGCGGGCGGCTGGCGGCGCTGCTGCCATCCGTGGACATCGTCGAGGTGGCCCCCTCGCCGCACCACCGGAGGCTGCCGGCCGGCCATTCCGCCCCCGGCCCCCAATCTCCGCCCCGCAGCAGCCGGGCCGGCTACCTGTGGGCGGCGGGCGTCAGCCTGGCCATCACGCTGGTGGCCGCCCCCATGGCCGACACGCTGGATCTGGTCAACATCGTCATGCTGTTCCTGCTCGGCGTGGTCGGCGTGGCGCTGCGCTGGGGCCGGGCACCCGCGGCGGTGGCCGCGCTGCTCAACGTGCTGGCGTTCGACTACGTCTTCGTGCCGCCGCGCATCTCCTTCGCCGTGAGCGATGTGCAGTACCTGGTGACCTTTGCCGTCATGCTGGGCGTGGGCCTGCTGATCGGCCAGCTCACGGCGGGCCTGCGCTTCACGGCCGGGGTAGCCGCCCAGCGCGAGCAGCGCACCCGCTCGCTGTTCGCCCTGACGCGGGACCTCTCCGGCGCGTTGGAGAGCAGCCAGGTCGCCGAGCTGGGGGAAGCGGCCATCCGCAGCTACTTCGGCGGCCAGGCCTGCGTGCTGCGCACGGATGCCAACGACCAATTGGTGGTGCCGCACCCGCCGCCCGCGGGGCTGGACGCCACGGTGGCCGGCTGGGCGCTGCGCCATGGCGAGCCCGCCGGCCTGGGCACGGCGACGCTGTCGGCCCAGCCCTGGCGCTATGTCCCCCTCAAGGCGCCCATGCGGGTGCGCGGCGTGCTGGCGCTGACCTTGCCGGACCCTCAGTGGCTGGCGGCGCCGGAACAGATGCGCCAGCTCGACACGCTGACGCGCCAGATCGCCATCGCCCTGGAGCGGGTGCACTACGTGGAAATCGCCCAGCAGGCCGTGGTCGAGATGGAATCCGAACGCCTGCGCGGCACGCTGCTGGGCGCGCTCTCGCACGATATCCGCACGCCGCTCACCGCGCTGCTGGGCCTGGCGGAATCGCTGCGCGGCCTGCCCCCCGGCCCGCAGGCGGACGCGGCCCAGGCCATCGCTGCCCAGGCCCGCGCGCTCAACACCCTGGTCACGAACCTGCTGGAGATGGCGCGGCTGGAGTCCTCCGGCGCGCAGGGAGCCCATCCGTTGCGGCACGGCTGGCAATCCGTGGAGGAAGTGGTCGGCTCGGCCCTGCGTGCCGCAGAGCCGGCGCTGGACGGCATGGAGGTGCGCACCCGGCTGCCCACCGATCTGCCGCTGGTGGAATTCGATCCGGTGCTGATGGAGCGGGTGCTGGTCAACCTGCTGGAAAACGCGGCCAAGTACGGCCGCGCGCCGGTGGAGATCACGGCCAGCGCCAGCGCCGACGCGCTGCACCTGTCGGTGCGCGACCACGGGCCGGGCCTGCCTGACAGCCACCGCGGCGCGGCGCATCTGCTGTTCGAGAAGTTCACCCGCGGCCACGCGGAATCCGCGATCGCCGGCGTCGGGCTCGGCCTGGCCATCTGCAAGGCGATCGTGCGGGCCCATGGCGGCAGCATCACGGCGGAGCAGGCCGCGGGCGGCGGTGCAGAATTCCGCCTTTCCCTGCCGCGGAGGGAACCTCCGCCGCTGCCGGAACTCGATGACTCCATGCCAGCCACTGCTGAGCCAAAGTGAAGCCGGCGCACTCCATGCCTTCTGCCCGTACCGTGATCGTGATCGAGGACGAACCCCAGATCCGCCGCTTTGTCCGCGGTGCGCTGGAGGCGGAGCAATGGCAGGTGCATGAAGCGGCCACGCTGCGCGACGGCCTGTCGGCCGCCGGCACCCGCCAACCCGATCTGCTGGTGCTGGACCTGGGCCTGCCGGACGGCGACGGCGTGGAACTGATCCGCGAAGTGCGCGCCTGGTCAAGCGCCGCCATCATCGTGCTGTCGGCCCGCACCGACGAGGCCGACAAGATCGCCGCGCTCGACGCCGGCGCCGACGACTACCTCACCAAGCCCTTCGGAACCGGCGAACTGCTGGCCCGCGTGCGCGCCAACATGCGGCGCCCCCGCCACGGCGATGCAACCGCCGGCGCCGAAGCGCGCTGGCAGTTCGGTGACGTGGACATCGACGGAGCCGCGCGCACGGTGCTGCGCGGGGGTCAGCCAGTGCACCTGACGCCGATCGAGTACCGCATGCTGCTGGTGCTGCTGGGCAACGCCGGCCGCGTGATGACGCAGCGCCAGCTGCTCACCGACGTCTGGGGCCCCGGCCATGTCGACCGCAGCCACTACCTGCGCATCCACATGGGCCATCTGCGCCAGAAGCTGGAGGCCGATCCCGCCCGGCCGCGCCACCTGCTGACCGAGACCGGGGTCGGCTACCGGCTGGTCATCGACCCACCGGGGGGCGGTACATGAGCCGCCCGCGCTGTGCCGTCAGGGGCGGCCGCTATAATTTCCCTACCATGCTTCGGTGGTTCATTGCGGTTTTCACCCTCCACTTCTTCCTGAGCGTTGGGGTGTCCGCTTTCGGCAAGGCATCCTCGCTCGAGCCCCTGCTCCAGGGGCCGCATGCGGCCGCCTCTTGCATTCTGGAAGACGCGCTCCCGGCGCTGGACGCCTCCGTGGCGGCCGACGAAGAGACCGAAGCACTGGCCGAGGCGTCCCCCGAGCATGGGCTGGCCGATGACCAGCAGGACCTGCCCGACGACCTCAACATCCGCGTGCGTCCGCACCACGACCGCGTGGCGCTTTACCCGCCCCTGAGGCCGGACGACGCCCGCTCCCCCTCTCCGGCACCCGACGTGCCGCACAAGCCCCCCCGCACCGCGCGCCTGGTCGCCTGACCGCGCGCGGGCCGCTCACGGGCGCCCGCCGCAAGCCTTCAGGCCAACGCGGCGCTCCTTGGCGCCTGCTCGCACCGCCCCAGCGCAGCCGAGCGACGTTGGCCTCCTTCGGCCCCCTTGACGTCGTTCCTTGCGCCATGCAGCCCTGCGGCTCCTTTTTACGTTCCCTATTGCCTGAGGCACCACGCGCCTCCGCGCGTGCGCTGGGCTTGCCCGCCGCACTGGCGACCGCCCTGCTGTCCGCCGGCTGCAGCGACGGCTATCCCCAGGCGGACAGCCCGGTTCTCGACCCGTTCAGCATGACCCAGCACCAGCGGCTGGCCGCCATGAACCAGGTCGGCCGCCAGGCCCACGCGGGATTCCAGTGGAGCTACACGCTGCTGCCCGGCTGCACGCTGCGCATCGACGTCGACGGCGAGCGCGGGCCGGTGCCGTCGGTGGACATTCCGCTCATGGGCGCGGCCATCGACATCTCCAACGACAGAGGCCGCAAGACCTACGGCGTCCAGGTGGCGCCGCCGTCCGGCCACGCCAGCCCCCTGCACCCCGTGCTGCAAAGCAGGGACTGGGCCGACGTGAGCTGGATGCAACTACTGCTGCGCGTGCTGCAGAAAGGGTGCGACGACGCCCGGACGACCGCCAGAAGCACCACCCCCTTTGCCCGCCAAGGGCTCCCCCACACCACGATCGAGGAGTAAATCATGCGCCTGACCACCCGCGGCAAGATGGCCGTCACCGCCGTAACCGACCTGGCCCTGCGCTCGCACGGCGGCCCTGTGGCCTTGCCGGCCATCAGCGCCCGCCAGGGCATTTCGCTGTCCTACCTGGAAGACATCTTCGGTGCGCTGCGTCGCGCGGGGCTGGTCAGCAGCATCCGCGGACCGGGCGGCGGCTACACGCTCACCCGCAACCCCCAGGAGCTGTCCGTAGCCGACATCGTCACTGCATCGGAAAAGTACATGACCCGCCCGGCCGACAAAGCCAGCGCCGAGCCGCATCCGCTGCCCTCCGGCGAAATGACCGCCGAGCTGTGGGCCTCCTTCCACTCGCGCGTGATGGACTACCTGCAGTCCATCACGGTGGCGGATCTGATCGCCAGCCAGGATGCGCAGACCCTGCGCGACGCGGCGCCGGCCGCATCCGTGGCGATGAAAGCCCGCACCCCGGCCAAGTCGCAGTTGCCGGCGAGAAACGTGCCGAACTCGGTCTTCGCCCTGGGCGGACTGCTGGGTTCATCCACCTGAGAGCGTACGGCGGCCACGTGCACGGGGCCGCCATCCGCTTGCACGCCGAGCCCCTGTCGCTGGGTGAACGCTGAAACGCGCGGTCAGCCCAGCTGCGACAGATCCGCGGCCAGCGCATTGCGAGCGCCGTCGCCCCCGATGCGGAAGTGGGCGCCATGGCGGCTCGCCACCTCGATATACGCATCGAAGTAGCGCGCGTGCAGCGCCAGCGTGCCCACCGCCGAGTCGGCCCCCAGAATGAAGGACGGCGGAGGCAGCGTGAGCGCATCGGCGAAGCAGATTTGCAGGGTGGTGCGGTAGGGGCCCGCCGGGCCACCGCTCAGTTCCAGCATGCCGACCGCGTTTTCCACGCGGTGGCGCCCGTCGCTGAAACTGGTGCGACCGGAGAGCGTGAGCACCCGGCGATCGCGAACGGGAGTGGTGAAGTAGTCTTCCCAGAGCGGTGCCAGTCCAGGGCGGGATGCCCAGGACAGCCCGTCCTGCAGGCCGATGCGTGGGGTGGCGTATGGCATGGGAATCACCTTCCGTGAAGTTCACTCCCCTCGCAGCGGCAGCGGCCCGCCCAGCACCACGCAAAAGAAAGCCCGCTCAGAGCGGGCTGAACTTGCGATAAGGATCACAAGAGAGGGAGTGTCGAGGGGGATCGACCAACGCAGTGTGCGGCGCCCGGGGGCGGGCCCGCGTAGGACAACTTCCACGATCTTTGCGCCGCTCTGGTGACCACGGCAACTGGTCAAGCCCATCCGCTTTGTAGGCCGGCGTGGCCTCCCCCAAATTGATCAGCCCAGTACATCCCTCAGGGCTGCCTCGTACAGCGCCGTGAGGCGGTCCGTCACCTCCAGCAGGCGCTCGCTCGTCGTCGCGACAGCCTCCAGCCTGCGGGGCTCCGCCGCGTGCTGCAGGGCGTTGTCGAAGAAGAGCCATTGAGCCTCGCCCTGGGCCAGCTCGGCACGGATGGCGGGCGTGGAAATCGGTGCGGCGCCCAATACCACAAGCGCGCGCCGGAATTCGCTGGCATCGGCAGCCATCTGGCCCTGCAACTCCTTGCCGTCGAACCCTGCTGCTGCCAGGTTGTAGTTCTTCGCCAACCGCTGCGACAGCATGCGCTGGCGCCCGGCGGTATTGACCAGTTTGGCGGTTCCGGCCTGGGCGAGCCGTTCCAGCGACTGCGTCGCTGCGTCGGCCGCAACGAGCATGCGATTGGCCCATGCGGAAACGGAAGCCACACCCTCCTTGCTGGGCGGACGCGACACCAGGGCGTCGAGCCGTTCGGCATGCTGGCGCGTTTCTGCGAGCTGCGCGGCGAGCTCGGCCGGCCATGTCTGCCCACCCATGTCGTCGAACCCTGCCTGCACCAGCGTGCGAGCAGCGGCCAACGCCTCGCGCGCGCGATCGGGCATCACTCCCAGGTGCAGCTGGGCATACGCCTTGGCGATGCGCTGCGAGAGCGCCCGGAAACGCGCCGTGCGGTTGATGGCCGTGGCGATGGCCACCCGCGCCTGCGCTGAGATCGGCAAGGCGGACAGCAGCAACACCCCAGCCAGCGTCTGCACTACGGCGCGGCGCTGTCCACGGCGCAGCTCCGCTGGCGGGGAAAGGGCGGAAGGCAGGGCGGCGGGCTCGCCGGGAAGGCGTCGAAGACAGGGCATGCGCGGCATTGTGTGACGCCCTTAGTCACGGCCCGCTGATGTGCATCAACCGTCCCGCAGTCGCCGCATGCCGCCCTCCGCAACCGCCCGATTCAGCCGAGGGCCGTATCCAGCAGCATCATGATGACGAAGCCGATCATGAGCCCGCCCGTAGCCCACGCCTCGTGGCCCTTGCGGTGGGATTCGGGAATGATCTCGTGGCTGATCACGAAGAGCATGGCCCCGGCCGCGAAACCCAGGCCCCACGGCAGCAGATGCACCGAATAGCTGACCACGGCAGCGCCCAGCACGGCCCCCAGCGGCTCGACCAGGCCGGAGGCCATCCCCAGCCCCACCGCGATCGCCCGCCGGTAGCCAGCCGCCAACAGGGCCACGGCCACCACCAGACCTTCAGGCACATCCTGGATGGCGATGCCCGCAGTCAGGGTGCCGGCCTGCAGGGGATCGGCTCCGGCATAGGCCACGCCGATGGCCAGCCCTTCCGGCAAATTGTGCAGGGCGATCGCGAACACAAAGAGCCAGGTGCGCTGCAGCGTACGGGAGGACTGCCCTTCCACGCCCTTGATGAAGTGCTCGTGCGGCAGCAGCCTCTCCATGACCAGCAGGGCCAGCGCCCCCAGCAGGATCGCGGCACCGATGGTGCCCCCCGCCTCCCACGGTCCCGCCCCGGCGGCCTTGGCCGTGGCCAGCCCCGGAATCACGAGTGAGAACGAGCAGGCGGCCAGCATCACGCCCGCCCCGAAGCCGAACAGGGTGTCCTGAACCCGGTCGGACAGGCGCTGCGAGAACATCACCGGCACGGTGCCCAGGGCCGTGGCGAAGGCGGCCACCAGGCCGGCCTGCCAGGCCTGCGCCACCCTCTCGTTCGCCTGCAGGAACTGGGCGAACTGCAGGCCCAGGACGATCACGCCGAGCAGCGCAATCCCTGCACCCAGCCATTTGCGCAGGCCCCAGGCGGGGCGGGAGGGGTTGGCGGTGGACTCGGATGGCATGGGCGCGGGATCCTCGCGGTGTTCAGGCATGAAGGGCGGCGGCAGGCAACGCAAACTCAGCGGCTTGCCGAGGCGATGGCGGCGTCATGGCGGCGGGCCACCTCCACCCAATCCACCACGTTATAGAAGGCCGCGATGTATTCGGGGCGACGATTCTGGTACTTCAGGTAGTAGGCGTGCTCCCACACATCCAGCCCCAGGATGGGGGTGTTGCCCGAAGCGATACCGGGCATGAGCGGGCTGTCCTGGTTTCCGGTGCTCTCCACCACCAGCCGGCCCTGCGGCGACACGCTGAGCCACGCCCAGCCACTGCCGAAGCGGGTAAGCGCGGCCTTGGTGAAGGCTTCCTTGAAAGCGTCGAACCCGCCCAGATCGGCATCGATGGCCCGCGCAAGCGCCCCTTGCGGCACACCGCCGCCCTGGGGCGACATCACGGTCCAGAACAGGCTGTGGTTGGCATGCCCGCCGCCGTTGTTGCGCACCGGCGCCTGCAGCGCCGCGGGGAGTGCGTCGATTCCGGCGACCAGGGCCTCTACCGACTGCCCTGCATGCGGCGTGCCTTCCAGCGCGGCATTGAGGTTGTTGATGTAGGTCTGGTGGTGCCTGGTGTGGTGGATCTCCATCGTCTGCGCGTCGATATGGGGTTCGAGCGCGTCATAGGCATACGGCAGGGACGGGAGCGTGTAGGGCATGGCAAAAACTTTCTGTGGTGGCAGGACACGGAAGGCGCGCTGGCGGATCGGGCAGCGGGCCGGTGTACGCACCGCTCGCGCGACGCGGTCCACAGCCGGCACCACCGCCCTGCCGAGCGCGTGCACAGCCCTTTGCGTGGAACCGGAGGTTCGTGCGTACCGAGGCATTAAATGATAATTATTTTCATTTCAATTGACCTTGCCGCCAAGGGGACATTGGCCGGTTCGCAGGCGACAGCCCGGTTCGAGGACACGCCGGTGATTCAGCCCAAGTTGACGCGTGTCAAATTCCGCCGCAGCGCGATAACCCTACACAGGGCCATACGGCAAAATCGCGCCATGGCTGAACGTGTCATCCCCCTTGTGGACCAGCGCCTCGCTGCGCTCTCCCCTGCCCTGGCCCGGGGGCCGGCTGCCGCGCCCACGGGCCGGCTCTCCGACACGCTGGGCAGGCCGCTGCGGGATCTGCGCATCAGCGTCACCGACCGCTGCAACTTCCGCTGTGCGTACTGCATGCCCAAGGAGGTGTTCGACAAGGACTATCGCTACCTGCCCCACAGCGCGCTGCTCAGCTTCGAGGAGATCACACGGCTGGCGCGGGTGTTCCTGGGGCACGGCGTGCGCAAGATCCGCCTCACCGGCGGCGAGCCCCTGCTGCGCAAGCACCTGGAAAACCTGGTGGAGCAACTGGCCGCCCTGCGCACCGTGGACGGCCAGGTGCCCGACCTGACGCTGACCACCAATGGATCGCTGCTGGCCCGCAAGGCCCGCGCCCTGAAGGACGCCGGCCTGAACCGTGTGACAGTCAGCCTGGACAGCCTGGACGATGCGGTGTTCCGCCGCATGAACGATGTGGACTTTCCCGTGGCCGAGGTGCTGGCCGGGATCGAAGCCGCCCAGGCCGTGGGCCTGCAGCGCATCAAGGTCAACATGGTGGTCAAGCGCGGCACCAACGACCACGAGGTGGTGGCCATGGCGCGGCACTTCCGCGGCTCGGGCATCACGCTGCGCTTCATCGAATACATGGATGTCGGCGCCACCAACGGCTGGCGCATGGACGAAGTGCTGCCGTCCGCCCAGCTGATCGAGCGCCTGCAGGAACATCTGCCGCTGGTGCCGCTCGACCCGCAGGCCCGCGGCGAGACGGCCGAGCGCTGGGGCTACGCCGGCGCCGACGGGCAGCACGACCCGGCGCTGGGCGAGGTAGGCGTGATCAGCAGCGTGACCCAGGCCTTCTGCCAGGACTGCAACCGCGCCCGCCTGTCGATGGAGGGCCGCCTGTACCTGTGCCTGTTCGCCACCCAGGGCTGGGACCTGCGCACCCTGCTGCGCGAGGGTGCAGGCGACGAGCAGCTGGCCGCCGCCATCGCCAGCATCTGGCATGGCCGCACCGACCGCTACTCCGAGTTGCGCAGCAGCCTGCCGCCCGACCGCGGCACGCCGGCCCAGCGCCGCGTGGAGATGAGCTACATCGGTGGCTGACCCCGCTGCCCCGGCGCGGCGAACGGGCCCCGCCGGCTCCGCCCAGAACGCCTTGATCGCCCTGCACGACATCACCGGCCTGGTGCTGGCCGGCGGCCAGGGCAGCCGCATGGGCGGCGTCGACAAGGGCTTGCAGACCTTCCACGGCACGCCCCTGGCGCGGCACGCGCTGCACCGCCTGCAACCGCAGGTCGGCGCGGTGTTGCTGAGCGCCAACCGCAACGCGAAGGACTATGCCGTTTGGGGTGCACCGGTGCTGGCGGACGGCATGGCGGATTTCGCGGGTCCGCTGGCCGGCTTCCTCGCCGGCTTGCAGCACTGCAGCACCGGCTGGCTGTTGACCGTCCCTTGCGACACGCCCTTGTTCCCGCCCGACCTGGCCGAGCGCCTGGCCCAGGCCGCGCAGGCCGCAGGCACCGCGCTGGCCATCGCCTCGGCGCCCGAATCCGATGCCGCCACGGGCGCCACCGTGCTGCGGCGCCAGCCGGTGTTCTGCCTGCTGCGCGCCACGCTGCAGACTGACCTGGCCCGCTACCTGGACGGCGGCGGCCGCAAGATCGGCGCCTGGCTGGCCCGCCATCCGTGCGCAGTGGCCGCCTTCGACCGGCCCGGCGACGATCTGCAGGCCTTCGCCAACGCCAACACCCTGGCCGAGCTGCAGGCCCTGGAACACGCCCGCCCCGCATGACCCCGCCCGCCCCCGACGCCCCCGCCCCGCTGCAGCCGCCTGTGCGCATCGCCATGCTCACCGCCGCGGACGCACCGGCCTACAAGCCGCTGCGTGACGAGGCCCTGCGCCGCTTTCCCGAGGCCTTCACATCCGACTACGCCACGGCCGTGCAGCGGCCCGCCGCCTCCTACGCCGAGCGGCTGGGCGCACCGGCCGCGCACGGCTTCTTCCTGGGCGCCTTCGATGCCGCCGGGCAACTGGTGGGCGGCCTCGGCTGCGAGCGCGAAGAGCGCCTGCAGCAGCGCCACGGTGCCCAGGTCGTGGCCATGATGGTGGCCGCGCACGCGCAACGCTGCGGCGTGGGCCGGCTGCTGCTGGAGGCCTGCATCGCCCGGGCCGCCGAGATGCCCGGCCTGGAACAGCTCACACTCACCGTGACGGCCGGCAATGCCCATGCCGTGCGGCTGTACGAACGCGCGGGCTTCCGCGCCTACGGGCTGCTGCCGCGGGCCATCGTGGTGGCCGGCACCGGCCATGACAAGCTGCACATGGTGCGGCTGCTTCCCTCTTCTCCGCTATGGACACCTGCATGACCACCACCGCCCAGATCGCCGCCGACCTGCCGGGCTACGACCCGGGCGATCTGCCCGCGGACGCCGTCGGCGCCTTCCTCGAACGCCTGGTCGAGCCCTTGGCCGAGAGCGAAGACCTGGCCCTGGCGGCCGCCCTGGGCCGCGTCCTGGCGCAGGACGTGGTCTCGCCCGTCAGCGTGCCGCCGCACGACAACTCCGCCATGGACGGCTACGCCTTCGACGGGGCGCTGCTGCAGCCCGGCCAGCCGCTGGTGCTGCGCTGCGTGGGCACCGCGCTGGCCGGACAGTCGCGCCACGGCGCCGTGCCCGCCGGCAGCTGCGTGCGCATCATGACCGGCGCCGTCATGCCCGAGGGCCTGGACACGGTGGTGCCGATCGAACACACCTCGGTGGCGGGCGACACGGTGCACGTCGCCGCCGACGCGCTGCGCCCCGGCGCCAACCGCCGGCTGCGCGGCGAAGACCTGATGCAGGGCCGCGTGGCCCTGGCACAGGGCACGCCGCTCACCCCCGCGGCGCTCGGATTGCTCGCCAGCCTGGGCCTGCCGCGCGTGCCCGTGGTGCGGCGCCTGCGGGTGGCCTACTTCTCCACCGGCGATGAGCTGCTGGGCCTGGGCGAGCCCCCGCGCGAAGGTGCCGTGTACGACAGCAACCGCTACACCCTCTTCGGCCTGCTGACGCGGCTGGGCGTGGAGGTGGTGGACCTGGGCGTGGTGCCCGACGACCCGCAGGCCCTGTCGGCCGCCTTCCGCACGGCGGCGCAACAGGCGGACGCCATCGTCACCAGCGGCGGCGTCAGCATGGGCGACGCCGACCACACGCGCGGCATGATGCAGGAACTGGGCGACGTGGCCTTCTGGCGCATCGCCATGCGCCCGGGCCGGCCTATGGCCGTGGGCCGTATCGCGCGGGGTACGGCGTCGGCCCCGACTGCTGGCACAGGCCCCAACGCCGGCAGCGCCGTGCTGTTCGGCCTGCCGGGCAACCCCGTCGCGGTGATGGTGACCTTCCTCGCCTTCGTGCGGCCCGCGCTGCTGCGCATGATGGGCAGCCGCCAGAGCCCGCCGCCGCTGCTGCGCGCCGTCTGCGCCACACCGCTGCGCAAGCGCCCCGGCCGCACGGAGTACCAGCGCGGCTGGGTGAGCACGGCGGCCGACGGCACGCTGCAGGTGCGCACCACCGGCAACCAGGGCTCCGGCATGCTCAGCTCCATGGTGCAGGCCAACGGACTGATCGTGCTGCCGCACGGCCGCGGGGACGTGGCCGCGGGCGAGCCGGTCGATGTGCTGATGTTTGAAGGCGCAGTCTGACAATGCCGCGCCGGCACGGCCCCGTAAGCTGATGGTCCAACGGCAGCGCGGCATGCTCTTCTTTCAATAGTTGCATGCGCTTCCGTAGCAATGGTTTCAATGCAAAAACCATTCAAGTTCCTTTACCAACAAGCGCAAGCAGCTCTTCTTTTTGAAGCATCCTGCACGCTGGCAGCCGACAGGAGAGCCCCGTGACCTATGCATCCCGCCACCTCGCCCAGCCCCCGGCCCGCGAAGACGTCGACCGCCTGCCGGGCGCGACCGTGCTGGAGTTCGGCACCCCGTGGTGCGGTTTCTGCCAGCGTGCCCAGCCCCTGATCGAGCAGGCCCTGGAGGACCGCAACGAGGTCGCGCACGTCAAGGTGGAAGATGGTCCCGGCCAGCGACTGGGGCGCAGCTATGGCGTGAAGCTCTGGCCCACGCTGGTGTTCCTGCGCGATGGCCAGGAGGTTGCGCGCCTCGTGCGGCCGAGCGATGCGCAGAGCATCCACGAGGCGGTTCAGGGCATCACGGCCGCAGCCTGAATCTGCGCGAGGCCCTGCGGATCTTGGGGGCTCGCACATCCTCATCGCCTGTCGGGCCCCGTTGCCCAAGTCAGGGGCAGCCCCAGCAAAGGCCGCCACGCAGCGAGCGCTGCGCGCCCCTGTCCGCTGTGCACCGTGGGCGCGAGCAGGGAAGCCGCGCGGGCCTCACACGAAGCGACCGCTCTCTCACGCCGTGGCGCGGCCCAGCACCTTGTCCACGCCCTTGTTGGCCAGCGCGTCCGCCCGCTCGTTGCCCGGGTCGCCCGCATGGCCCTTCACCCAGCGCCAGTCGATCACATGGCCCGAGGTGGTGACCAGTTCGTCCAGCCGTTTCCACAGCTCCACGTTCTTCACCGGCTGGCCGGCGGCGGTGCGCCAGCCCTTCTTCTTCCAGCTGTGGATCCATTCGGTAATGCCCTTGCGCACGTACTGGCTGTCCAGGAACAGGGTCACCGTGCAGGGGCGCTTGAGCGCGGCCAGGCCCTCGATCACCGCCAGCAGCTCCATGCGGTTGTTGGTGGTACCGAGTTCACCGCCGAACAGTTCCTTTTCCAGCGCGCCCGAGCGCAACACCACCCCCCAACCACCAGGCCCCGGATTGCCCTTGCAAGCCCCATCGGTATAGATCACAACCTGATTCAAAAAGCGCTCCCAGAAAACGTCGGCACGACAACAGCAAAAACGAAAGAAAAGAAAAGAAAAATCGGCGCCTGAGCGGCTCAGCGCTTGCGCGGCGCGGCATCACGGCGCGCCACCGGCACCGGGGCGGCGGCCATCTGAGGCGCCTTGCGCCAGGCCGGCGTCAACAGCCGCATGCCGTGCACGCGCTTGACGGCCACCACCATGTAGGCGGCCCCGAGTATGGGCCACCAGCGGGCACCGAGCGCATCCATCCATTGAAAGGATTCGAGCCAGCGCGCCTGCCGCACGGCAGGCCGGTAGCAGCCGAAGCTCACCGTCTCCACCTCGAAGCTCAGCAGCCGCAGCCAGTCGCGCATGCGGCCGGGCGCGATGAACTCGCCCACGTCCGGAAGGTACAGCGAGCCGCCGGCGCCCACGCGCTGGTACAGGCGCTCGCGCCGCTGGCGCAGACCCCACAGGCTCAAGGGGTTGAGGCCGCTGATCACGACCTTGCCCTCGGGCACCAGCACGCGCTCCACCTCGCGCAAGGCGACGTGCGGGTCCACGCTCAGCTCCAGTGCATGGGGCAGCAGGACCAGGTCCAGGCTGGCGTCGGCAAAAGGCAGTGCGACCGGGTCGGCCATCAGCGCCGGGGCGGCGCCGGCAGGCGTCTGTGCCGACGCCTGCGCGCCCTGCCCCGTCATCAGCAAAGCCTCGTCGGGGCCCACGGCCAGCCAGCGGTGCGGCATGCGGTTGGCGCGCAGGCCCTGCAGTCCCGGCATGCCGACCTGCAGCGCGTGGTAGCCGAACAGGTCGGCCACCAGCTCGTCATAGCGCTCCTGCTCCCAGGCGAGCAGGTAGCGCCCCGGGGGCGAGTCAAACCAGTGGTGCAAACCTATAATTTCGTCGCTCATGACCTTGCTGCCGCTACCCGCCCTCACTGACAACTACATCTGGATGCTGCATGACGGCCGACAGGCCCTCGTGGTGGATCCGGGCGAAGCGGCCCCGGTGCTGGACGCGCTGCGCAGCACGGGTTTGCCACTGCAGGCGATTCTAGTCACCCACCACCACGGCGATCACGTGGGCGGCGTGCAGGCGCTGCGCGAGGCCACCGGCGCGCAGGTGTACGGCCCGGCGAACGAGCGCATGCCCGAGCCCCTCACCCGGCTGGCGCAGGGCGACGCGGTCACCGCCTTGGGTTTGCAGTGGCAGGTCCTCGATGTGCCCGGCCACACCAGCGGGCACATCGCCTACTACTGCCCCGACGTGGATGGCGCCCCGGTGCTGTTCTGCGGCGACACGCTGTTTTCGGGCGGCTGCGGACGCCTGTTCGAGGGCACACCCGCGCAGATGCAGGCCTCGCTCGACGCGCTGGCGGCCCTGCCTGGCGGCACACGGGTATGCTGCGCCCACGAATACACCCTGTCCAACCTGAAATTTGCGCGCGCCGTGGAACCTCGCAACGCCGCGCTGCTCCAGTACTCCAGCGCCTGCGAGGCCCTGCGCCAGCAGGCACGTCCCACGTTGCCGTCGCTCATGGACACGGAACGTGCCATCAACCCATTCCTGCGCACCCGCGTTGCCGAAGTGGCCCGTGCGGCCCACGGCTTCGACGCGCAGGTCGACCCGAACGACGCAGTGGCCGTATTGGCGGCGCTGCGCCAATGGAAGAACGAGTTCCGATGAAACCTCTGCATATCCTGCTCCTCGCCAGCCTGCTCTGGCTCACAGGCTGCGCCACCACCGGTTCCCCCACCTCGTCGGCCAATTCCTCTCCCTCATCCCCCACGCCGGATGCAGCCGTCTACCCGAACGGCCCGCTCAAGCCCATCACCGCCGTCAACGGCCTGGGCGCCCACGGCGTGGCCGCCACGCAGGCGCCTGCCGATCTGTGGGAGCGCATCCGCCGCGGCTTCGCCATGCCGGACCTGCAGGGCGACCTGGTGCAGGACCGCGAGCAGTGGTATGCCACGCGCCCCGACTACATCCAGCGCATGACGGAGCGCTCCAGCAAGTACCTCTTCCACATCGTCGAGGAACTGGAGCTGCGCGGCATGCCGACCGAGCTGGCCCTGCTGCCCTACATCGAGAGCGCGTTCAACCCGCAGGCCGTCTCCAGCGCCAAGGCCGCGGGCATGTGGCAGTTCATGCCCGCCACCGGCACCTATTTCGACCTGAAGCAGAACGCGTTCCGCGACGACCGCCGCGACGTGCTGGCCTCCACCCGCGCCGCGCTGGACTACCTGCAGAAGCTGTACGGCATGTTCGGCGACTGGCACCTGGCACTGGCCGCCTACAACTGGGGCGAAGGCAGCGTGGGCCGCGCCATCGCCAAGAACCAGAAGCTTGGCCTGGGCACCAGCTACACCGAACTGACCATGCCCGCGGAAACGCGCATGTACGTGCCCAAGCTGCAGGCCGTGAAGAACATCGTGGCCAATCCACAGGCGTTCAATACCGAGCTGCCGCTGATCGAGAACCACCCCTACTTCCAGACGGTGGAAATCACCCGGGACATCGACGTGTCGCTCGTCGCCCAGCTGGCCGACGTGCGCGAGCAGGACTTCCGCGCCCTCAATCCGTCGCTGCACCGCCCCGTGATCCTGGCCGCCGGCATGCCGCGCATCCTCCTGCCCTGGGACAACGCGCAGGTCTTCCGCAAGAACCTGGAGGCCTACACGGAAGGCCAGTACGCCAGCTGGACGGTGTGGAGTGTGCCCTCCAACATGACGGTGTCCGCTGCAGCGCAGCGCGCGGGCATGAGCGAGGCGGACCTGCGCAAGATCAACGGCATTCCGCCCCGGATGATGATCAAGGCCGGCTCCGCGCTGATGGTGCCGCGCAGCACCACGACCCAGCAGGATGTGCCAGGCCAGATCGCGGACAACGGCCAGCTGGCCTTCACCCCCGAGATCGTCACGCGCCGCACCTCGGTGCGGGCCGGCAAGCGCGACACGGTCGCCACCATCGCGCGCAAGTACAAGCTGCTGGCGGCCGACGTGGCCAACTGGAACGATGTGAAGTCGAGCGCGAGCTTCAAGGCCGGCCAGCAGGTGACCGTCTACCTGCCGGTGCGCATGGCGGCGGCCGCATCGTCCTCATCGTCTGCGCGCGCGCCCGCCAAGGCGGTCAAGCGCACCGCGGCCGCCAGCTCCCAGCCGGCACGCAAGGGCGGCACGCCTTCCAAGGTCAAGAAGCGCTGACCTGCCCAGGCGCGCCCGCAGGGCGGCGCCTGGACAGACGGTCTGGCAGACCCATCACCTGGCCGCCCCGCGGCCTGGGCAAGGCTCAGAAGCGCAGGTTGTGCATGCCGACCAGTCCCAGAATGCCGATCACGATCAGGTACAGCGCAACGATCACGTTGAGCAGCTTGGGCATGATGAGAATCAGGATGCCGGCGATCAGGGAGACCAGGGGGCCGATGCTGAGTTGGAACGACATGGAATTTCCTCGGTAAGGACATCAGGGATCGAAGCGGCGCCGGCCTCGGTGGCCTGGCCTTCGTGGTGGCTCAGGGCCTGCCGGCCCGCCACTGCCCGCACTCTAGCCGCGTTGCGCGGGCCCGCGTGTCAGACGCGCACCTGCCCTGCCCCGGCACCCCCGCAGCAGCAGCGGGTGCGGGGCCGGTCCCCATCGTTCAGAGGTTGAACTTGAGCTTGGCGCGGCGGACCCACTCGTTGGAGTAGGTGCGGCCCAGGTCGACCGAAGACGGGTCCAGTTCCGGCTGCAGACGCGCCACGGCCCGCAAGGCCATGGCGGGGCCGTCCACCGGCATCAGGCCATCCGGCGACAGCGTTTCGCGCACCTTGTCGAACGCCGCCAGGTAGGCCACGCGGTTGCCCATCAGGTAATCGCTGGGTACGGCCCGCACGAGGTCTGCCGGGGCGGCCGTCTGCAGCCATTTCAACGCATGCACCATGGCGTGGACCAGCGCCTGCGCCTGCGCGGGCTGGCGCTGCAGGAAGGCTTGGGGCGCGTACAGGCAGGCACCGGGCATGGCACCACCGAAAACTTCCTGCGTGCCCTTCAGGCTGCGCAGGTCGCCCAGCAGGCGCACCTCGCCGCGCTGCTCCAGCAGGGTGAGCAGCGGGTCCGACTGGCACAGCGCATGCACGCGGCCCTGTCGCAGCGCGGCCAGGGCGCTTTGCCCCGTGCCCACGCCGATGAAGGAAACCCCATTCAATGGCGTGCCTGCCTGGGCAAGCCAGTAGCCCGCGACGAAGTGCGTGGACGATCCCGGCGCGGAAACCCCCACCCGCATGCCCTTGAAGCCCGACACGCTGCGCACCGGCCATGTCCGCGTGGAAGCGCCCAGCGCCAACTGCGGTGCGCGGCCGAGTTGCACCAGGCTGCGGTACGGCACCCCGGCCACCTGCTGGCGGATGGTGTGCTCGTACGCTCCGCAGCACACATCCGCGCTGCCCGCCTGAAGGGCCTGCAGGGCCAGGGCGCCCCCGGCATGGTCGATCAGCGAGACCTCCAGCCCCTCGTTGCGGAAGAATCCGAGCTGGTCGGCGATGGTGAGCGGCAGGTAGTACAGGGCGCTCTGCCCGCCCACCGCGATGCGCACCCGCCCCCCGGCCTGCGCACGCAGCACGGCCGGCGCAGCGATGGACGCGGCGGCAAGGACGGCGTGCACGCTGAAGCGGCGGCGATGGAGGGGGGCGAATGGCATGGAAAAAGAGAAAGGGGCGAAATGCTGCAGTGCAACAATTGTGCCTGCAAGACAGTCCGCCGCATTGGGAGAATCCCTGCGGAGAACTACGTAGCTTTGCGGGCTGACGCGGACACGGGGCCGTGAACCGCTGACGCTGCCGCGCTGGCCTCAGAGCGCGGGCACGGCCGGCACCCTCGGGGCCGCCGCAACCCGCCGCCGTTCAGCGATAACCCGTGAACAAGATCGCCACGTTGGCCAGGAACGCCCCGGTCCACATCGCACTGCGGGCCGTGGGCAGGTCGCCCACGTACATGAGGATGTAGAGGATGCGCAGCATCACGAAGGCGAAGGCCAGCAGGTCGAGACCCGTCTGCGCCGCTCCGAGTTGGTGGGCGATGACCACCGCGCCGATGAAGAACGGGAGCGCCTCGAAGCTGTTGGCCTGCGCCGCATACGCGCGCGCCCGCCAATCGGTCTGGCGGGCGGCCCACGCGCGGGGATGGTGGTTGTCCTGGGCGCGGAAACTGCCCCGTTTGGCCAGCATGGCGCACAGGATGGGCAACACCGCGGCAATCAGCACGCACCAGTACGCCACGGTGAAACGTGCGATGTGCATCGTCGAGTTCATGGTATTTTCATGCGCCAGCGCCCGTCAGCATTGCGCATATTGCTATGGATAAGTGAGCTTATCACACGATCTGCCCGCCGTGCCACGCCCGGGACAGCCGCACGCCGCATGCGTGCAGCAGAGCCGCCGTCAGCTCAGCGCCGGTCCACCAGGGCGTGCGCGATGGTGCCCAGATCCACATACTCCAGCTCGCTGCCCACCGGCACGCCCCGTGCGAGGCGCGTGACATGCACGCCGCGGCTCTTGAGCCCCTCGCTGATGGCATAGGCCGTGGCCTCGCCCTCGGCCGTGAAGCTGGTGGCCAGGATCACCTCCTGCACGACGCCGTCGCTGGCCCGGTCCATGAGTTTCTTCAACCCGATGTCCTTCGGCCCCACGCCGTCGAGCGGCGACAGCCGTCCCATCAACACGAAGTACAGCCCCTTGAACGCCGCCGTGCGCTCCAGCGCCGCCTGATCGGCCGGCGTCTCCACCACGGCCAGCCGGGAGGGGTCGCGCTCCGGGTCCAGGCACACATCGCAGATGGGCGCCTGGGTGAAGGTGTGGCAGCGCTCGCAGTGCCTCACCGACACGGCCGCCTCCTGCAGCGCCCGCGACAGTACCTGCGCGCCCTCCCGGTCGTGCTGCAGCAGATGGAACGCCATGCGCTGCGCCGACTTCACGCCCACGCCCGGCAGGCGCCGCAGCGCCTGGATCAAGGATTCAAGGGAGTTGGGTTCAGACATCGTGTGAAGTGGGCCAGACGGCGCATCGGGCGTAGCGAGCGGGATGAGATGCTAGGCGGCCGGAGCGCAGGAACCGGAGCGTACTGGAAGTACGCGAGGATTCCGAGCACCGCCCAACGACGCAGATCGCCCGCGCAGTAGCTCCGCTCAGAAGGGGAATTTCATGCCGCCGGGGAGGCCCGGCATCCCCGACGTCAACTTGCCCATCTTCTCCTGCGAGGTCTCCTCGGCCTTGCGCACGGCGGCGTTGAAGGCTGCGGCCACCAGGTCCTCCAGCATGTCCTTGTCGTCGGCCAGCAGGCTGGGGTCGATGGTGACGCGCTTGACGTCGTGCTTGCAGGTCATGAGCACCTTGACGAGGCCGGCGCCGGACTCGCCCTCCACTTCGATGTTCGCCAGTTCATCCTGGGCCTTCTTGAGGTTGTCCTGCATGGCTTGGGCCTGCTTCATGAGGCCTGCGAGCTGTCCCTTGTTGAACATGGGTGTTTCCTTTGCTTGGTAGGTATGAATGAATGAATGAATGAATGAAGGGGTTGGAGGGGATGATCCCTGAAAAACCGTTGCGTTGCGTTGCGGCCGCCGCCGGTGGGGCAACGCGGCCTGCCTGCAGGCCGCAGGCCTGGTCGCTCATGCCGGCTTGATGCTCCCGGGCACGATTTTCGCCCCGAAATCGCGCATCAGCGTCTGCACGTAGGGATCGTTGTGCACGATCTCCTCGGCCACGCGCTGGCGCTCCGCCGCCGCGTGCGCATTGCGCCGCGCCGGGCTGTCGATGATCTGCCCCACCTCGACGGTGATCTGCGTGGCGTGCCCGGCGGCCTCCAGCGCCGCGCGCAAACGCTCGCGGGCCGTGGGCTGGTTGAGCGACTCGCGCTCCACGCGCAGCAGCCAGTGCGTGCCATCGCGTGCCACCAGCTGGGACTGCAGGGCCAGTTCGCGCACCAGCGCGGTGATGGCTTCGGCCGCCACCATGGCCATGACCGTGGCATGCCAGACGTCGCCTTCTTCGGTCGGGGTATAGCGGGCCGAGGCGGGCAGTCCCTCCCGTGGCGCCGCCGGCTGCAGGCGGATGCCAGGCTCCGGGGCCTCACGCACGGGGATGGCCACGAAGTCGTTCGACTGCGGAGCGGCCGCGGGCGCGGTCGCCGATGCAGGGGCGGGCACACCGGATGAGGTGGCGGAGTGGCGGCCGAGGTGTTCCTGCGGGCGCACGGACAGGCGCACGGCCTCGGCGGCGGGCGGTGCGGCGCGCACCGCGCTTGCCGCAGGTTCCCCCTCTGGTGCAGGCATCCGCGGTTCGGCCTGCTCGGGCAGCACGGCCACCTCTGCTTCTTCCCACGGCGCGGACTGCACCGGCTCCTGGACGACCGCAGCAGATGCAGAAGGTGGGCTGTAAGACGGCTGCGGCGACGGGGCGCGCTCGGGTGGGCCGGCGGACGGCACGGCGGGGGCCGCGGCCGGGGTGGGCGCAGCCGCCCTTTCAGCCGCGTTCAGAGTTTTTTTTTCCGCCGAGCCCGCGCCGGGTGCGGGCTTGAACGCCAGCAGGCGCAGCAAGGCCATGGTGAGCGCGGCGTATTCGTCGGGCGCCAGGCCCAGCTCGGTGCGGCCATGCAGGCAGATGCTGTAGAGCAGCTGCGTCTCGTCGGGCGGCATGATCGCAGCCAGGCGTGCGATCTCGGCGGCTTCGGGATCGTTGGCGTCTGCCGCGCCCGCCATCTGGGGCACAGCCTGCAGCACGGCCATGCGCTGCAGCACGGTGCTCATGTCTTCCAGCGTGGACGCGGCCGACAGGCCGTTGGTGCGCAACGCATCGGAGGTCTCGACCACCGTCTTGCCGTCGCCCTGCGCCAGCGCTTCCACCAGACGGAAGACATAGCTGCGGTCCACGCTGCCCAGCATCTGGCGCACGCCGGCCTCCTGCAGCTGCCCGCTGCCGAAGGCGATGGCCTGGTCGGTCAGGCTCAGGGCATCGCGCATGGAGCCCCGCGCCGCCCGCGAGAGCAGGCGCAGCGCCTGGGGCTCGGCCGGCACATTCTCGGTGGCCAGCACGCGGGTGAGGTGCTCCAGCACCGTCTCGGGCGCCATGGGGCGCAGGTTGAACTGCAGGCAGCGGCTGAGCACCGTGACCGGCACCTTCTGCGGATCGGTCGTGGCCAGCACGAACTTGAGGTACTCGGGCGGCTCTTCCAGGGTCTTCAACATGGCGTTGAAGGCCGTGTTGGTGAGCATGTGCACCTCGTCGATCATGAAGACCTTGAAGCGTCCCTGCACGGGCTTGTAGACCGCCTGCTCCAGCAGGCCCTGGACTTCGTCCACGCCGCGGTTGGAGGCTGCGTCCAGCTCGGTGTAGTCGACGAAACGGCCGCTGTCGATGTCGGTGCAGGCCTGGCACACGCCGCAGGGGGTGGCGGTGATGCCGCCCTGCCCGTCCGGCCCCTGGCAATTGAGCGACTTGGCCAGGATCCGCGACACGGTCGTCTTGCCCACGCCGCGCGTTCCCGTGAACAGGTAGGCATGGTGCAGCCGCTGCTGCGTGAGGGCGTTGGACAGCGCCTGCACCACATGTTCCTGGCCCACCATCTCCGAGAAGGTCTTGGGACGGTATTTGCGGGCGAGGACGAGGTAGGACATCCACGGGATTCTACGGGGGTCGGCAGACCCTCCGGAAGGCCAGGCAGCACCTAACATTTGCTCACACCGTGGAGACGCATCCCATCGGAGCGGCCACCGTGTCAGAGGGAATGACATGAGCACCACAAAGCAGACATCGCGCGCCACCATGGGCATTGCCCGGCGCCTGGGCCTCCTGATCGGTTGCGCGCTGCTGGGCATCGCCGCCATCACGGCCATCCTGCTGGCCTCCGAACGCCGGCTCATCATGGAAGAACGACAAGCCAGCGTACGGCAGACCGTCGAGGTGGCCCACAGCCTGGTGGCCCACTACCACGCGCTCGCCTCCCAGGGCAAGCTGACAGAAGCCCAGGCGCAGCAGCAGGCCAAGGACGGCCTGCGCGTCATGCGCTACAGCGGCAACGAATACCTGTGGATCAACGACATGGTGCCGGTGATGGTCATGCACCCCATCCGTCCGGAGCTGGAGGGCAAGAACCTGTCAGAAAACAAGGACCCGACAGGCAAGCGCCTGTTCGTGGCCTTCGTGGACGCGGTGAAAGCCCAGGGCGCCGGCTACGTGCCCTACCTGTGGCCCAAGCCCGGCGCCTCGGAGCCCGTGCAGAAGGTGTCGTACGTGAAAGGCTTCGCGCCCTGGGGCTGGGTCATCGGCTCGGGGGTGTACGTGGACACCGTGGACGCTGCCGTGCTGGACCGCGTCCTGCGCTTCGGCCTGGGCGCTCTGGTGCTGGCGAGCGTGCTGCTGGCCGTAGGCCTGCTGATCGCCCGCGGCATGCTGCGCGAGCTGGGCGGCGAGCCCGGCTACGCCACCCGCGTGAGCGAGGTGATGGGCCAGGGCGACCTTTCCACCCCCGTCGTGCTCAAGCCCGGCGACCGCAGCAGCGTGCTGCACGGTCTGGAACGCATGCGCCAGAGCATCGCCCACATCGTGAGCGAGGTGCGCGCCAGCACGCAGTCGATCACCAATGCATCGTCCGAGATCGCCGCGGGCAACAACGACCTGTCCAGCCGCACCGAACAGCAGGCCAGCGCCCTGCAGCAGACGGCGGCATCGATGGAGGAACTCACCAGCACCGTGCGGCAGAACGCCGACAACGCGCGGCACGCGGCCGAGCTGGCGGCCAGCACATCGGAAGTTGCGCAGCGCGGCGGCGAGGTCGTGGGCCAGATGGTGAGCACCATGGGCGCAGTCAACGCCTCTTCCCGCAAGATCGTGGACATCATCGGCGTGATCGACGGCATCGCCTTCCAGACCAACATCCTGGCGCTGAATGCGGCCGTGGAAGCGGCGCGGGCGGGCGAGCAGGGACGCGGCTTCGCGGTGGTGGCGTCGGAGGTGCGTGGCCTGGCACAGCGCTCGGCCTCGGCGGCCAAGGAGATCAAGCAGTTGATCGACGCCTCGGTGCAGCAGGTGGGCGAGAGCTCGCGCCTGGTGGAGCAGGCGGGCACGACCATGACGGAAGTGGTCGGCAGCGTGCAGCAGGTCACGCGGCTGATCCAGGACATCGCCTCGGCGAACCAGGAACAGGCCGCCGGCATCGACCAGGTGAACCTGGCCGTCACGCACATGGACCAGGCCACGCAGCAGAACGCCGCCCTGGTGGAAGAAGCGGCCTCGGCCGCCGAATCGCTGCGGCACCAGGCGGCCCGGCTGGATGAGCTGGTGGGCGTCTTCCGCGTGACGGCCGCGGGCTGACGCCCGTCGACCACTGCTGGCATCGGGCCTGCAGTGCGCCGCAAGGCGGGCCGCCCTTCCGCAACGCAGGATGGCGGCCCGGCCTGCGGGCGCGGCCGCTCCTGGCGCACCTCGGCAGGACCCCCAGCGCTCATCGCATGGCCTTTTTCCGGAAAGGGCTCCCGCATTGGCTACAATCGCCGGTGACGGGCCTCCCCGCATGGTGAAGCAGCCAACCGGGTCAGGTGGGGAACCAAGCAGCCCTAACTGTGGAGCCAGTGCCGGGGGTAAGGCTCGTCAACTTTCTTTCTTGTCCTCGATGGCCGCTGCGCCGGCACCGAGTGCGTCTTGCGGGCATCGCGCCCTCTCTCCCCCTCTCCGCACTTTCTGCCAGACGTCACCGGGTGATGGGCCCTTACGGCGTCGCTGCGCCGTGTCAGTGCATTCCGACACCGTTTTGCGCTTTTGGGACCGGCGGCCAGGGAACTTTGCTGCGCACACTGCCGCCATCGTTCCTACTGCATCGCCAGGTGCTGCCATGCCTCCGTCCGTCCCCACGCCGGTCTCCGTCGCCCGCAGCGCCGCCCCATCCTCCGGCACGTGGAGCGCCTTGACGGCGGCGCGGGCGTCCGGCCTGCGCATCGTCGCCCCGCTGTCGCTCTGCATGGCCGCCTGCACCGGCAGTTGGGCGGCAGACACGCCGGAAGGCCTGCACGCCGTGGCCATGGCGTCGCTGCCGGGACGGGCGGCTCCCGCCCTCGAATACAGCAGCGCCGCCTATCCCCAACTGCCCACGGCCGCCGGCCTGGACGCGCAGCAGGCTGCCGGCGGCGCAGCGCCCGCCCTGGGCGGCACGCTGCAGTCGAGCAGCATCACCCGCTGGATGACGCCCGAGCAGCCGCGCAGCCTGGGCGTGAGCCTGGGGGTGAGCACGCTGAGCGGCCCGACAGCAGCAGCGCAGCCTGGCGCAACGGCGGCTTTGCCCCGCAGCTTGGACATGGGCGTGCGGTGGCGCTCGCAGTGGGACACGCGGCGGCAGCTGGACGTGGCCGCCTGGGCGCGTGCGCCGCAGAACGCCTCCGCCCCGGACGCCATGCAGCTCATCTGGCTGGCGCAGCAGCCCAGCTACGGCACACGGGTGGAGATGCAGTGGTCGTCCGCCCGCACCGGCGCCCTGATGCCGGAGTTCGGCGCCATCGGCATGCAGCTGGAGAGTGGCTCCCGGCTGGTACTGCGCGCCAAGCGCGGCAAGCCCATGCTGTACTACCGCGCGAAGTTCTGAGGGCCGATCGCAGTCGCTACTGATTAAGTAGCACGGTGCGCTTGATACACCATGGCTTCAGATGCATTTTCATCTGAAGTGGCCGACTGACAAGCGCCAAGCGCTCTTGCTTTCATAGCAAATAAACCAAACCGGCGCCCCCCCGCCTTTCGCGACGCCCTTCAGCGGCGCAGCCACTGCAGCGCCCCGCGGCCCGCAGCCCGCCCTGTGGCGCAGCTGGCGGTGAGCAGGTAGCCCCCGGTGGGCGCCTCCCAGTCCAGCATCTCGCCCGCGCAGAACACGCCCGGCACGGCGCCGAGCATCAGATGGCCGTCCATCGCCTCGAACGGCACGCCGCCGGCGGTGCTGATGGCTTCGTCCAGCGGGCGCGGCGCCACCACCGTGATCGGCAGCGCCTTGATGGCCTGGGCCAGCGCGGCGGGGTCGTTCATGCCCTCCTTGCCCAGCTGCTCGTACAGGATGGCGGCCTTGATGCCGTCCAGCCCCAGGCGGCTTTTGAGGTGGCTGGTCAGGCTGCGCGAGCCGCGCGGGTGCTGCACCTCGGCCAGCACGCGCTCGGGCGTGTGGTCCGGCAGCAGGTCCAGCGTGAAGGTGGCGTGGCCGTGGGCCTCGATCTCGTCGCGCAGCAAGGCTGAGACGGCATAGACCAGGCTGCCCTCCACGCCCGTGGCCGTGGCCACGAACTCGCCGCGCCGCGCGAAGTGCCGGCCCTGGCTGTCGGTGAAGGCAATGGCCACCGACTTGAACGGCTGGCCGGCGAAGCGCTCGGTGAAGAACGGCGTCCAGCCCACGGTGGGCGTGCTCTGGCGGCCCAGCAGTTCCTTGAAGAAGTCGCGCCGCGTAGCGCCGATGGGGCCGCCGGGCTCGGTCAGGCGCGGCACGTCGAAACCGCAGTTGGCAGGCCGCAGCGGCGCCACGGGCACGCCGCGCTCGGCGAGCAGCGGCACCCAGGCGCCGTCGGAGCCCAGCCGCGCCCAGCTGCCGCCGCCCAGCGCCAGCACCACGGCGCGCGCCTGCACCAGCACCTCGCCCGTGGGCACGGCGAAGCGCAGCACCTGCGCCTGGACCTGCGCCGCATCAGCGCCGCCTTCCGCCGAGGCTTCGCCCGCCCAGCCCAGCCAGCGGTGGCGCATGTGCAGCTGCACGCCCTGGCTGCGCAGCCGGTGCAGCCAAGCGCGCAGCAGCGGCGCGGCCTTCATGTCGGTGGGGAACACGCGGCCGGAGGTGCCGACGAAGGTGTCCACGCCCAGGGCCTGCGCCCAATCGCGCAGCGCCTGCGCGCCGAAGCTCGCCAGGGGCGCTGCCAGCGCCGGCTCGCGGGCCCCGAAGCGGGTGGAAAACAGTTCGGCCGGCTCGGAATGCGTGAGGTTCAGGCCTCCCTTGCCCGCCAGCAGGAACTTGCGCCCCACGGAGGGCATGGCGTCGAACACGTGCACGGCCACGCCGGCAGCGGCCAGCACCTCGGCGGCCATGAGGCCGGCCGGGCCGCCGCCGATGATGGCGGCGTCGCAGGCGATGGGAGAAGAATCGGAAGAGGAAGCAGCGGAGGTCATGGAAGTCTCGATCAGGGCAGCGGCGCCTGGGGCCGGTCAGAACAGGGAGCGCTGGGGCGACGGCTCGTCGCCGCCGGATGGCGCGGATGGACTCAGAGGGGCTGGCGCCGATGGCGCCTGCCGGGCCGGAGCCGCGGATGCCAGGGAGACGGGCGCATCGCCCTCCGCCCCGCCGCCATCGACCACGACCAGCCGGCCGTCGCCGGTGAGGAAGGCCACCGACACCGGCTCGTCCGGCATCTGCGCCTGCACGGCCTCGCGGTACAGCCGCAGCTGGGCGATCAGCTCGGGCTGGCGTTCCGGCTGGGCCGCGCTCTTGTAATCCAGCACCCACCAATGGGCGGGCGATTGTGCCGTAGCGCGGCGGCGCACCAGGCGGTCCAGGCGCAGGCTCTGGCCGCGGAAGGCCAGCGGCGCCTCGTTGGCGGCCTGGTCGATCTGGTCCGGCTCCCACGCCCAGGCGCCCTCCCCGGCCAGGATGCGCTGCGCCAGGGCGGCGGCTACCCGGGCCGCAGCGGGGGCGATGTCGAAGGCCCGCGCCAGCTGCGCCAGGCGTGCGGCGCTCCAGCCTTCGC
>JAEWPH010000017.1 GCA_023460715.1 Pseudomonadota bacterium | reverse complement strand
GCGCGGAGATGTGTATAAGCCACAGGCGGCGCGCCCGCGCCCTGGCGCCGGGCAAGGCCCGCACCCGAACCCTGCTGCGCACACGCGACACGCCGGCCCAGCACAGCCTGCCGCGCGACCGGCGGCTGCGCAACCTGCGCGGCGCCTTCGCGGTGGAGCCTGCACTGGCGCCGGAACTCGCCGGCCGGCGCGTCGTGCTGCTGGACGATGTGATGACAACCGGCGCCACCGTGCAGGCCGCCGCGCGGGTGCTGCGCGAGGCCGGCGCCGTGCATATCACGGCCCTGGTCGTGGCCCGCACGCCCTGACGTCCGTCGCCCTGCCAAGGCTGCGCGACGGGCTCCCGCGGATACTTTTGTTTACGACGTGCGCTGTCGGCCCAGCCCTGCCCGATCACAATAGCCGCATGTTCCACATCGTTCTCGTCGAGCCTGAAATCCCGCCCAACACCGGCAACGTGATCCGCCTGGCGGCCAACACGGGCTGCGTGCTGCACCTGGTCGAGCCCCTGGGCTTCTCCATGGAAGACCGCTACATGCGCCGCGCCGGCCTCGACTACCACGAGTACGCCGAGGTCAAGCGCCATGCCGGCTGGACCTCCCTGGTGCGCACCGAGCATCCCGACCCGGCGCGCATGTTCGCGCTCACCACCCACGCCACCCAGAGCGTCTTCCAGACCCTGTTCCTGCCGGGCGACTGGCTGGTGTTCGGCGCCGAGACCCGCGGCCTGCCGCCCGAGCTGCGCGAAACCTTCCCGCCCGCCCAGCAATTGCGCCTGCCCATGGTGGCGGACCAGCGCAGCCTGAACCTTTCCAACGCCGTGGCCGTGACGGTGTTCGAGGCCTGGCGCCAGTGCGGCTTCGTCAACGGCGGCTGACCACGGCGGCAGCAGCACGGCCCGCGAGGGACGGGCACCGCTGCTGGGCCTGATGGCCATCGCCTACCCGGCGATCGTCCCGGCTCAGGGCTTGGCGCCGTAGTTGCGCACCAGCGACTCGGCCACGCACACCGGCTTGTCCCCCCCCTCCCGGTCGATGGTGACCAGCCATGCCATCTGCACGCCGTCCGGCGCGGCCGGCTCCACGGACTGGAGCGTCAGCCGCGCCCGCAGGCGGCTGTTCACCGGCACCGGCGCCGGAAAGCGCACGCGGTTGAGGCCGTAGTTCACGCCCATGCGCGCGCCGTCGATGCGGAATGCCGACTCGAACAGGCGCGGCAACAGCGACAGCGTCAGGAAGCCGTGCGCGATGGGCGTGCCGAACGGGCCCTGCGCAGCGCGCTCGGGGTCGACGTGGATCCACTGGTGGTCGCCCGTCGCCTGCGCGAACTGATCGATCTGCGCTTGCGTGACCGTGATCCAGTCGGTGAGGGCCACTTCCTGGCCCACGCAGGCGGCCAGCTCGGAATAGGTCTGGAAGGTTTTCATCGGCGCACTGTAGGCCGAGGCGCTGGCCGCCCTTGTCGGCCGGGCGACACCCTCAAGGAACAGGTTCTACGCGTCCAGCCAGTCGCAGATGGACTGCCACTGCTCCCGGTCGCGCGCCACGCGGCCGGGCGACACGTCGAACAGAGACAGCCCGTGTGCGGCGAGGTGGATGTAGTTCTGCGTGTCGCGGAGGTAGCCCAGCACCGGAAAGCCCAGGCTGTCGACGAAGGTGTGCAGCTGCTCCGCCGCCAGCGTGCGCGCGTCCACCCGCATGCCGACGATGCCGACCTGCGCCCGGCCGCCATGGCGGTGCTCGGCGAGTTCGTCCAGGAATTGCCGCGTGGCGAAGATGTCGAACACGCTGGGCTGCAGCGGCACGACGATCTTGTCGGCCAGCTTGAGCACATCCTTCAGGCGCCAGCCATGCAGGCCGGCGGGCGTGTCCAGCACGGCATGGGTGGCGTCCTGGGGCGGCCGGGGGATCAGGTCGGAGCGGACATCCCACGCGCCGATGGGCCGGGCGGCGGGCGGCCGCTGCCCCAGCCACAGCCGCGCGGACTGCTGCCGGTCGGCATCGCCCAGCACTACGGCGTGCCCGCGGCTGGCGTAGTAGCCGGCGATGTTGGTGGACAGCGTGGACTTGCCCACGCCGCCCTTGGGATTGGCAACTGCGACCACCGGCATGCGCGCCTCCTTCGATTGGCAGGAAAGGAACTCCGGAACGCGATGGTAGCGCGGCGGCGGCTGCGGCAGCCGGCGTGCAGCGGACTTCAAGCCCAATCGGCCCCAAGCGCTTTATTGACAAGCGCCTATAGCTATTATTTTTATAGCAATTGTTCTAACCGTGCTGCGCCCCGCGCTTGACGAAGAACAGCCCCGCGCCCACGGCCATCAGCAGGCCGCCGAACACGCGGTTCTGCGTGCGCACGGCCTGGGCGCTGCGCAGCAGCCGCCGCAGCGCACTGGCGCCGAAGGCGTAGCCGTGCATGACGACCACGTCCACCGCGACGGTCGTGGCCGCCATGGCCAGCAGCTGCGTCCAGAGCGGGCGGGTGTCGGTCATGAACTGCGGCAGCACGGCCACCATGAAGATGATGCCCTTGGGGTTGGTGGCATTGGTCAGAAAGCCCGTCAGCACGCGGCGGCGCCAGCCGGTGGCCGGGGCCGCGCCATCGCCCACCAGGCCGCCAGCCTCCCCGGCGCGCCACTGGCTGAACCCCAGATAGATCAGGTAGCAGGCGCCCAGCACCTTGACGACGCTGAAGGCCGTCTCGGAGGCCAGCAGCAGCGAACCCACCCCCGCGCCGGCGATGACCAGGATCAGCAGCAGGCCCAGCTGCAGCCCGAGGATGGTCGCGCCCGTCTTGCGCACGCCGTATGAAAGGCCGTGGCTCATGGACAGCACGGCGCCCGAGCCCGGTGAAAGGGCGATGAGGCAGGAAGCGAGGAAGAAGGCCACCCAGGTGTGCAGATCCATGGCGAACTCGTTGCGGCAGACAGTCAGGACAGGGGGCCGGATTGTAGGAGAGGCGCCCCGCGCCCTTCCTGGCATGGGCTGGACGGGCCCGCGCACGCCGCGGGCCCCGGTGACACAATTCACCCCGGCTCTCGCCGGCCGCGCCGCGCAGCCCGTCCCTGACCTGCGCCGCCAGGCTGCAATGTCTGCCGCCTTTTGCTTCGCCCCCTTTCGTTTCTGCCCACCTGACTGCCGCACATGGCCCACGCCCCCACCTGGCTCACCTACGGATTCACCTACCTCGCGGCCGCCGTGATCGCCGTGCCCATCGCCCGCGCGCTGGGGCTGGGCGCCATCATCGGCTACCTGGCGGCAGGCATCGCCATCGGCCCCTGGGGGCTGGGGCTGGTGAGCAATGTGCAGGACATCCTGCACTTCGCCGAGTTCGGCGTGGTGCTGATGCTGTTCCTGGTCGGGCTGGAGCTGCAGCCCAGCCGTCTGTGGAGCCTGCGGCGGCCGATCTTCGGCCTGGGCAGCGCGCAGGTACTGGGCTGCGCCTCCGTGCTGTGGGCCGCCGCGTGGGCCTGCGGCCTGCCCTGGAACGTGGGCTTGGTGGGCGCGCTGGGGCTGGCGCTGTCGTCCACCGCCATCGCGCTGCAATCCATCGACGAGCGCAATCTGATGCGCACCGACAGCGGACAGAAGGCGTTTTCCATCCTGCTGTTCCAGGACGTGGCGGCGATTCCCATCCTGGCGCTACTGCCGCTGCTGGGCGCCGCAGCCCTGGGCGCCAGTGCACCGCACCACACGCCGGCAGAGATCGCGCTGGAGGCAGCCAAGGTCATCGGCATGATCGCCGCCATCGTGCTGGGCGGGCGCTGGGCGCTGCGCCCGCTGCTGCGCTGGATCGCCAAGAGCAACACGCCCGAGATCTTCACGGCCGCCTCGCTGTTCCTCGTCGTCGGCATCGCCATGCTGATGCTGAGCGTGGGCCTGTCGATGGCGCTGGGCGCCTTCCTCGCCGGCGTGCTGCTGGCCGACAGCGAGTACCGGCGCGAGCTGGAGACCGACATCGAGCCGTTCAAGGGCCTGCTGCTCGGCCTGTTCTTCATTGCCGTGGGCATGAGCATCGACTTCGGGGTGCTCATGGCCTCGCCGTGGACCATGCTGGCGCTGCTGGCAGGCTTCCTGGCCGTGAAGGCCGGGGTGATCTATGCGCTGGCGCGCATCACGCGCATGCCCTACCAGGAGCGCCCGGTGTTCACGCTGCTGCTGGCGCAGGGCGGCGAATTCGCCTTCGTCGTGTTCCAGAGCGGCGCAAGCGCCGGCGCCATTCCCAACGAAACGGCCTCGCTGCTGATCGGCGCGGTGGCGCTGTCGATGCTGCTGTCGCCCTTGCTGCTGGTGGCCATGGACCGCGTGCTGCTGCCGCGCTACGCCCAGCTCAAGACGGATGCGCAGCCGCCCGAGGCCGCGCAGGCACACGCCCTGTCCGAGCCCCAGCAGGCGCCGGTCATCATCGCCGGCTTCGGCCGCTACGGGCAGATCGTGGCGCGCATGATGCTCGCCCAGGGCGTGCCCGCCACGGTGCTGGACCACAGCGTGGAAATGCTGGAGGTGGCGCACACCTTCGGCTACCGCGTGTTCTACGGCGACGCCACCCGGCTGGACCTGCTGCGCATCGCCGGGGCCGACCAGGCGCGCGTGCTGGTCGTGGCCGTGGACGACACCGAGCAGTCGCTGAAGATCGTGAAGATCGCGCGCAAGCATTTTCCGCAGCTGGAGATCGTCGCGCGCGCACGGGACGTGACGCACTGGAATGCCCTGCGCGACCTGGGCGTGACGCGCGTGGAGCGCGAGGTGTTCGAATCCAGCCTGAAGACCGCCCGCGCCGTGCTGGAGGTGATGGGCATGCCCGGCGAACAGGCCGAGGCGCTGGCCGACCGCTTCCGCCACCACAACATCGCCCTGGCCGACCTGATGTACCCGCACCACCAGAACCGCGAGAAGATGATCGCCGTGGCCAAGCAAGGCCGCCAGCAACTGGTGGAGCAGATGGCCAAGGAACGGCAGGAACACGCTGCGACGGAGGCCGGGCTCACAGGCCCCGGCGCCACGCCGCTGGACGGCGCAACGCGAGGTCGCAGTCCAGGCCAAGAGTAGGTGCAGCGCCCGGCTGGCGCTGCGGCGAGGGCCGAACCTCACGCGTCTGCGGCTCACCAAAAAACAACATTGAATAATAATGATTCTCAATACAATACCGGCCGCGCCGCGTTCTTCCACCTGACTGTCCTCCGCGGGCAGGGGCGGCGCTTTCGTCTGAAACGCCGTCCATGAACCACCCAAAGCACTTCCCTGCCGGGCAGGCCTTCCGCCCTGTCCCCTCCCGCCGAACGGCGTCTCCACGCCGGGTTCGCGGCCTGCCCTCCTTCTGGGCTTTGAGCCCGCTGGCGCTGTACCTGTCCCACGCCGCCTTCGCGCAGGCCACGCCCGAGACCGCAGCCGTCATGCAGGAAGTGCGCATCAACGCCAGCACCGAAAAGGATGTGGGCTTCGCACCGATCGAGGCGCAAACGGCGGGCAAGGCCCCGATGCGCCGGCTGGAGACGCCGCAGTCCGTCAGCGTGGTGACGCGCGAGCAGATGGAGTCGCGCCAGATCAACAACCTGCAGCAGGCCCTGCAGACGGTGGCCGGCGTGAGCCCTGTCAACTTCGGGCGGCGCGGGTTCGACGACCTGAACATCCGCGGCTTCCGCTCCACTGAATCGATCCTGATCGACGGCCTGGTGCAAAGCCCCGGCATGTGGACGCGCGTGGTCCCCTACGGCTACGAGCGCTTCGAGGTGCTCAAGGGCGCGGCGTCGGTGATGTACGGCCAGGTGCAGCCAGGCGGCATCGTGAACGCCATCAGCAAGCGGCCCAAGCGCGATGCGCTGAGCGAGGTCGGCGTCTCGGTCGGCAGCTTCGGCGAGCGCACCGTACAGGCCGACATGAACCGTCCATTGAACGAATCCGGCAAGGCGGCGCTGCGCATCAACGCACAGGTGTCCAACAGCGACGACCCGACGGACTTCGTCTACCGGCGCGACCGCTGGATCGCGCCTTCGCTGTCGCTGGACCTGGGCGCACAGACCGATCTGGTGCTTTTCGCCACCTACACCAAGAGCAACTGGCTGCGCCAGCAGGGCATCTCGCCCTACGGCACGGTGCTGCCCAACCCCAACGGCACGCTGCGCCGCTCGCTGCTGACCGCCGACCCGGGCTTTGGCGGCTACGACGTGGAGAGCACCTCGGTCGGCTACGCGCTGGAGCACCGCTTCTCCCCTGCGCTCACGCTGCGGCAGAACGTGCGCTACGAGACCGAGGAAGGCACCGGCAACTTCGTCGCCAACCAGGCATTGCAGGCCAACCGCCGGCTGCAGAACCGCAGCGCGACCCGTCAGTACCTGGACTTCGACATCCTGGCCACCGACACCTCACTGCTCTCCACCTTTACGACGATGGGTGCGCAGCACCGGCTGGTGACCGGCCTGGACGCCCGCACCGGCCACAGCAGCCAGGCCAGCCGCAGCTGCCGCATCGGCGCGCTCGACCTGTTCAACCCGGTCTACGGCATGCCGGCCACCTGCCCCACCGCGCTGAGCGTGGACGCGCCCAGCAAGCTGACCGTGCTGGGCCTGTACGCGCAGGACCAGATCAAGTTCCACCCGCAGTGGACCGCCCTGGTGGGCGTGCGGCGCGACTGGTCCACCAACGACACCGAAAACCGGCTGACCAACGTGCAGTTGCGCCAGAAGGACGCCGCCACGGTGCTGTCCGCGGGGCTGGTGCATGAGTTCAAGCCGGGCTGGGCGGCATACGGGAGCTACGCGGAATCGTTCCTGCCCGTCACCGGACTGGACTTCAACGGCTCGCCCTTCGCGCCCGAAACCGGCAAGCAATGGGAGGCCGGCATCAAGTACGAGGCGCCGGGCGGCCACTGGACCGGCTCGCTGGCCCTGTTCGACCTGCGCCGCAAGAACGTCAGCACGGCCGACCCGGTGAACACCGGCTTCAGCGTGCAGACCGGCGAGCAGCGCTCGCGCGGGCTGGAACTGGAAATGGGCGCCGATCTGCGCAACAACCTCAAGCTGACGGGCGCCTACACCTATACCGACACCGAAGTCACACGCGACACCAACACCGCTATCGTCGGGCTGCCGCTGAACCTGACGCCCCGCCACACCCTATCGCTGTGGGCCACCTACAAGCTGCCGCAGATGCCGCAGCTCACGCTGGGCGCCGGTGCGCGCTACGTAAGTGAGCAGGTCGGCTCGTACCCGTTCACCCTGCCCTCGTATACGGTGGTCGACCTGTCGGTAAGCTATGCCGGCCCCAGCTACCGTATCACGGCGGGTGTGAAGAACGTGTTCGACAAGGCGTACTACGACGGAGCGATCAACGCCAACGTGGTGTCGCCGTCCCTGCCGCGCAACTTCAGCATCGGATTGACCTACTTCTTCTGAGCCCCGGGCGCCTCGCGCGTCCTCTAAGAACGTGTTGACGATCTCCCAGGGGTTGCGCAGCGGAGTGGGCGGGAGGGGATGCAAGGCGCGGTGCGCAGTGGATAGCTCGGCTATCCACAAGCGCCGCAACGCCGCAGACCACCCGCCCACACCGCTGCCCTTCGGGTTGGAGCGAAATCGGGCGATTGAAGGCCCCGGCTACTTGCATGGGCACGAGCCCATGCGGCGCACCCGAGACATCCACTCATCCCGATTGCGCTCCAACGCGACCCCTGCGAGATCGTCAACACGTTCTAACTTCGCCTGCCTGCATGCCATGCCCAGCCAGCGCACCCTGAACCGCCTGCTCACGCTGCACTCGTGGGCGGGCGTCGTCACGGGCCTGCTGCTGTTCATCGTGTGTTTCTCCGGCGCGGTGGTGGTGTTCAAGCACGAGATCGACCTGTGGGCCAACCCGTCGCTCGCGCAGCTGCCACGCGCGCAGCCGCCCGCGCCGCTGGACACGGTGCTTGCCCGGCTGCAGGCGCGCTACCCCGGCGCCACCGTCGAAGCCCTGGCGTTGCCGGACACGGTCAACCCCGCCTATTTCGCTTTCATCCGGGAAGCCGGCGCCCCCGCCGCACAGCGCACCAAGATCGCCCTGCGGGGCGATTCCGGCGCCGTCATCGGGCCGGTGGACAGCCAGCTGGGCCAGTACCTGCGCATGCTGCACGTCTTCCTGTTCTTCGGCCCGCGCTGGATCGTCGGCTTCCTGGGCGTGGCGATGCTGGTGCTGATCGGCACCGGCATCGTCATCCACCGCAAGATCCTGGCCGAGCTGTTCACGCAGCGCTGGGGCCGCAGCTTTCGCGTGGTGATGTCCGACCTGCACAAATCCGCCGGCATCTGGGGGCTGGGCTTCAACCTGCTGATCGCGGTCACGGGCGCCTGGCTGGGCCTGGCGCCGCTGTTCGAGCAGGGCTGGAGCTATGTGGCGGCCCGTTCGACCGCCCCTGTGCCGGGGCCGGCCGGTCCGGGCCAGCCGGCCCCCGTGTCTGCGGCGCCCATGCCGTCGCTGGACGCCTTGCACACCGCCGCGCGCCAAGCCGTGCCGGGCTTCGACGTGGCTTACGTGTCGCTGCGGCGTTGGGGCACCGCACAGGCCGAAGCAGGCTTCACCGGCGGGCTGGAAGGCCACCTGGCCAGCACGGCAAGTGTGGAGTTCGACGCCGCCACCGGCCGCATACGCCGCATGCACGACCCCCGCACCGCGGGCTTCTGGTCGCAGGTGAACGCGCTCATGGAGCCGCTGCACTTCGGCGACTTCGGCGGGCTGCCGCTCAAGTGGCTGTACTTCTTTCTGGGCCTGACAACCGCGTTCCTGTCCATCACCGGCACGCTGATCTGGCTCGATGGACGCCAGCAACGGCCGCGTGAAAGCCACGCCGCCGCCGCCGCGCCCCCCGCGCCATGATGCGTTTCTGGATCGCCCTGCACGCCACCGTGCCCGCAGCTCTGGTGGCCTCTGTGGTGCTGCACCTGTGGCCGCCAGCGGGTTGGCCCGCCCTGGCGCAGCGGCCGGCATGGGCCACCTGGGCATTGATCGGTGGCTGGCTGCTGGGCTCGCTGGCCTGCGCGGCGCTGCTGCGCGGCACGGTGCTGTGGCGCACCGCGCTGGGTGCTGCAGGTGTGCTGCTGGCACTGGCGGCGGCCAGCGGCCTGGCGCTCTCCGCGCCCATCGGCTGGGCGATGGGCAGCGCATTGATCGTGCTGGGCCTGGCTTGCGCAGCCCTCGCGGCGAGCATCGGCCCCGCCCGCGTGCAGCCCGCACGCCGGGGCAGGCACCCCCACGCCGCGGCACCGTCGCCACGCCATCAACGCGCAGCGCGCCCCTGGAACGTCTGGCTGGCAGCCCAGGCGGCCCACGCCCCCTTCTGGCTCACCGGCGCGCTCGCCGTGGAATCGTTCCGGCTCGCACACATCGTCGCCGCCGGGGCGGCCCGCCCTTCCGGCATGGTGGGACTGTTGCTCGCCTGCCTGGTCGCCCTGCCGGCCGCCACGCTGCACAGCTGGTTGCCGCGCACGAGTGCAGCACTGTGGTGCCTGGCGGCCCTGGGTTATGCGGGACTGGCGTTCAAGGCCGGCTTGCCGCAGTGGGCGGTGGCTGCCGCCTGCTGCACCCTGGCCGCACTGGTGGCGGCTCTGCACCGGCGCGCCGGACGGTGGCGGCTGCGGAGGCTGCCATGAACGCCCCGCTGCAGGCCTTCTGCGCCGTGCTCGCGTCGCTCTACCCCTTGGTGCTGTGGGCCCGGGCCACCGACACGCGGGCCTGGGGCGAAGCCACGGTCGGGCGCACCAGGGTCCGGGCCGTCGCGGCGGGCGCGTTGGCGTTGCAGTTGATGGCGGCCATCACCGCGCAGGGGCCCGCCGGCGGCATCGCCCTGGTGGTGGCTGGCTGGATGGGCCTGGGCTGGCTGCTCGTGCTGGCCATGAACCAGTGGCCCACACCCAGCCTGCGCGCGGCGCAGGTGCTGGGCGCCGCAGGCCTGTGCGGCTGTGCGCTGGGCCTGGCATGGCGCGCCGCAGGAGCCTGACGCGACGATTGGCATCAAAAGTGGCTGCAGCGCTTATGGATAAAGCGCAATTAGCTACATTATCTATAGCAAATCAGTCCACACTCGCGCCCGACTCCTTCACCACCTTGCCCCACTTCACGGCTTCCTTCTGGATGAAGGCGGCGAACTGCTCGGGCGTTTCGCCGGCGGTCTCGGCGCCCTGTTCGTTGATCTTCTTCTTGATGTCGGGCTGCGCCAGCACCTTGACCAGGGCCTTGTTCAGCTGGGCCACGATGGGCGCGGGCGTGTTGGAGGGCGCAAACATGCCGAACCACGACGTGGCTTCATAGCCTGGCACGCCGGCTTCGGCGATGGTCGGCACGTCCGGCAGCTCGGGCGAACGCTTGACCGTCGTGACGGCGATGGGGCGCAGCTTGCCCGAGCGCACGTGCTGAATGGCCGAGGGCATGTTGTCGAACATGATGCCGATCTGGTTGCCCAGCAGATCGGTCACGGCCGGTGCGCTGCCCTTGTAGGGCACGTGCTGCATGTCCACCTTGGCCATGCTCTTGAACAGCTCGCCCGACAGGTGGATGGAGCTGCCGCTGCCCGAGGAACCGAAGTTCACCTTGCCCGGGTTGGCCTTGGCGTAGGCGATCAGTTCCTGCACCGTCTTGTACGGCTGCGACGGGTTGGCCACCAGCAGGTTGGGCACGTTCGCCACGCGCGTCAGGGGCGCGAAGTCCTTGATCGGATCGAACGGCATCTTCTTGTAGAGCGCCGCGTTGATGGCGTGCGTGCCCACCGTGCCCATGAACAGCGTGTAGCCGTCGGCAGGCGCGCGCGCAGCCATCTGACCGCCGATGTTGCCGCCGGCGCCGGCACGGTTGTCCACCACCACCGACTGGCCCAGCTCTGTGGTCAGGCCCTGGGCGATCACGCGCGCCAGGATGTCGGTGGTGCCACCGGCCGCGAACGGCACGATGATGGTGATGATCTTGTTGGGGTAAGCCTGCTGCGCGAAGGCGGCTGCGGGGACGATGGCGCCAGCGGTGGCGGCCAGGGCGGCGGCCAGAACGGTGCGGCGGGTATTGAAGCGGAATGCGGACATGTCGTTGTTTCCTCGGATCTCTTATGGATGAAAAACCTGGCGGGTGCTATGCCCGCCAGAAGGGGCTCGGGGTGGCTGCAGAGCAGCGCGGTGGCTGGATGTTTGCCTGGCTTATTCCTGCACGATGGACGACGGGTGGTTGGCCAGCGGCGTGACCTTGATCTGCATGTACGGGAAGAGCGGCAGGCCGCTCAGCAGGGTGTGCAGCTCGTCGTTGCTGGCCACGTCGAAGATGCTGACGTTGGCGTATTCGCCCACCACGCGCCACAGGTGGCGCCACTTGCCGTCGCGCTGCAGCTGCTGCGAATACGCCTTCTCCTTGGCCTTGATCTCGTCCACCACGTCGGGGGCCAGCGTGGGCGGGATCTGCACGATCATTTCAGCCATGAACAGCATGGAGTTCTCCTTGAAAAAGAGGATGAAAAAAGGGAACGGGAATCACAGGTGCGGCCAGACCAGCATGGTCACGGCGTAGATGGCGCCCACCAGGAGCATCGACACCACCGTGTAGCCCATGATGTCCTTGAGCTTGAGCTTGGACAGGGCCAGCGCCGGCAGGATCCAGAAGGGCTGCACGAGGTCGTTCCAGCCGTTGCCCAGCATCACCGACATGGCCGTCTGCGCCTGCGATGCGCCCAGCGTGGTGGCCGCGTTGATCATGAAGGGACCCTGCAGCACCCAGTGGCCGCCGCCCGAGGGCGCGAAGAAGTTGATGACGAACGAGCTGATCAGGCCCCACAGCGGCAGCGTGTCGACGGTGGACACGCTCACGAAGACGTGGGCGATGGACTCCACCAGCCCCGAGCCATGCATGATGGCCATGATGCCGGCGTAGAACGGGAACTGCAGAATGATCCCGCCGATGGTCTTCACGCCTTCGTTGACCTTCTCCACGTAGGCCATCGGTGTGCCCAGCAGCAGCACGCCCAGGAACAGGATGAAGAAGTTGATCATGTTCAGATCGAGGTTGCCGCCTTGGATGAAGTGGATGGCCACATACGCCATGCCGCACAGGCCGATCAGCAGGCTCAGCACGCGGCTGTGGTTCAGGCGCCAGGCCAGCGTCTTCTCGTCGCCCATCACGCTCTCGGCGCTGGCGGGCTTGGCGTCGACCACGGTGGCCGGGTCCAGCTCGACGACCTTCTCGCCCTGCTTCGGGTGCATGGTGGCGTTGAGCAGCGGCAGCGCGATCAGCACGGCCAGGCTGGTCAGCAGGATGGGCGCGGAGAAGATGGTCTGCGTGAGCGGAATCAGCCCCATCGTGCTTTCAAAGGCATGGCCCTTGGTGGAGATGAGCACGGGAATGGTGGCCGAGAAGCCCAGGCTGTACATGGTGAAGCCCGTGTAGGCCGCCGCGATGATCAGCGGGTAGTGCACGCCCTTGACCTTGAGCGCCAGCTTGCGCGCCATGATGCCGCCGATCACTAGGCCGAAGCCCCAGTTGAGGTAGCTGCCCACGCAGCCCACCAGCGTGGCCACGATGATCGCCTGGCGCGGCGTGTGCACATAGGTGGTGATGCGGTTGAGAAACCGGTCCACGATGGGCGCAGCCGCCAGCACATAGCCCATCACCAGGATCACCGCCATCTGCGTGGTGAAGGCCAGCAGGCTCCAGAAGCCCTTGCCCCAGTCCTGCACCACGTCGTTGATCGGACGGCTTTCCACACCGAAGGCCAGCGCCATGGTGAGCAGCGTGAGCATGATCGCGAAGACGAACGGATCGGGCAGATAGCGCCGCATCAGTTCAGTGAAGAAGGCAGTGATTTTCGACATGGAAGAACTTGTCTCGCTGTTATGGGATGAATGAGAGAAGAGGAATCGCTTCAGCGCCCCAACGGGCGGCTTACGGAACCGGCACGGCGCCACCCGTCAGAAGGCCGCGGAGCAGGCCAAGCCAGCAGACGCCGTGGAACGGGCTTCGCCCGGCCGCCGGCGTCGTCCCCCTGCCCGCTGTGCGCAGCACGGCGAGAGCGGGGGGAAGCGGCGCAGCCACTCAGGGGGGTGTGGCTATCACACACCGGCTACGCCAACGGTCATGCCGCCGCAGACGTAGAGCACCTGGCCGGTGACGAAGCCGGTGCGCGCATCCAGCAGGTACGACACGGCATGCGCCACGTCGTCGGGCGTGCCCACGCGCTTGACCGGCACGGATTCGATGATGGCCTGCGTGCGCGGCGCATCGGGGGGGTTGGCGCGGTCGAACAGCTCGGTGCGGATGGGCCCGGGACCGATGGCGTTGGCCGTGATGCCGTGGCGGCCCAGCTCCAGCGCCCACACGCGGGTCATGCCGATCAGGCCGGCCTTGGTGGCCGAATACGCGGTGCGCAGTTCCTTGCCCAGGGCCGCGCGGGACGACATGTTCACGATGCGGCCGAAGCCCGCTGCCTGCATGCCCGGCAGCAGCGCCTGCATGCACTGCAGGCTGCAGCGCAGGTTCAGCGCCACGGCCAGATCGAACTGCTCCAGCGTCTGTTCGGCTGCCTCCGCCGGCACCACGATGCCCACGTTGTTCACCAGGCGGGTGATGGGGCCGCCGGCCAGCGCTTCCTGCAGGGCGCGGGCAGTGTCCTCCACATCGGACAGGTCGGCCTGGATGCCGCCGGGCACATGGCCCACGGTGCGGTCAATGATGACGGGCTCGTAGCCGTCGGCGCGGCAGCGCTCGGCCGTGGCGGCACCGATGCCGGCGCCGCCGCCGGTGATGAGAACGCGTTCGAGCGCAGACGCGGTGGTGGTCATGGAAGGTCTCTTTCTTGGTTCTTCAGGAAGGTAGGGCACAGGCCGCTCAGAGGAAGCACTGGCCGCCGACATAGGCCTTGCGCCAGCGGGTGAGCGTCACCCGCTCGAACAGGCCCGCGGTGTGGAACGGGTCGGATTCGATGAAGCGCTGCGCCTCTTCGCGCGAGTCCAGCGCCACCACGTACAGGCCGCCGCCCAGGTCGGTGCCGTCGTCGGCCAGCTTGGCGCCGCAGGCCAGCAGCAGCGCCTTGTGCTGGTCCAGAAACTCCAGGTGCGCGGCGCGCGTGGCCTGGCGCACATGCTGGTGTCCGGGTTTGTCGAAGGTTTCGATGATGAAAGGCACAGCAGTCTCCCGGCGCACGCAAAAGCGGCACCTAACGAACGCCGGTCGGGCGGCGGGTGGAAGGGATTCCCTGCGGTGCGCACCGCAGGGACGGGGTGACGGACGGCCTACACAGTGGCAACCGGCGTCACGGGCGAGGCGATGGCCCCGGGCAGATTCAACGGCGGCGCCGTCAGCAAGAAACGGTAGCGGCTGCGTTCACGCAGCCAGGCGGCCAGCGGCGTCAGATGCCACAGCTCGCCCAGGTGCACGCCCAGCTTGAACAGGCAGTGCTCGTGCAGCGGCAGCGCGGCGCAGCACGCGGCAGCACCGGCGTTGGCGGGGAAGGCCTCCACCGCATAGTTGTCGGCGGCGATGGCGGCCAGCTGGCTGTCGGTGATCCACTGCAGCAACTTCTCGTCGCGCCCGTCCAGCACCGCGCAGCTGCCCGCCAGCACGGCCGGGTCCGGGTGCTTGCGCATGCCCAGCACCACGTCGGCAAAGCCGGTGTGCAGGCAGACGATGTCGCCCGGCTCCACGGCCACGCGGTCGGCGTCCAGCACGCGCATCAGCGTGTCGTAGCCCACCACCGTGCGGGCATCGCCCAGGTGCGCGCGCAGATCGACCATCACGCCGCGGCCCTGCACGCCCGTGCGGGCCATGCCTTCGATGCCCAGCGCATGCGCAGCCGAAGTGCTGACCGCAGCGCCCGGCGCGGCGGGCACGCCGGCATCGCGCACATCGCTCGGGCCGACGATGTCGCGGCCCGCGGCGTAGCCGTTGTAGTACAGCGCTTCGGGCAGGCCATCGCCGTTGGCGTCGAACATCGAGCCCGCGTGCGCCAGGCCGTCCCACTGTGTCGAATATTGCAGGTGCAGGATGGCCAGATCGTCCGACAGCACATCGGTGCGGCCCTCTTCCAGCCCGCCCAGCAGGCAGTTGAAGTTGACCAGGCCCTTGCGCAGCAGCGGCCGCAGCACCGGCGGATTGCGGTTGGGGTTGAGCGCATTGCCGCCGGGGTAGTCCAGCGGCAGGCTGAGGGCGAAGGCCAGGCCTTCGTGCACCTCGGCCACGCCCTGGCGCACCTTCTCGGGCGTGAGCAGGTTCAGGCGGCCGAGCTGGTCGTTGGGACCGAAGTCGCCCCAGGTGGAGCCGTCGGGCCGGCGCTGCCAGCGGGGGTTGGTGGGCTGCTGCAGACTCATGTGCGATGGGCCTCAGCGCGCCAGAAAGCCGGCCAGCGCGGCGTTGAAGGCGTCGGGCGCCTCCAGGTTGGACAAATGCGAGGCCGGCAACTCGGCGAGCTGCGATCCCGGGATGGCGGCCTGCATGGCCTGCGCATCGGCCACCGTGGTCACCGGGTCTGCACTGCCGGCGATCAGCAGCGTGGGCACAGCGATGGCAGCGATGGCGTTGCGCAGGTCGGCCTGCGCCAGCGCTTCGCAGCACGCGGCATAGCCTTCCGGCGCAATGCCGGCGATCCAGCCCTGCGCACGCTGCACTACGGCGGGCTGCGCCGCCGTGAAAGTCTCCGTGAACCAGCGGCTGGGCGACGAGGCGGCCAGCTCGGCCATGGCGGCCGCGCCTTTGTCGCGCACCAGGGCGGCGCGCGCGGCCCAGCCCTCTGCCGTGCCGATCTTGGCAGCGCTGTTGGCTACTACCAGGTGGTTCAGACGCTGCGGCGCATGCACGCCCAGCCACAGGCCGGTGAAGCCGCCCATGGAAATGCCGCAGAAGCTGGCGCGCTCGATGCGCAGCGCATCCAGCAACGCGATGACGTCACCGCCCAGCTGGTCGAACGTATACGGGCCAGGCGAGAGCACGCTGCCGCCGTGGCCGCGGGTGTCGTAGCGCAGCACGCGGTGGGTGGCCGAGAGATGCGCGGCCTGGACGTCCCACATCTCCAGCGTTGTGCCGAGCGAGTTGGACAGCACCAACACGGGCGCTCCGTCCGGCCCGTCGATGGCGACGCGGAAGGCGCCTTGTGACGTGTTGATCGTGGTGATGGACAAGAGGGTTCCTCCGTGCGCAGTGGTGCGCGTCAGACGCGCTCGAGGATCACCGCAATGCCCTGCCCCACGCCGATGCACATGGTGCACAGCGCGTACTGGCCGCCGTGTTCGTGCAGGCGGTTGACGGCGGTGGTGACCAGGCGGGCGCCGCTGGCGCCCAGCGGGTGGCCCAGGGCGATGGCGCCGCCCCAGGCGTTGACGCGGGCGTCGTCGTCCTGGATGTCCAGCGCGCGCAGCACGGCCAGGCCCTGGGCGGCGAAGGCTTCGTTCAGTTCGATCACGTCCAGGTGGTCGATGGTCAGGCCCGTCTGCGCCAGCACCTTCTGGGTGGCGGGCGTGGGGCCGAAGCCCATGATGCGCGGCGCCACGCCGGCCGTGGCCATGCCGACCACGCGGGCCCGCGGATTGAGGCCGTACTTGGCGGCGCTGGCTTCATCGGCCAGCAGCAGCGCGCAGGCGCCGTCGTTCACGCCGCTGGCGTTGCCGGCGGTCACCGTGCCGTCCGGCCGCACCACGCCCTTGAGCTTGGCCAGCGCCTCCAGGCTGGTGGAGCGCGGGTGCTCGTCCTGGCTCACCACGATGGCGTCGCCCTTCTTCTGGGGGATGGTGACGGGCACGATCTCGCGCGCCAGGTGGCCGGCCTCGATGGCGGCCACGGCGTTGAGCTGGCTGGCCAGGGCCATGCGGTCCTGCGCCTCGCGCTCGATGCCGAAGTCGGTGGCCACGTTCTCGGCCGTCTCGGGCATGGAATCCACGCCGTACTGCGCCTTCATCAGCTTGTTGACGAAGCGCCAGCCGATCGTCGTGTCGTACACCGCGTTGTTGCGGCTGAACGCCGTTTCGGCCTTCGGCATGACGAAGGGCGCGCGGCTCATGCTTTCCACGCCGCCCGCAATCATCAAGCCCGCCTCGCCCGACTTGATGGCGCGCGCGGCCGTGCCCACCGCGTCCAGGCCCGAACCGCACAGGCGGTTGAGCGTGGCGCCGGGCACTTCCAGCGGCAGGCCGGCCAGCAGCGCGGACATGCGCGCCACATTGCGGTTGTCTTCGCCCGCCTGGTTGGCGCAGCCGTAGAGCACGTCGGTCACGGCCGCCCAGTCCACGCCCGGGTTGCGCTCCATCAGCGCCTTGATCGGGATCGCGCCCAGGTCGTCTGTGCGCACGCTGGACAGGGCTCCGCCATAACGGCCGAAGGGCGTGCGGATCGCGTCGCAGATGAAGGCTTGGGGGGTGGTCATGCGTGTCTCCAGAAAGATGGGGGGTCGGGACGGCCGGGCGGTGCCCGGCGGCCGCCAGGTCAGACCTGCGCGGGCTGGATCGGCAGGCCGACCAGGCGTTCAAGCTCGGCGTGCTCCAGGCCTGGCACGGCGTCGATCAGCTTCAGGCCCGTGGGCGTGCATTCGATCGTCGCCAGGTCGCTGTAGATGCGCTTGACGCAGCCGATGCCGGTGAGCGGGTAGGTGCACTGCGGCACGATCTTGGACTGGCCCTGCTTGGTCAGCAGATCCATCATCACCCAGGTCTGCTTGGCGCCGATGGCCAGGTCCATGGCGCCGCCCACGGCAGGAATGGCGCCCGGCTCGCCCGTGCTCCAGTTGGCCAGGTCGCCCGTGGCGCTGACCTGGAAGGCACCCAGCACGCAGATGTCCAGGTGGCCGCCGCGCATCATGGCGAAGCTGTCGGCATGGTGGAAGTAGGCGCCGCCCGCCAGCAGCGTGACGGGCTGCTTGCCGGCGTTGGTCAGGTCGTAATCCTCCTGGCCGGGCGCGGGCGCGGGGCCCATGCCCAGGATGCCGTTCTCGCTTTGCAGGATGACTTCGCGGTCGGCAGGGATGTGGTTGGCCACCAGGGTCGGCTGGCCGATGCCCAGGTTCACGTACGCGCCTTCGTGGATGTCCTGCGCCACGCGGGCGGCCAGTTCATCCTTACTACGTCTTTGATAGCTGCTCACGCTTATTCCTTCTGCGCTGGAGGCCGATTTCATGCCGATTTCTTGAAACCCGCCGCCTGGGTGGCGGTGCGCTCGATGCGCACGATCTGGCTCACGTAGATGCCGGGGGTGACGATGGCCTCGGGGTCCAGCCCGCCCAGCTCGACGATCTCGTGCACCGTGGCGATGGCGCGCTTGGCAGCGGTCGCCATCACCGGGCCGAAGTTGCGCGCCGACTTGCGGTACGTGAGGTTGCCCCAGCGATCGCCCTTCTCGGCCTTGATGAGGGCCACATCGCCGTGGATGGGGTACTCCAGCACGTAGTGCTTGCCGTCGATCTCCCGCGTTTCCTTGCCCTTGGCGAGGTCGGTGCCGTAGGCCGTGGGGCAGAAGAAGGCGCCGATGCCGGCGCCCGCAGCACGCATGCGCTCGGCCAGGTTGCCCTGGGGCACCAGTTCCAGCTCCAGCCTGCCGCTGCGGTACAGCTCGTCGAACACCCAGCTGTCCACCTGGCGCGGAAAGCTGCAGATGATCTTGCGCACCAGGCCGGCCTTGAGCAGCGCAGCCAGGCCCGTGTCGCCGTTGCCGGCGTTGTTGTTCACCACCGTCAGGTCGCGCGCACCGTGGGCGATCAGGCCGTCGATGAGCTCGCCCGGAATGCCGGCCGTGCCGAAGCCGCCGATCAGCACCGTGGCGCCGTCCTGTACCCCTGCTAGCGCCTGGGCGACCGATTCCGCAATCTTGTTGATCATGTCTTTGGGAAGGGGAGAGAGACCGAGGGGACAATCCGCTCGATTCGCACCGGCCGATTGTTCGCATATCGAACATTTGTTCGTATAATGAATTTTAGGACGAAAGCCCATGAGTGACACCCCCCTGGAGACTAGTGATAACCCTAGGCCCGGCGACAGCTATGTGCAGTCGTTCGCGCGGGGGCTGGAGGTCATCCGCTCGTTCAACGCCCAGGCGCCGCAGCAGACGCTGAGCGAGGTGGCGGCCGCCACGGGCCTGACCCGCGCAGGCGCGCGGCGCATCCTGCTCACGCTGCAGACGCTGGGCTATGTGGAGAGCGACGGCCGGCTGTTCTGCCTGACGCCGCGCATCCTCGATCTGGGTTTTGCCTACCTCTCTTCCATGCCCATCTGGGACCTGGCCGAGCCGGTGATGGAAGCGCTGGTGGACCAGGTGCACGAGTCCTGCTCGGCCGCCGTGCTCGACGGGCTGGACATCGTCTACGTGCTGCGCGTGCACACGCACAAGATCATGAGCACCAATCTGGGCGTGGGTTCGCGCCTGCCCGCGTTCTGGACGTCGCTGGGCCGCACGCTGCTGGCCGCCCTGCCCGAGGACGAACTGCGCCAGCGCCTGCAGACCGTCCCCCGGGTGGCCCACACGCAGCACACCGTGCTGGACGACGAGGCCCTGCTCGCCCGCATCGCGCAGGCGCGCCAGCAGGGCTGGTGCCTGGTGAACCAGGAGCTGGAGGAAGGCCTGATCTCCATCGCCGCGCCGCTCAAGAACCGCGCGGGCCACACGGTGGCGGCGCTCAACATCAGCGGCCAGGCCAACCGCACCAGCGCGGAGGTGATGCAGGAACGCCTGCTGCCCGCGCTGCTGCAGGCCTCGCAGGCCATCTCGCGCACGCTGGGCACGCGGCGGCGCTGAGGCACCGAGGCGCGCGGTCGGCCGCTCAGGGCAGCGGCAGCAGCCGGTCGCCCTCGCCCGGGCGGCAGCCATCGCCCAGCGGCGTCCAGCCCGCGTGCGCCACCACGCCATCGTGCGCCAGGCACAGTTCGGTGCGCTCGGCCTGCGGCAGGCGCTGGCGCACGAAGGCCTCTACCGTGGCGGGCAGGCTCATGTGCAGCCGCAGGGCATAGCGGTCGTCCTCGGGGTGGTCGCGCAGATGCAGCAGCGGCACGAAGCCGGCGGCGAACATGAGCGCATGCGAATCCACATGCACCGGCTCGGGCGCATAGCCGGCGCCGCGCAGCCAGCCCTGGGCACGGGCGCGCAGGTCGGGGCCGTCGGGCAGAGCGCCCCACGCGGTGGCCAGCAGCTCCACCACCCATTGGTTGCAGTTCTGGTAGTCCAGCCCGTAGGCATAGGCGTTGGCGCTGTAGCGCGCGGCCAGCAGGCGCATGGCGCGCGGGGCGTCGAGCAGCGCGCCGCGCACGGTCTCGCCCGCAGGCCCCGGCAGCGGCACGACCGACAGGTAGCTGCGCTGCGGCGCGTCCATGCCCATCACGAAGCCGGCCAGGCCCTGGTCATACAAGCGGGGCTGGCCGGCCGCGCAGTCGTAGTACAGCTGGCGGGCGCTCCACTCGCCGCGCTCGTTGCGCCAGGCGATGGCGGCATGGGAGTAACGGATGCCGAAGCGCGAGAGATCCAGCCCCGCCCGGCTGATGAGCACCGCCGGCGCGCCGCTGTCCTCCAGGGTCTGGCGCAGGACGGCGGACAGGCGCAGCAGCCGGTCCTGGTCGGCCGCGCTCAGGGGCGTGGTGGTGCGGCAGACATCGGGCCAACCTCCCGCCTGCGCTGCAGCGGCGATGGCGCAGGCCGCACACCCCAGCAGCACGGCGGCGGCGCGCCGCCAGATGCTCATGAGCGGCCGACGGGGCGCGGCGCCAACCCGCCATGCCAGTCGTCGGCCAGCACCAGGAAGAAGGCCTCGCCCGTATCGCCGCGCGCGAACTGCACGCCGTATACGCGGCGCTCGGCCCGCACGGTGTCGCCCACGGCCAATTGCTGCGGAGCGAAGACGGCCTCGGGCAGCTCCAGCAGCACCGCGTCGCCGGCCGGCGGCTGCAAGGCGACGCGCACGAAGCCCGGGCGGTCGGGCGCGGCCGCCACGTCGGTGATGCGGTAGTCGGCATCGGCGACGGCGTCATGCGAGCTGTTGCTGGAGCCCTTCAGCGAATCGGACACGCTGCCGCTGGAGGCCGAGCCAGCGCTCGAGGCACTGGAAACGAAGCTGTCTGCGAACGCGGGCAGCGTGCCCGCGAGGGCGAGAACGCCGGCGCAGGCGAGGCGGAAGACGGCAGGAAAGGACATGATCGGCCACCACGGAACGGGGAAAGAAAGCACCGCCCCGGGGCAGGCGCAGCGTGCCGGCCAGCCGGGTGCTGGCGGGGCAGTGCCGGCACGGCGGCGATTCTACGGGGCGGGTACCCCAGCCCTCTTCCCACCGCGGCAGGACCGGCGGGCTCAGCGCTTGCGAAACCCCAGCACCAGCACCACGGCGCCGGCCACCATGGCGCCGATGCTCAGCCACTGGGGCACGTTGACGGACTCTTTCTCTTGCACCGACAGCTGCAGCGGCCCGAGCTGGGCGTGCGTGGTTTCCTTGGTGAAGCTGAAGCCGCCGGTCAGGAAGCCGGCCAGGCCGAGGATCAGCAGCGCGGCTCCGATGATGCGCAGTGCGGTCATGGGGGATCCTTTCGTCGGGAGGCTCAAAAACAAGGTGCCCGACTGTAAGGAGCCGAAACGCCAAGGCGCGTAGGACACAGCCGCATCGCAGACCGCGGCCCGCGGAGCCTCCCGCACCAAGCGGGCAGGGACATTCTTCAAAAACCATAGCACCTTGCGCTTGATACATAAGCTTTATCAAGGGATTAATGCCTGAATCCCTTTACAGTCAAGCGCCAGCTGCTATGGTTTTTTAACAACACGGTGCCCGGCCAGAGGGCAGCAGCGCCGGCTCCCCAGGGGCGGGCGCGCTAAAAGCGCAGGCCCGGCGTGCTAATCTGCCGTGATGTTCAATCCGTCCCAAGCCGACGTACGGCGCTTCTTCTGCGCCGTCTATGCCAAGTCCCGCGCCGGCCAGCCGATGGAGGCCATCGAAACCCTGGCAAGCCTCTGGATCGACGAACACCCCGAATACCACGCCGACCTGTCGGACGTCGACGCCGCCCTGGCCCGCAACTACGACGATCCGCCCGGCCAGACCAACCCCTTCCTGCACCTGTCGATGCACCTGTCAATCAGCGAGCAGTGCAGCATCGACCAGCCGCGCGGCATCCGCCAGGCGGTCGAGCTGCTGGCCGCGCGCCTGGATTCGCTCAAGGACGCCCACCACGCCGCCATGGAATGCCTGGGCCAGATGCTCTGGGAAAGCCAGCGCGCCGGGCGCCCGCCCGACGGCGACGCCTACATCGCCTGCGTGCAGCGCCGCGCCACGCGCGACTGACCCGGCGCCCTCCCCCTCACCACCTGGCCTGCCGTGGTCCTGCCGCCCGCCCGCCTTTCCTGGTGCCTGGCCGCTGCGCCGGCGCCGGCGCCTGCGCCTTGATGCGCCACCGCCTGCAGATTCCCCTGCGCATCGCCATCGGCGTGCCCGTGGCGCTGGTGTTAGCGGCCACGGTGGCGCTGCTCACGCTGGCGCAGCACCGGCAGATCGACCAGTTGATCGACCAGGAGAGCGCACGCCTCATCGACGCCATCACCACCACCTCGCGCAACCGGCTGGCGGTGTTCCTGGAGCCACCCTTCCAGATCCAGCGCACGCTGGCCGACTCCATCGCGCGGCACGGCCTCTACCAGCCGGGCGACCTGCAGGCCGTGCAGGAGCACCTGCGCGGCATCTTCACCGACCTGTACGGCGACCGCGCGCAGATCGGGCTGCTGGGCTTCGGCGACCGCGACGGCGACTATGCGGCCATCCGGCGCGATGAAGGCCGTTTTCGTCTCATCCTCAAGGATCGCCATACGCAGGACGTCACCCGCATCTACCAGGACGCCACGCCCACGCAGGACGCGCTCACCGTGCCCGGCTACGACCCGCGCGCCCGGCCCTGGTACGTGCACGCCCAGCACCGCGGCGAATCCGTCTGGTCGCCCATCTACACCACGGTGGGAGAGCGCGGCGACGTGATCGTGTCGGCCACCACGCCCGTGTTCGTGCAGGGTGTGTTCATCGGCGTGGCGCAGGCCGAGGTCCGGCTCGACAGCCTCAACCGCTTCCTGCGCCAGGAGCCGCTACGCGGCCATGGCCACATCTTCGTGGTGGACGGTGCGGGGCGGCTGGTGGCCCATTCCGAGCCGGGCTCCGTGCTGGGCGCCCGCCGCGGCCCGCAGGCCGAGTACGAACGGCTGATGGCGTCGGACAGCCCCAGCCCGCAGGTCCGCGCCGCCGCACAGCACCTGGGCGAGGCCGGCGGAGACGAGGCGAACGATTTCCGCCTGGCACTGGAGGGCGCCGTCTACTACGGCCGTGTCTCGCACTTCGGCGACCCGCGTGGCCTGGACTGGCGCATCGTGGTGCTGCTGCCCGAATCGGACCTGCTGGGCGAGACGCGGCAGTCGATGCGCCGTTCCACCTTCGCCTCCGTCGGCATCGCCTTGTTGGGCCTGCTGCTCGGGCTGTGGGTGCTGCAGCGCGTGGTGCGCGCCATCCAGCTCACCACCGACGCCGCCAACCGGCTGGCGCGCGGCGAATGGGAGTCGGGCCTGCCGCTGCGCAGCGCGTTGCGCGAGCCCTCGGTGCTGATCCAGGCGTTCAACCAGATGGCCGAGCGGCTGCAGCACTCGTTCCGGCAACTGCAGGAGCAGTTGCTCACCGACCAGCTCACGCAGCTGCTCACCCGGCGCGGGCTGCTGGAGCGCGCGGCCTGGACAGAGCCGCGCCGCGCCGCGCTCAGCCTGGTCGGGCTGGACGCCTTCCGCGCCGTCAACGACAGCGTAGGGTTCGGCACCGGTGACCGGTTGCTGCAGGCCATTGCCGAGCGCATGCGCGAACGCATGCCCCAGCCGGTGCTGATCGCCCGGCTGGGCAGCGACGAGTTCGCGCTGCTGCACCTGGACATGGAAGGCGTGTCCGACGAGGCCATCGGCCGGGCGGTGCTGGGCCTGTTCGCCACGCCCTTCACCGCCGGCGCCGACGAGGTGCTGCTCAATGCCTCGGTCGGCGTGGTCAGCGGCGAGATGCGCGGCGACGAGCTGACCGACTGGCTGCGCAACGCCAGCATCGCACTGGGCGACGCCAAGCGCCGGGGACGCAACCAGTGCGTGGTGTTCGAAGCCGGCATGGTGGCGCAGTCGGTGGAGCGGGCGCGCCTGGCCTCTGAGCTACGGCAGGCGCTGGAGAAGCACCAGTTCCTGGTGCACTACCAGCCCGTCATCCACCTGGCCACCGGCCGCGTGACCGGCGCCGAGGCCCTGCTGCGCTGGAACAGCCCGGCCCGCGGCATGGTGCCGCCCGGGGTGTTCATTCCCGTAGCAGAAGAGTCCGACCTCATCCTGGCGCTGGGCGACTGGGTGCTGCGCCATGCCACGCAGGCCATCGCGCAGCGGCTGCCCCAGCTGCCCGCGGACTTCGAGCTGCACGTCAACGTCTCGGCCCGCCAGCTGATCCAGTCCGACTTTCCGCTGCGCCTGCGGCAATTGCTCCAGGCCTGCGGGCTGCCCGCGCAGCAGCTGACGCTGGAGCTGACCGAATCGGTGCTGATCGAAGACGACGCCCTGACGCAATCGCGCCTGGCGGCCATCCGGGCGCTCGGCGTCAAGGTGGCCATCGACGACTTCGGCACCGGCTACGCCTCTCTGGCGTATATGAGCCGGCTGCCTTTCGACTGCCTGAAGGTGGACCAGAGCTTCGTGCGCAAGCTGCTCGACTCGCCCCAGGACGCAGCCATCGTGGCCGCCGTGCTCAGCATGGCCGAAGGCTTCGGCGTGCAGGTGGTGGCCGAGGGCGTGGAGACGGAAGCCCAGGCGCGCCGGCTGCGCGCCATGGGCTGCGCCGCCGCCCAGGGCTACTGCTTCGGCCGCCCGGTGCCGCTCGAACTGCTGGACGTATCGGACCGCCAGATCCCGCCCGAAGCCTGAGGCTTGCGCGGTGCCGGCGACGCCAGAGGCAGACGGCACAGGTGCTTACCCGATACCGCTGCTCCCATGAAAAAGGGCCCGCGAAGGGCCCTGTTTTTTGTGCAGCGTAGCCGCCGCGGCGGCGTCAGCGGAAGCGCGGCTGCGGCACCACCTGCAGGTCGCCGTCCAGCGAGCCGATATATCCCGCCAGCGCCTTCAGCTCGGCATTGGTGAACTGCTTGGCGATGCCGGCCATGACCGCGTTGGAGCGGCCCACGTTCTGGTTCTTCTCGGTCTTGTACGACTTGAGCGCCACATACAGGTAGTCCGCATGCTGGCCGGCGATCTTGGGGTACGACGGGTCGATGGGCTTGGCGAAGTTGGCGCCGTGGCAGGACACGCAGGCGCCCTTCTGCAGCAGCGCCTGGACCTGTGCGCTGGGCTGGCGCGACGGCTGAGCGGGCGGCTCGCCGGCCTTCTTGCCGTGGGCTTCGTAATAGGCGGAGACATCGGCGATGTCCTGCTCGGACAGCGAGTCGGCGATGCCGCGCATGGTGGGGTGCTTGCGGTCGCCCTTCTTGTAGGCGTCCAGCGCGGCGGCGATGTACTTGCCGCCCTGGCCCGAGATCATGGGCACCTTGTGCACCTCGGGAAAGCTCGCCTGGTAGCCCGGGATGCCGTGGCAGCCGATGCACATCGAGACCTTTTTCTCACCGGCCTGTGCGTCGCCCTTGACTTCCTGGGCCCCCGCGAAACCGGTCGCACAAGCGACAGTCAGCCCGAATATCGTGGTCAGTGTTCTGTTCATTTTGCGCGCACAATCCCGTGGTGGTTGTCTCTCTAATGAGAAGAATTATAGGAGGGGGTCGTCCACCTCCTTTATCAACGATTACCCTATTCAAGGCCCATGAAATTCCAAGGTTCCGAGAATTACGTCGCCACCCAAGACCTGATGCTGGCCGTGAATGCGGCCATTACATTGCAACGGCCGCTGCTCGTCAAAGGCGAGCCCGGTACCGGCAAGACGATGCTGGCCGAAGAGGTCGCGGCCGGCTTGGGCATGCCGCTGCTGCAGTGGCACATCAAGTCCACCACCAAGGCGCAGCAGGGCCTGTATGAATACGACGCCGTGAGCCGGCTGCGCGACAGCCAATTGGGCGACGCGGACAGCAGCGAGCGCGTCAAGGACATCCGCAACTACATCGTGCAGGGCGTGCTGTGGCAGGCCTTCACCGCCGACCAGCCCGTGGCGCTGCTGATCGACGAGATCGACAAGGCCGACATCGAATTCCCGAACGATCTGCTGCGCGAGATCGACCGCATGGAGTTCTACTGCTACGAGACGCGCGAGCTGATCCGCGCCAAGCACCGGCCGCTGGTGTTCATCACCTCCAACAACGAGAAGGAGCTGCCGGACGCCTTCCTGCGCCGCTGCTTCTTCCACTACATCAAGTTCCCCGAAGCCGAGACGATGAAGAAGATCGTCGACGTGCACTTCCCCACCCTCAAGAGCGAGCTGCTCACGGTGGCGATGAAGACCTTCTACGACGTGCGCAATCTGCCCGGCCTGAAGAAGAAGCCGTCCACCAGCGAGCTGATCGACTGGCTCAAGCTGCTGGTGGCCGAGGACATTCCGCTGCAAGCGCTGCAGAGTGCCGACAACAAGGTCGCCATCCCGCCGCTGGTGGGCGCCCTGCTCAAGAACGAACAGGATGTGAGCCTGTTCGAGAAGCTGGTGTTCATGAACCAGAGGAACCGCTGACCCTCCGAGCCCCGCCGCGTTGCGCTGCGGCTCTGCCACCGCCCGGTGAACGGGGCTGCCTGCAGCGCCCGGCACCGGCTGAATCGAAGACACCCGGAAAGGACATTCCATGGCTGATGCACAGCGGCTCTTGCTCGAAGGCGTTTCGGATGCGGTGGGCTTCGTGGGCGGCGCCCTGCTGGGCTACTGGATCGGCCACCTGCTCGGCTTCGACATCTTTGCCGAAGGCTACGGCGCCGCCAGCCTCCTGGGCATTGCGCTGGTGGGGCTGGGCGGCGGGCTGGGCCTGCACGGAGCCCGGCGCTGGCGTGCCGCGCGCAAGAAGAAGCCCGAAACCCCCTGAACTGTTTTCCGAAGGACCGACCCCCCATGGCATTCGTTGAACCCGTGACCCTGCAGGACCGCGGCATCCGCCTGGAGCCGCTGGCTCTGTCCCATGAACCCGGCCTGGCCGCGGCCGCTGCCGACGGCGAGCTGTGGAAGCTGCGCATCACCTCGGTGCCCGAGCCCCAAGACACACGCGCCTACATCGAAACGGCCCTGGAGGGCCGCGCCCAAGGCCACCGCTTCGCATTTGCCGTTGTGGAAGAAGCCACCGGCCAGGTCATCGGCACCAGCAGCTACCACGACATCGTGCCGGCCGTGAAGCGCGTGGAGATCGGCTACACCTGGTACGCCAAGCGCGTGCAACGCACGCACGTGAACACCACCGCCAAGCTGTTGCTGCTGACCCATGCCTTCGATACGCTGGGCTGCCACGTGGTGGGCTGGCGCACCGACAACTACAACTTCGCCTCGCAGCGCGCCATCGAACGCCTGGGCGCGAAGAAGGACGGCGTGCTGCGCGGCCACGCGCCGCGCCGGGACGGCACCATCCGCGACACGGTGATGTACAGCATGCGCAGTGGCGAGTGGCCCGAGGCGCGCGCCCAATTGCTATACCTTTTGCAGCAGCATGCGCAGAAAGAATAAGCGCTAGAGGCCGATTTAGCTTGAACCCCAGGAAACCGCCATGCTGATCGACTTTTTCTACACCATGCGCGCGGCCAAGCTGCCGGTATCGGTGAAGGAATACCTCACGCTGCTGGAAGCGCTGCAGGCCGGCGTGGTCGGCCCGAAATCCGACGATGGCTGGAGCATCGACGACTTCTACCACCTCGCCCGCACCGTGCTGGTCAAGGACGAGAAGCACTTCGACAAGTTCGACCGCGCCTTCGGCGCCTACTTCAAGGGCGTGGAGATGGTGGCCGACTTCCGCCAGGAAGTGCCCGCCGACTGGCTGCGCAAGGTGCTGGAGCGCGAGCTGACGCCCGAGCAGAAGGCCGCCATCGCCAAGATGGACTGGGACGAGCTGATGGAGACGCTCAAGAAGCGGCTCGAAGAGCAGCAGGAGCGCCACGAGGGCGGCAGCAAATGGATCGGCACGGGCGGCACCAGCCCCTTCGGCCACGGCGGCTACAACCCGCAGGGCGTGCGCATCGGCGGCGCGGGCAAGAACAGGAGCGCGGTGAAGGTGTGGGACCAGCGCGCCTACAAGGACTACGACGACCAGCAGGAGCTGGGCACGCGCAACATCAAGGTGGCGTTGCGCCGGCTGCGCAGGTTCGCGCGCGAGGGGCATGAGCTGGAACTGGACCTGCCCGACACCATCCGCAGCACGGCGGCCAATGCCGGCTACCTCGACATCAAGATGGTCCCCGAGCGGCACAACAACGTGAAGGTGCTGCTGCTGATGGACGTGGGCGGCACCATGGATGAACACATCCAGCGGGTGGAAGAACTCTTCAGCGCCGTGAAGACGGAATTCAAGCACCTGGAGTTCTATTACTTCCACAACTGCGTGTACGACTTCATGTGGAAGAACAACCGCCGCCGCTTCGCGGAGAAGTTCCCGACCTGGGACATCATCCGCAAGTACAACAAGGACTACAAGCTGATCTTCGTGGGCGATGCGACCATGAGCCCCTACGAGATCCTGCAGCCCGGCGGCAGCGTGGAATACAACAACGAGGAAGCCGGTGCCGAGTGGCTGCAGCGGCTCACGCATGCCTTCCCGAAGTTCGCGTGGATCAATCCCGAACCCCAAGGCGTTTGGCAGTACCGCCAGAGCATCAGCATCATCCAGCAGCTCATGGGCCAGCGCATGTACCCGTTGTCCCTGAAGGGGCTCGAAGAGACCATGCGGCTGCTGTCCAAGTAGACAATAGGCCCGGTCCCTCCCGGGAGTCGCCCGATCGGCGGCCCCGTCTGACAACCCTTGTGCGCGCGCGCGGGCATGATCGCAGCGATGGTCGCTGCCATCCCCCCGGGACGCATCGGAAGTCCGGCGCTCGCGCCCTGCCCTCTTTACCCTGTTCGCTGCCTTGAACGTATTGCGCCCCTTTGCCAGACGCGGGGTGCCGGCCCGCTGGCCGGCGCTGCTGCTCCTCTGCGGCCTGCTCGCCCTGCAGGGTTGCAGCCTGCTCCCCGGCTCCCGTGACAAAAGCACCGAAGAAGCTGCGACAGCGGAAACCGACGGCACCCTGCAGACCGATGCCGGCCCGGCCAGCGGCCCGGACGCCTTCACGCTCGAAGTGAAAGCGCCCGACGCCATCCGCGAGCACCTCAGCCGCCACATGGAGCTGCAGCGCTTTCGCAAGCTGCCCGACCTGCAGGCCACCGAGCTCTCCCGCCTCCTGGGCGCGGCCGACGCCAATGCGCGCGACCTGCTCGGCACGCTGGGCTACTTCAGCCCCACCATCACCATCGAGATGCGCGACGTGCAGGAGGCAGACCGCCCACCGCACACCATCACCGTGACCGTGGAGCCCGGGCCGCAGACCAAGGTCGCCAGTGCCGACATCCGCTTCACCGGCGATACGGCCGAGGCGCCGGAGTTCGCGCGCCGCAAGGCCCGCATCCAGCGCGACTGGTCGCTGCAGCCCGGCCAGCCCTTCACGCAGTCGGGCTGGGACGGCGCCAAGTCGCAAGGGCTGCGCCAGCTGCAGGCCACGCGCTACCCCACGGCCAGCATCGCCAACAGCCGCGCCGAGATCGACGCCGACGCCAACCAGGCCAAGCTGGACGTGACCTACGCGCCCGGCCCGCCGTACCGCTTCGGCGCGCTGCGCGTGCAGGGCAGCACCCGCTACGACCCGGACGGCGCCCGCCGCATCGCCCGCCTGCCGGAAGGCGCCGACTACAGCGAGTCGCAGTTGCTCGACGCCCAGCAGCGCCTGGCCAGCAGCGGCTATTACGACGCGGTGTTCCTCACCATCGACACGCAGGCCGGCGTGGACCCGCAGGCTGCGCCGGTGATCGCCCAAGTGCGCGAGGCGCCGCTGCAGAAGGCCGTGTTCGGGGTCGGCATCTCCACCGACAGCGGCCCGCGCCTCAGCCTGGACCACATCCACAACCGCCTGCCGGGCATCGGCTGGCGCGCGGTGAGCAAGCTCTCGGTCGACCGCAAGAACAAGCTGGCCTCGACCGAATGGACGGCCCTGCCCGGCGAGAACGGCTGGCGCTGGTTCACCGGCGCGCAGCTGCAGCGCGAGACCACCGGCAGCTACGAGGTCAACAGCACCCAGCTGCGTGGCGGGCGCAACAAGAGCACCGACCACATCGACCGCAGCTACTTCCTGCAGTACGACACATCGGCCAACCAGGGTACCGATCCGCCGCCCTCCAGTGCCGCCATCAGCGCCAACTACGGCTGGACGGGGCGCTACTTCAACAACAACACCGCCCCCACGCGCGGCTACGGCATTGCGGCCGAGGTGGGCGTGGGCACCACGCTGCGGCCCGAGCGCGATCCGTTCGTGCGCACCCGGCTGCGCTGGCAGTCGTTCATCGCCACCGGCCGGGTGGACATGGGCGAAGGCATCCGGCGCAGCAGCCGCGTGGCGCTGCGCGCCGAAGGCGGCGCGGTGTTCGCCCGCGACGGCGCGGACATTCCGGCCAACCTGCTGTTCATCACCGGCGGCGACACCACCGTGCGCGGCTACGGCTACCGCAAGATCGGCGCGCGCACCGACAACGACACGCTGTACGGCGGCCGCTACCTCGCGGTGGCCAGCGCCGAGTGGCAGCGTCCCATCACCCTGCGCGGCAACCGCACCGATTTCGAGAGCGCCGTGTTCATCGACGCCGGCGCGGTGGCCGACAAGCCGGGCGACCTGGAGCCCCGCGTGGGCGTGGGCGCCGGCCTGCGCTGGGCCAGCCCGGTCGGTCCGCTGCAGGCGGACGTGGCGTATGGCGTCAAGAGCCAGGAGGTGCGCCTGCACCTGCGCCTGGGCTTCAGCTTCTGATCGGCCATGGCGACCCATCACACCCCTGACCCGTACGCCGCCGCCGTGGCCCCCCAGCCGGTGCCGCGGCGCCGGCGCGGCTGGCGCATCGCGCTGTGGAGCGTGGCCGCCGTCTTCGCGCTGCTGTTCCTGCTGCTGGGCGCCGCCTGGTGGTGGGCCGGTGGCAACCAGTCGCTGGCCGCCACGCTGACGCGCGTGGCGATGTACCTGCCCGCGGGGCAGACGCTGGAGACGCGCGACGTGAGCGGATCGCTGCGCGCAGGCGGCCGCATCGGCTGGCTGCGCTGGAGCAGCCCGTCCCTGGCCGTGGAAGTGCAGGACGCCCGCATCGGCTGGCACCTGGGCCCACTACTGCAGCGCAAGATCGAGCTGGGCGAGGTGCATGCCACCCGCGTGCTGATCACGCCGCAGGCGAACGCACCGGCCAGCACCGAACCCACGCAGCCGCTGCAGGAACTGCGCCTGCCCGTGCAGGTGGAACTGCCGTTCCGCGCAGACGAGATCGTGTGGGCCGCCGGCAGCAACCCGGTCGCCGTGCACCAACTGACCGGCACGTACCGCTACAACGGCACGCAACACGAACTGGTGGTCGAGAACCTGGACTGGGCGCAGGGCCGCTACGCGGGCCGCGTGCAGCTGGACGCGCAGGCCCCCATGGCACTGCAGGCCACGCTGAACGGCCTGGTGCGCACGCCGCCGCCTTCCGGCGAGGGCGACGAGATCGAAGCCAAGGCGCACGCCACCCTCCAGGGCACGCTCGCCACCGCCGCGGCCCGCCTGCAGCTGCAGGCGCAGATCGAGGCGGCACCGTTGTCTGCCGCCCAGGCGCAGCCTCCCGCATCGGCGGCTGCATCCACGCCCCAGGCCCCTGCCGGCAAGGCCTCGCGGCCAGCCACCGCCGCAGCGCGCAAGACCTCCGCACCCGCGGTCCCGGCAGAACCCATGCGCGCCGATGTGCAGGCGCAGATCGCGCCGTGGGCGCCGCAGCCGCTGCTGCAGGCGCGTGCCGCCCTGCAATCGGTCAACCTGGCGGCCCTGTGGCCGCAGGCCCCGGTGACCCAGCTGAGCGGCGAGGTGAACGCGCAGCCCACGGTCGCCACGGCCGCCCCCCCGGCACCTGCGGCCACGGTGCCACCGGCCGCCACCGCTGCATCCACGCCCGCGTCCTCTGCGCAGACCACCGCGGCCCCGGCGGGTACGCCGCCTGCCCAGGGCTGGGACATCTCGGCCCAACTGCGCAACGCCGTGCCCGGCCCCTGGGACCGCCAGCGCCTGCCGGTGGACGAGGTGCAGGCCCAGGCCGCCTTCGACGGCGCCCGCTGGACGGTGCCCCAGGCCCAAGTGCGCGTGGGCCAAGGCAGCGTGGCGCTGCAGGGCGCCTTCACGCCCGCCACGCGGGCCCTGCAAGGCAGCGCCACGGTGCGCGCGCTGCGCCCGGATCTGCTCTACAGCCGCCTGGACAGCGCACCATTGCACGGCAAGGCCCAGGCCGAAGGCAGCGCGGACGGTGCGGTGCGCTTCACGGCCGACATCGGCAGTGCGGGCGCCGGCCGCCGGTCCGCTGGAGGCACGGTCTCGGCGCTGCGGCTGGACCGGCTGGTGGCCGACGGCAATTGGCGCGGCGAGCAGCTCACGCTGGCGCGGCTGCAGCTGTCGGCCCTGCAGGCCGAGGTGCAGGCCCGCCAGCTGCGCATCGGTCTGGACGAGCCCTCCGCCCAAGGGCAACTGCAGGCCACGGTGCCGGGCGCCACGCTGCAGGTGGACGGCCAGATGGCGGCCCGCGCGGGCAACGGCTCGCTGGACCTGCGCCTGGCCGATGCGCAGCGCCTGCAGCGCTGGATCGAATCCCTGCCCGGCCTGCAGTCGGCGCTGAAGGGCATTACGCTGCAGGGCAATGCCCAGCTGCAGACCCGCTGGAACGGCGGCTGGCAAGACCTGCAGCGCCAGCTGCACGCCGCCGGCCTGCTGGCCGGGCCAGCGCCTGCAGCCACGGGGCCTGCCGGCCGGTTCGACCTGCAGGCCCGCCTGAGCACACCGCGCCTGCAGGCCGATCTGCCTCCGCGCCCGGGCGGCGCCACGGGCCCGATGACCATCGAGCTGCGCGACGTGCGCGCGGAACTCGCCGGCTCCGTGGCCCAGGCCACGCTGGCCTGGGACGGCGAAGTGCGCCAGGGCGGACAGCGCGCCACGCTGCAGGCCCGCGCCACGGCGGGCAGCACCGCTCCGGGCCAATGGCGCGCGCAGATCGACACGCTCAAGCTGCTGGCCCTGCTGGACCAGCGACCCGGCCCGTGGACGGTGCAGCTCACGCAGCCGCTCAGCCTCACCGCGCGCCTGGCGCCGTCGCTGCTGGTGGAAACCTCCGCCGGCCAGGCCACCGTGGCCGGCCCCAAGCCGGGCCAGGCCACGCTGCGCTGGCAGCCCGTGCGCTACGCACAGACCGCGCAGGGCGCCATGCAATTGCGCACCCAGGGCGAGCTGCAGGGCCTGCCCACCGCGTGGGCGGACGCCTTCATGGCCGATGGCGAGCAGGCCCTGCAGCGCCTGGGCCTGGGCGGCAACCTGATCCTGGACGGCCAGTGGGACGTCGATGCCGGCGACACGCTGCGCGCCCGCGCCAGCCTGCGCCGTGTGGATGGCGACCTGCGCGTGCTGGCCGGCGAACTGCCGCCCACCACGGTCGTGCAAAGCAGCGGCCAGGGCGCCGCGGAAGGCGCGCCCAAGGCGGCGGCCAGCACCCCGGGCACGCCCGCCGGCGTGCGCCAGGCCGAGGTGCAGATCGAAGCCGAGGGCGATGCCGTGCGCGCCCGCGTGCTGTGGGACAGCGAGCGCGCCGGCCGCGTGCAGGCCGAAGGCAGCACCCGCC